>NZ_JBVOOL010000008.1:0-285474 GCF_055664045.1 Kitasatospora sp. NPDC023385 | reverse complement strand
TCGCGAGGGAGTCCAGATCAGGCGTCACAACCGATCTTTGGACTCCCTCGCTTCATGTCATGCGCGGCGGCGAGCCCTTGGCATCAGTCATCTAGGCCTTGCCGAGCACCTGGCGCTGGCGGCCGAGGCCGTCGATCTCGATCTCGACGACGTCGCCCGGGGCGAGGTACGGCGTGCCGGGGCGGCCCAGGGTGACCCCGGCCGGGGTGCCGGTGACGATCACGTCGCCCGGCTCCAGCACCATGAACCGGCTGGCGTAGGCGACCAGTTCGAGCACCGGGAAGATCATCTCCGCGGTGCTGCCGTGCTGCCGCTGCTCGCCGTTGACCCAGAGCCGCAGCGACAGCGCCTGCGGGTCGGCCACCTCGTCGGCGGTGACCAGCCAGGGCCCGAGCGGGGTGAAGGTCTCCGCCGACTTGCCCTTGTCCCACTGGCCGCCGCGCTCGAACTGGAAGGCCCGCTCGGTGACGTCGTTGGCGATCGTGTAGCCGGCGATCACCGCCGCGGCCTGCCCGGGCTCCTCCAGGTAGCGGGCCGTCCGGCCGATCACGACGGCCAGCTCGGCCTCGTAGTCGGTCTTCTCGCCGCCGCGCGGCACCAGCACCTCGTCGTACGGCCCGACCACGGTGGAGCTCGGCTTGAGGAAGATCACCGGCTCGGCCGGGATCGCCGCCCCGGCCTCGGCCGCGTGGTCGCGGTAGTTGAGCCCGATGCCGACCACCTTGCCCGGGCGGGCCACCGGAGCGCCCACCCGTTGCCCGGCCAGGTCCACCGCCGGCAGGGCGCCGGCGGCCACCTCCCGGGCCAGCACGGCCGGGTCCAGCCCGGCCAGGAAGTCCCCGTCGAGGTCACGGGTCCGCCCGGAGAGGTCGTACGCGGTGCCGTCCGCACCCAGGACGACCGGGCGCTCGGCGCCCGGGGGTCCGACGCGAAGGAGCTTCATCGATCCGTCACCAGCCATTCGTCGCAGCTCACCGGGGCGGCACGGACACCGCTCCCGACTCTGACCACGAGGTATACCAATGCGCCGGGGCAGCGGACCAGACCGTCCCGATGGGCGGAATCCTCCCAACTCCCGCACCGGCCGCGGGCCCCGGCTCGGGTGCGCGCACGGTTGACACCGGGCGGCCCGCAGGCGCAGGCGCGGCGGCGGGCCGCCCGCGGGACGCCTCAGCCGCCCTGCGCGCCACTGCCCAGCAGCACCCCGAGGCTCAGCGCGCACGGCCGGCCCGGGCCGAGCCGGGCGACCTCCCGCTGCCAGTGCGCCAGGTCGCGCCGCGCGTCCGCCCGGGCCTGCGGGGTGGCCCCCGGTACCTGCGTCAGCTCGTCCAGCAGGGCGACGGCGGCGGCCGGGCTGCCGGCCCGGGCCAGCCACAGGGCCAGGTCGTGGCAGGTGCGCAGGGTGCGCGGATCGGCCGGGCCGCAGATCCGGGCGAACTCGGGGACGAGGCCGGTGAGGATCTCCACCGCCTGCGCCGCCTCGCCCGCCACGCCGTGCTGCCAGGCCCGGTCGGCCCGCCGGCGCAGCTGCTCCGCGCTGGGGTCGCCCGGGCGCAGCATCCCCGGCCGGACGGCGCGCAGCCGCTCCAGTACCTCGGCGGCCCCGGCCGGCCGGTCCGCGGGGGACTTGGCGAGCAGCTGCGCGACCAGCCCGGCCAGCGCCGGGTCCTTGCTGCGCACCCGGAGCGGGACCTCCTCCAGGTGCTTGTACATGTACTCGGCGGCGGAGGCGGCGCGGAACGGGCGGGCGCCGGTGCAGACCTCGTACAGCATGACGCCGAGCGCGTAGAGGTCGGCCCGGCCGTCCACCGTGCCGCCGGACCAGCACTCGGGCGCCAGGTACGGGACGGTGCCGACCACGTTGCCGGTGGAGGTGAGCCGGACGGTCTGGGTGACCAGGCGGGCGATGCCGAAGTCCAGCACCTTGGCCCGCTCGCCCTCGTCCGTGATCATGACGTTCTCGGGCTTGATGTCCCGGTGGACCACGCCCGAGCGGTGCGCGGCGTCCAGCGCCTTGCAGACGTGCCGCATCCAGCGCAGCGCCTTCGCGTGCTCGGGCAGGCCGTCCTTGAGCACCGCGGACAGCGCCCGGCCGCGCACCAGCTCCATCACCAGGTACGGCGTCCGGCCGGCCCCGGTCCGCCCGTAGTCGTGCACGGTCACGATGTGCGGGTTGGAGAGCCCGCCGGCCGTGTGCGCCTCGCGGACGAACCGGCCGACCGCCTCCTGGTCGGTGGCGTGCTCCGCCAGCAGCACCTTGACCGCGACCTCGCGGCGCAGCTCGGTGTCGGTCGCCCGCCAGACCACGCCGAAGCCGCCCCTGCCCAGCGGCTCCTCCAGCCGGAACCGGCCGTCGAGCACCTCGCCCTGCCGCATGCCCTCCCCCAACTCGACCGCGACCGCGCGTCGTTCGCCGTCGGAGGGTCACCATAGCGGCGGCCGGGAACGAACGGGTGAACGAACCCGCCGCGGTTCGAGCCGCAGCTACGGCCGCAGCTACGGCCGGGGCTACGGCTTGGGCTTCGGCAGTCCGGGCGGGTTGATCTCGGATGCCTGCACGGCCTCGTTGTCCAGGCCCCAGCGCTTGAGCACCTGCCCGTACGTGCCGTTCCTGATCACCTCGTCGATCGCCCCGTTGAGCGCCCGGACCAGCCCGTCGTCCTTCCTCGTGGTCGCCGCGATCTTGCCGAGGACGTCCGCGCCGCCGCCCGAGTAGGTGCCGACGATCTCGCTCTCGCCGCTCTG
This sequence comes from Kitasatospora sp. NPDC023385, assembly GCF_055664045.1. NCBI lineage: Bacteria > Bacillati > Actinomycetota > Actinomycetes > Kitasatosporales > Streptomycetaceae > Kitasatospora > Kitasatospora sp. NPDC023385. The sequence continues at coordinate 282,729 of NZ_JBVOOL010000008.1, read as the reverse complement.
CACCACGTGGAAGGCGAGACTCGGGTTCGGGCCGGCGAAGACGTCGATGCGGCCGGAGGAGAGCGCCAGGAAGTACTCGCTGGACTGGAAGTACTTGATGTCGATCGGCTTCAGGCCGTTGCGGACGTCCTCCTCGCTCCAGGAGATCAGCAGCTTCTCCTGGTTGGTGCCGCTGGAGACGCCGACGCTGCGGCCCGCGAGGTCCTTGGCCCCGGTGACCTTGAGGCCGCTGCCCTTCTTCGCCTCGAAGCCGAGGACGTCCAGCCGGTAGGTGGCGAAGTCGTACTTCTCCTTGCGCTCCTCGGTGACGGTGATGTTGGAGAAGCCGACGTCGTACTTGCCGCTGTCCAGGCCGACGAAGATGTTCTCCCAGGACACCGGGTTGAACTCGACCTTGAGGCCGAGCACGTTGCCGACCAGGGCGGCGAGGTCCGGCTCGACGCCGATGACGGTCCTGTCGTCGTCGGCGTAGAAGTCGAGCGGCGGGGTGGTGCCGAGGGAGTCGACGACGGTCAGCGTGCCGCGCTTCCTGATCGCCTCCGGGACGAGCGCGGCGATCGCGTCGACCTCGGGCGTGGTCACCCGGTTCTGGTTCGGCGACAGGTTCACCACGGTGCCGTCGGGCGCGGTGCTGCCCCGGCCGGCGGCGGGTTCCGCCGCGGCGCCCGTGGTACCGCTGCCGCAGCCGGCCAGGGCGAGGGTGGCGGCGAGCGCGGCGGCCGCGGTCACGAGGGCGCGACGGGGTAGGGACATGGTGGAACTCCTGCTCGGTGGAGGGGACTTGAAGAAAAAGTCGGTCAGAGGACCTTGGCCAGGAAGGCCCGGGTGCGTTCGTGCCGCGGCCGGTCCAGGACCTCGGCCGGCGGGCCCTGCTCGACCACCAGGCCGTCGTCCATGAAGACCACGGTGTCGGCGACCTCGCGGGCGAAGCCGATCTCGTGGGTGACCACGATCATCGTGGTGCCGCTGCGGGCCAGGTCCTTGATGACGTCCAGCACCTCGCCGACCAGCTCCGGGTCGAGCGCCGAGGTGGGCTCGTCGAACAGCAGCACCTTGGGCTCCAGCGCCAGCGCCCGGGCGATCGCCACCCGCTGCTGCTGCCCGCCGGACAGCTGCCGGGGGTAGGCGGCCGCCTTGTCGGCCAGCCCCACCCGCTCCAGCAGCGCCAGCGCCGTCGCCCTGGCCTCGGCCCGGGGGCGGCGCAGCGCGGACACCGGCGCCTCGACCAGGTTCTCCAGCACGGTGAGGTGCGGGAACAGGTTGAAGTTCTGGAACACGAAGCCGATGCCGGTGCGCTGGCGCAGCACCTCGCGCTCCTTCAGCTCGTACAGCCGGTCGCCGGCGCGCCGGTAGCCGATCAGCTCGCCGTCGATCGCGACGTGGCCACGGTCGAGCTTCTCCAGGTGGTTGATGGCGCGCAGCAGGGTGGACTTGCCGGAGCCGGACGGGCCGAGCACCACGGTCACCGAGCCGGCCGGGACGTCCAGGTCGACCCCGCGCAGCACCTCCAGCCGGCCGAAGCTCTTGTGCAGGCCGCGGACCTGCACCATCGGGGCGTCCGTCGCGGTCGGGCCGGTCTTCGTCAGGGTGCTCACGGGTGTCCTCCGGAGGTACGGGTGCGGGTGCGGGCGGCGGCGGGCCGGGTGCGGTCCGGCAGGCTCCGGACGGCGGCCCGCAGCCGCTGCAGCGGAGTGGGCGGCGGGGTGCGCTGCGCACCCCGGGCGAAGTGGCGCTCGACGTAGTACTGGCCGACCGACAGCACGGTGGTCAGCACCACGTACCAGACCGTGGCGACCATCAGCAGCGGTACCACCCGGCCGGTCCGGCCGTAGATCACCTGGGCCTGGTAGAACAGCTCGCCGATGGCCATCACGTACACCACCGAGGTGCCCTTGAGCAGCGAGACCACCTCGTTGGCGGCGGCCGGCAGGATGCCCCGCATGGCCTGCGGCAGCACGATCCGCAGGCCCTGCCGCCAGCGCGGGATGCCGAGCGCGGCGGCGGCCTCCCGCTGGCCGGCGTCCACCGCGATGATCCCGCCGCGGATGATCTCGGCGGCGAACGCGGCCTGGTGCAGCCCGAGGCCGAGCACCGCGGCGCCGAGCGCGCCGAGCACGCCGACCGTCTCGAAGTCGCCGAAACTCGGGCCGAACGGGATGCCGATCCCGAACCGCTTGTACAGGTACGAGAGGTTGAACCAGAACACCAGCTGGACGATCAGCGGGATCGAGCGGAACACCCAGACGTACGCCCAGGCGATGGACCGCAGGACCGCGCTGCGGGACAGCCGCATCGCGGCCACCACGGCGCCCAGCACGAAGCCCAGCACCGTTCCGTAGGCGGTCAGTTCGAGCGTCCGGCCGACCGCCTGGAGGATCGTGTCGGCGGTGAAGTAGAGCCGGAAGGTGGCCCAGTCCCAGCCGGGGTTGGTGGCCAGGCCGTGGGCGAACTGGGCGAGGACGACCAGGGCGGCGACCCCGACCGCCCAGCGCCAGGGGTGTCGGGCGGGGACGGTCCGCAGGCCGTCCAGCGCGTCCAGGTCGACGGCCGCGGCTCCCGGGCGGACCGGGGCCGTCGGGGCCGCGGAGGTGGCAGGGGTAAGGGGAGTGCCGGTCGTGACGGTCATCGGAGGGCTCCTTCGACGAGGCCCGCGCTCACGCGTGCTCGGGCGGACTGATCTGCGACTCCTTGATCGCCGAGTCGGCGACCCCCCACTTGCGCAGGATCCGCTCGTACGTCCCGTCCTTGATCAGCTGGTTGACGGCCGCCTGGAAGGCCGGGGCGAGCTTCGAGCCCTTCTTGAGGGCGAAGCCGACGTCGAGGCGGTGGAACTCGCCGAGGAAGCGGGTGCCGGAGGCGTCCTGCGCGGCCTGGTGGCGCAGACCGTTGATGGTGGACATCTCGATGTCCACCCGCCCCTGCTGGAGGCCGGTCAGCAGCGCGCCGCTCTCGCTGAACGCCTTGACCTCGTACGGCTTCCTCCCCGCGTCGGTGCAGACGTTCCGGCGGCTGTTGAGGGTGGTCTCGAAGGTGGTGCCGGCGCCGGTGCCGACCGTCAGCCCGCACAGCTGGAGCAGGTCGGTGACGGGCTGGATCGCGGTGTTGTCCTTCTTCACCGCGAAGCCCTGGCCGTCGTCGATGTAGGTGACGAAGTCGATGGTCTTCAACCGGGCCGTGGTGACCCCGAAGTTGCCGGTGCCGACGTCGTACTTGCCGCTGTCCAGGGCGGGGAGGATGGTCTCGAACGCGGCCTCCTCGCGCCGCACCGTCAGGCCGAGCAGCTTGGCCACCGCGTCGGAGAAGTCGATGTCGATCCCGGCGGGCTTCTTGCTGACCTGGTCGGCGTAGAACGCGGTGGGCGGCGCGCCGAAGGCCGAACCGAAGGTGACGGTGCCGGCCTTGCGGACCTCCTCGGGCAGCAGCGCGGCGGCGGCGTCCGACGTCTTCAGGCCGGAGACGACGTCCTCGGTGGCGGAAGCGGCCGGACCGCCCGCCCCCGCCGCGCCCGCGATCTTCGGATCCGAGCCGCAGGCGGCCAGGGCCAGGACCGGCAGCAGGGCGGTGGCCGCGAGCAGGCGGCGACGGACGGTGGTGGTTCTCACGGGAGGCCTTTCAGGGAGTGTGCGCGAGGACGGGGAGCCGCTTCTCGAAGGGCAGCGGGCCGGTGGCCGGGGGGTCGGCGGTGACGTCGAACAGCGGGGTGTAGCCGGCCGCCAGGTAGAGGCCCCTGGCCTCGGGCTGGCGCGGGCCGGTGGTGAGGTGGATCCGGGTGTAGCCGGCCGCGGCCGCCGTCCGCTCCAGCTCGGCCAGCACCCGCCTGGCCAGGCCGCGGCGGCGGTGCGCGGAATCCGTCCACATCCGCTTCACCTCGGCGGTGCGCTCGTCGTACCGCTTGTAGGCGCCGCCGGCCACCGGCTCGCCGTCCTCCAGCAGGAGCAGCAGCACGCCGTGCGGCTCGGCGAAGGCCTCGGCCGGGTAGCGGGTCATCTCCTGGTGCGCCGAGGGGCCGTACCGGGTGACGTACTCGTGGGTGAGTTCGCGCAGCAGCGGCTCGACCAGCGGGTCGTCGAGGGTGACCCGGCGGAACTCGGCCACCGGTGCTGCGCTCACGCCTGCACCGCGATCAGCTGGTGGCGGTCGTGCTCGGCCCGCTCGTCCCGGTCCGCCTGCTCGGCTGCGCCCTTGGCGGCATCGCGCTTGGCGACCTCCTCGCGGACGATCGGGATGACGTAGCGGCCGAAGTCGATCGCGTCGTCCAGCAGGTCGTAGCCGCGCGCGGAGAGGATGTCCACGCCGAGGTCGTAGTAGTCGAGCAGCGCCTGGGCGACCGTCTCCGGGGTGCCGACCAGGGCGTTGGAGTTGCCCGCCCCGCCGGTGGCCGCGGCGGTCGGGGTCCACAGCGCGCGGTCGTAGCGCTCGCCCGCGTCGGCGATCTCGATCAGCCGCCGCGAACCGGTGTTCTCGGGCGTCGCCGCCCCGGCGCCCCGGTCGGCCGGCCGGACGGCGGCCCGGCGGGCCCAGATCGCCGCCACCGTCCGGTGCGCCTTCTCCCAGGCCAGTTCCTCGGTCGGCGCGATGATCGGGCGGAAGGCCACCTGGATCCGCGGCACGTCGGTCCGGCCGGCGGCCCGCGCCGCCTCCTTCACCCGCTCGATCTGCTCGGCGGTCCTGGCCAGCGGCTCGCCCCAGAGGCAGTAGATGTCCGCCTCGGCGCCGCCGGCCGCGTACGCCGCGTCCGAGGATCCGCCGAAGGAGACCGCCGGGCGGGGCTGCTGCACCGGGAAGACGTCCGAGACGAAGTCGTTGAAGCGGTAGTGCGGGCCCTCGTGGTCGAAGGGCTCGTGGCTGGTCCAGGCCCGCTTCACGATGCCGATGTACTCGCGGGTGCGCTCGTAGCGCTGGTCCTTGGTGAGGAAGTCGCCTTCGCGCTGCTGCTCGTGGTCGTTGCCGCCGGTGATGAAGTGCACGGTCAGCCGGCCGTCGCTGATCCGGTCCAGGGTCGCGAAGGTCTTGGCGGCGAAGGTCGGGTAGGAGACGTTGGGCCGGTGCGCCAGCAGGATCTGCAGCCGGTCGAGGTGCGAGGCGAGGAAGGCCGCCGCGGCCGCCGGCTCCGGGGCGCCGGCCCCGTACGCGAAGAGCACCCGGTCCCAGCCGTGGTCCTCGTGCGCCCGGGCCAGCCGCAGGGTGTAGTCGCGGTCGAAGGCGGCGGTGGTGCGGGGGGTGGTCTCCGAGCCATCGGCGGTGGCGGCGATGCCGAGGAATTCGACGGGCATGGCGGAACCTTTCGGGTGAGCGGGATCCGGTGGGCTGCGGGCGGGCGGGCAGGCCGGAGGCGGCCGCGGCGGAGCGGCCGTCGAGCGCGTGACGGTGGCGCGGGCGGGCGGAGGGCAGGGCGGAGCAGGGGAACTGCCGGAGCGCAGTGGGAAGTCGGCGACGGACGCCGGATCCTGACCTGCCGTCGATCGTGGACGGCGGCTCCCGGCCCACGGCGGGGCGTACCGAGGGAGGACACCCCGAGGGAATCAGGGCCGGGGGAATCAGGAGCGAGGAATCAGAGCCGAGGAACCAGGGCCGAGGAATCAGGGCCGGACGGGCGGCCGCTGCCAGGTCAGCCGCGACACGCCGCGGACCACACCCGACCGAAGTCGATGTGGTCGCGGGTGACCAGGGGCTGCTCGGCGTACATGGCCTCAAGTTGAGCAGCCGCCCGAGCGGTACGTCAACCATCCATCATTGCCGCACTGTTGCGATCTCCTGTCAGTTTTCCGACGGCCGTCGAACGAATGCCTCCGCCGCTCCGGCCACCCTTGACAGCCGTCGATCGCGCATGCGTACGATCGCGGCGGAGTGCAGTGCAACCGTGCCGGACGCGTTGAGGGACGCGGACCGGCACCCCGGCCCCCGTACGTGACCGCCGCCGTACCCGCCCCGCCCGCACTCCCGCCCGCACCCCGCCAGGAGCCTCCGCCATGGCCACCCCGCAGGACGTCCTGCCCGCCCCCTCCGACCTCGCCCACCCCGGCCCGGCGCCCGCCCCCGAGGCCCGGATCGTCGGCCGCCGCAAGCCCGGCCAGTGGGCGGCCGCGGCCCTCGCCCTGCTGCTCGCGGCGATGGCGGTCAACTCGGTGATCCGCAACCGGGCCTTCCAGTGGGACGTGGTCGCCGACTGGTTCACCGCCCGGTCCGTGCTCGACGGCCTCGCCCTGACCCTCTGGCTGACCGCCGCCACCCTCGCCCTCGGCTTCGTGTTCGGCACCGTCCTCGCCACCATGCGGCTGTCCACCAACCCGGTGCTGCGCACGCTCAGTTGGGGCTACATCTGGGTCTTCCGCTCCACCCCGCCGCTGGTGCAGCTGCTGTTCTTCTTCAACATCGGCGCCCTCTACCCGACGCTCGGCCTCGGCATCCCCTTCGGCCCCGAGTTCATCACGGTCAGGACGGTCAACCTGATCGGTCCGACGCTGACGGCCGTCATCGGCCTCACCCTGCTGGAGACCGCGTACGCCGCCGAGGTGATCCGCGGCGGCATCCTCTCCGTGGACCGCGGCCAGTTGGAGGCGGCGGCCGCGCTCGGGCTCGGCCGGTGGCGGGTGCTGCGCCGGATCGTCGTGCCGCAGGCCATGCGCGCGATCGTGCCGACCGCCGGGAACATGCTGATCGGCGCGCTCAAGGGCACCAGCATCGTCAGCGTGCTGGCCGTCTCCGACCTGCTCTACTCCGTCCAGCTGGTCTACCTGCAGTCGTACCGGGTGATCCCGATGCTGATGGTCGCCACCCTCTGGTACCTGGTGGTCACCACCGTGCTGTCCATCGGCCAGTACTACGTGGAGCGGCACTTCGCCAAGGGCGCCACCCGCGACGGCCTGCCGCCCACCCCGCTGCAGCGGGCCCGCGCGGCCTACCGCCGGGCGGTGGGGGCATGAGGACGCTGGTGATCGTCGGGGCCGGCCCGCGCGCGACCGGCCTGCTGGAGCGGATCGCCGCCAACGCCGCCGAACTCCTGCCCCCCGACAGCCCGTTGGCGATCCACCTGGTCGACCCGTACCCGCCCGGCGCCGGCCGGATCTGGCGCCACGACCAGTCGCCGCTGCTGCGGATGAACTCGATGGCGGAGGACGTCACCATGTTCACCGACGAGCGCTCGACCCTCGAAGGACCGGTCCGCCCCGGCCCCTCACTCGCCGAATGGGCCCGCCGCCAGGAGGAGTTCGCGCCCTACCGGGAGGTCACCGACCCGGCCGTCCGGGCCGAGCTGCGCACCCTCGCACCCACCGACTTCCCCACCCGCCGGGCCCAGAGCGCCTACCTGGACTGGGTGTTCCGCCGCGCCGTCGCCGACCTGCCGCCGCACGTCGCGGTGACCGTCCACCGGGACACCGTCCGACGGATCGACGGCCCGGCTGACGGCCCGCAGACCGTCCACCTCAGCGACCGGGCCCTCACCGCCGACCACGTCGCCCTCACCCTCGGCCACCTCGACTCCGCCCCGCACCCCCGGCACGCCGCCGACGCCGGGTTCGCCGCCCGGCACGGCCGCTTCCACCTGCCGCCCGCCTACTCCGCCGACGTGGAAGCCGAGTTGGCCCGCATCGCACCCGGCGAACAGGTGCTGCTGCGCGGCCTCGGCCTGGCCGCCGTCGACCTGGTCGCCCTGCTCACCGAAGGGCGCGGCGGCCGCTTCGAGCCCACCGGCGAGGGCGACGCCCTGCGCTACCGCCCGTCCGGCCGGGAGCCGGTGCTCCACCTGGGCTCCCGGCGAGGCGTGCCGTACCACTCCAAGACCGGCTACCGCCTCCAGGCGCCGCCCGCCCCGCTCCCCCGGTACTTCGACGCGGCCGCCGTGGACGCCGTGCTCGCCACCGAGGGGCCGCTGCGACTGCGGCGCGACTTCTGGCCGCTGATGGCCAAGGAGATCGCCTTCGGGCACTACCACGAGCTGTTCCACGCCCACCCCGGGCGCACCGCCCTGCCCTGGCCGGAGTTCCTGGCCCGGTACGACCGGCACGGCTGGTACACCGCCGCAATGGCCGCCCTGGTCGCCGAGGCCGTCCCCGACCCGGCCGACCGGATCGACTTCGAGCGGCTCGACCACCCGCTGGCCGGCCTCGAACTCGGCTCCGCCGACGAGCTCCAGGCACATCTGCGCGGGTACGTCGCCGCCGACGCCGACCGCCGCGCCGACCCCGCGCACAGCGCCGACCTCGGCGCCTTCCTCGCCCTGCTCTCCCTGTTCGGCCAGCTCCCCCGGGTGACGGCGAGCGGCCGGCTCACCGCCCGCTCGATCGCCGAGGACGTCGACGAGTGGTTCTTCGGCTACTTCAGCTTCCTCGCCTCCGGCCCGCCCGGCTTCCGGCTGCGCCAGCTGCTCGCGCTCTCCGAGGCCGGGGTGGTGCGCTTCCTCGGCGCGGGCGTCCGGGTCGACCGGGACGAGGCCACCGGCACCTGGCGCGCCCGCGGCACCACCGTGCCCGGCCACACCGTCACCGCGACGGCCCTCGTCGAGGCGTACCTGCCCAAGCACGCGCTGGCCCGCACCCTCGATCCCGTCCTGCGCGACCTGCACCGCACCGGGCGGATCGTCGAGGAGGTGGTCGACGACCCGGACTACACCCACCGCTCCGGCCTGGTCACCATCGCCCCCGCCGACAGCCGGCTGCTCGACCCGGCCCTGGGCGGCGCCCCGCACCCGCGGCGCACCGCGCTCGGCCCGCACACCAGCCTGCGCGCGGCCGTCGCCTTCGCCCGCCCGCGCACCGACGCCCCGGGCTTCCGGCAGAACGACGCGGCCGCCCGGGCACTGCTGCGGGCACTGGCCGCGCTCCCGGCGGCCCCGGCACTGGCGGCGTGAACCGGCCGGCGTGGCCCGGACCACCGCGCGGCTTCCGGCCCTCCCGCTCGCCTGCTCTCCGCCCCTCCCGCTCCCCTCCACTCCGCCCCTCCCCCCGCCTGCGGCCAGGTGGAAGGATGGGGCACCGGGCCCCCGCGACGCTGCGGCGGCCCGCACCCAGCAGAGCCCGAGGAGCGCAGTCATGGCCAAGCAGGCCCCGCAGAGCGACCCGGCGCAGGACGCCCCCGAGGTCTCCGCGCCCCAGCACGCGGCCGCCGGGCTGCCCGCCGTCGGCCACAGTCTGCGGATGGCCGTCGAGCAGATGGGCGCCCGCCGTACCGTTGCCACCCTGCTCAAGGTCAACCAGCCGGACGGCTTCGACTGCCCGGGCTGCGCCTGGCCGGAGCCGGACAAGACGCACACCGCCGAGTTCTGCGAGAACGGCGCCAAGGCCGTCGCCGAGGAGGCCACCGAGCGCCGGATCCGCGCCGAGTTCTTCGCCGCCCACCCGGTCGCCGACCTGGCGGAGCGATCCGGCTACTGGCTCGGCCAGCAGGGCCGGCTCACCCAGCCGATGCTGCTCGACGAGGGCGCCACCCACTACGCGCCGGTCTCCTGGGACGACGCCTTCGCGCTGATCGCCGAGGAGCTGCGCGCCCTGGACACCCCGGACGGCGCCGCCTTCTACACCTCCGGCCGGACCAGCAACGAGGCCGCCTTCGCGTACCAGCTGTTCGCCCGCCGGCTCGGCACCAACAACCTGCCGGACTGCTCCAACATGTGCCACGAGTCCTCCGGCTCGGCGCTCACCGAGACGCTCGGGGTCGGCAAGGGCAGCGTCAGCCTGAAGGACCTCTACCAGGCCGACCTGATCATCGTGGCGGGCCAGAACCCGGGCACCAACCACCCCCGGATGCTGTCGGCCCTGGAGCGCGCCAAGCGGGCGGGCGCCACCATCGTCAGCGTCAACCCGCTGCCGGAGGCCGGCCTGGAGCGGTTCAAGAACCCGCAGCACGCCCGTGGCCTGGTCGGCCACGGCACCAAGCTGACCGACCTGTTCCTGCAGATCCGCCTGGGCGGCGACCTCGCGCTGTTCCGCGCGCTCAACCGGATCGTCCTGGAGCAGGGCGGCGTCGACCACGCCTTCGTCGCCGAACACTGCCACGGCTTCGACGAGTTCGAGGCCCAGGTGGCCAAGACCGACCGCGCCGAGGTGCTCGCCGCGACCGGTCTGCCCTGGGAGCAGATCGAGGAGCTCGGCCGCCTGGTGCTGGCCTCGAAGAAGATCATCGTCTGCTGGGCGATGGGCCTCACCCAGCACAAGCACGCCGTCCCGACCATCCGCGAGGTGGTCAACTTCCTGCTGCTGCGCGGCAACGTCGGCCGCCCCGGCGCCGGCGTCTGCCCGGTGCGCGGGCACAGCAACGTCCAGGGCGACCGGACGATGGGCATCTTCGAGCGCCCTGCCAAGGCCTTCCTCGACGCCCTGGAAAGCGAGTTCGGCTTCGAGCCGCCGCGCGAGCACGGCCTCGACTCGGTGGACACCATCCGCGCGATGCGCGACGGCAAGGTCAAGGTCTTCTTCGCGATGGGCGGCAACTTCGTCGCGGCCACCCCGGACACCGAGGTCACCGAGGCCGCGATGCGCCGCTGCCGGCTGACCGTCCACGTCTCCACCAAGCTCAACCGCTCGCACGTGGTCACCGGCGCCCGGGCCCTGATCCTGCCCACCCTCGGCCGCACCGACCGGGACGTCACCGGCGCCGGCGCCCAGTTCGTCAGCGTCGAGGACTCGATGGGCCAGGTGCACGCCTCCCGCGGCGGCCTGCGCCCGCCCGCGCCCGGCCTGCTCTCCGAGACGGCGATCGTCTGCCGCCTCGCCCGCGCCGTCCTGGGCCCGCGGGACACCGTGCCGTGGGAGGACTTCGCCACCGACTACGACACCCTGCGGGAGCGGATCGCCCGCGTCGTCCCGGGCTTCGCGGACTACAACGAGAAGGTCCGCCGCCCCGGCGGCTTCACCCTCCCGCACGGCCCCCGCGACTCCCGGACCTTCCCGACCGCGACCGGCCGGGCCAACTTCACCGTCAACCCGCTCACCGCCCCCGAAGTCCCGCCGGGCCGCCTCCTCCTGCAGACCCTGCGCTCCCACGACCAGTACAACACCACCATCTACGGCTTGGACGACCGCTACCGCGGCATCAAGGGCGGCCGCCGCGTGGTCCTGGTCAACCCCGCCGACGCCGCCGAACTGGGCCTCACCGAGGGCGGGTACGTCGACCTGGTCAGCGAGTGGAAGGACGGCCTGGAACGGCGCGCCCCGCACTTCCGCGTCGTCCACTACCCCGTCGCCCGCGGCGGCGCGGCGGCCTACTACCCCGAGACCAACGTCCTGGTGCCGCTGGACTCCACCGCCGACATCAGCAACACCCCCACCTCCAAGGCCGTCGTCGTCCGCTTCGAACCCGACTCCGGCGAGTAGCCGCCGCCGCACGCACGGAGGCCGCCCCTCGTCCTCGGACGGGGGGCGGCCTGCGGGTCGAGCCGGGTCAGTGGGTCGGTGTGCCCAGCGGCAGGGTCGCCGTGGCGCTGCCCGGGGCCGCGGCGCCGACGGAGGCGCCGACCGAGCCGGTGCCGCTCGGGGTGGCCGGCGTGCCGGTCCCGGTCGGGGTGCTCGGGGTTCCGGTCGGGGTCTTCGGCGGAGTCGGGTTCGGCGTTCCGGTGCCTGACGGCGTTCCGGTACCCGACGGAGTGCCCGGGTTCGACGGCGTGCCCGGGTCGGTCGGGGTGCCCGTCCCGCCGGGCGTCGTCGGTGTCGTCGGTGCAGTCGGCGTCGTCGGCGTGCTCGGCGTGCCGGCGGGCTCGCCCGGGGTGGCCGGCGGCGTGGCCGGACCGCCGGTGGCCGGCGGGGGCACCTGGGCGGCCGGACTCGGCGCGATCGGCGTGACGGCGTCCCAGCCGGTCGGCAGGTCGGGCACCTTCCAGGCGCCGCCCGCGTCGTCCGCCGCGCCGGACGGGTCCGCCCGGACGGCGCCGAGGATCGGCATCGAGCCGATCGGCGACACCTTGATGAAGGCCCCGGGCCGCGGCGCCTGCACGATCAGCCCGCCGCCGATGTACATCCCGACGTGCGAGGCGTCCTGGAAGTAGATCACCATGTCGCCGGGCCGCAGCTGGTTCAGCGCCACGTGCGGCAGCTGCGCCCACTGTTCCTGGCTGGTGCGCGGGATCGGCTTCCCGGCGTGCAGCCAGGCCTGTGAGGTGAGGCCGGAGCAGTCGTAGGAGTCCGGCCCGACGCCGCCCCACAGGTACGGCTTGCCGAGCTGGGCCAGCGCGAAGGCCACTGCCGCGCGCCCCTGCAGCGAGGGCGTGCGCTCGCCCTTGCCGAGCGCCCCGGAGGCGAGGAACGCGAGCTGCGCCTCGTCCGCCTTCGCCTTCTCCACCTGCTCCAGTTCGGTCCGCTGCGCGCCGGTCAGCGAGGCCACCATCTGTTCGACCGAGGCGAGGTCGGCGGCGGCCTTGGCCTTGACGGCGTCCTGCTGGGCGACCAGCGCCTGGGTGGACTTCAGCAGGTCCTCGGTCTGCTTCTTCAGCACGTCGAGCGCGTCCCGGTCGCTCTTCAGCCGGTCCAGGAACTCCGACTGCGAGCGGCTGGCCGCGGCGAGCAGTTCGGCGATGGTGACCGCCTCGTACGGGTCCTTGGAGAGCAGCAGTTCGGCGTACGCGGAGGCGGCGCCGTTGCGGTACTGCGCGGCGGCGAGCTGGGAGGCGATGTCGGTGCCGGCGTCGACCTGCTTCTGCTGGCGCTCCAGCCGGCCCTGCAGGTCGGTGAGCGAGGCCTGCTGCTCGGCGATCTTGGCGACCGTCCCGTTGTACTGCTCGGTGGCGGCCTCGGCGCTCTGGTAGAGCCCGTGCAGCTGGTCGAGCAGCGGGCCGAGGGTGGCCTTGGCGGCGGCGAGCGGGTCCGAGCCGGCGACGACGGTGCCGGTCCCCGGGTCGGGTGCGGCCCAGGCGGCCTGGGCGGCGGCCGGCAGGGCGAGTGCGGCGGCCGCGAGGACGGCCCCGCAGCGCAGTGCCGCCCGTAGCCAGGGGCGTACGCCTGCCGTCTCCGTTCGCTGTGCAGCCCCGCCCATGGGTTGGTCCTCCCCGCCCGCGCCTGTCCCGGTCTCCCGGATCCCGCAGATCCTCCCACGGGTTACCCGCCGGAAACAGAGCGCCCGCGGACCGGGAGGTTAATTCTCGACCGGGCTGTGAGACAGGTCTCAGCAAACCGGCCCGAACCGGGGCGTTCCGCGCCAATGGGCCGCTCAACGCGGCTGACGTCACCCAACCGAAAGCCACTGGTCACTGGCAGTCAACCATCAGAACTGCGATTCCCGGCCCAGTTCACCTTCCGTTTACCAAGCGGACCTACGGTCGCGAGGACACCAACGTCCGTGCGACAACTACGACGATTGTTTGGGTATGGAACACATCTCGTTCCTGGTAGCCGTTGTGATCATCACGGCGCTCGCCTTCGACTTCACCAACGGGTTCCACGACACCGCCAACGCGGCCGCCACCGCGATCGCGACCGGGGCCCTTCGTCCGAAGGTCGCGGTCACCATCGCGGCCGTCCTCAACTTCGCGGGCGCGTTCCTGTCCGTGAAGGTCGCCACCACCATCTCCGGCGGCATCGTCAACGAGAAGGCCGGCGTCCATCCCCAGATCATCTTCGCCGCCCTGGCCGGCGCGATCCTCTGGAACCTGCTGACCTGGCTGCGCGGACTGCCGTCCAGTTCCTCGCACGCCCTGTACGGCGGCCTGATCGGCGCCACGGTCGTCGGTGTCGGCATGAACGGCGTCAACTTCGACACCGTGGTCACCAAGATCATCATCCCGGCGGTCGCCTCCCCGTTCGTCGCGGGCCTGGCCTCCTGGGGCGCCACCAAGCTGGCCTACGCGATCACCCGCAAGGGCAGCGGCGCGGCCACCGAGAAGGGCTTCAAGACCGGCCAGATCTTCTCGTCCTCGCTGATCTCGCTCGCGCACGGCACCAACGACGCCCAGAAGACGATGGGCATCATCACCCTGACGCTGGTCTCGGTCGGCGCCCTGCCGCACGGCGCACTGCCCCCCACCTGGGTGATCGTCTCCGCGGGCGCCGCGATCGCGCTCGGCACCTACATGGGCGGCTGGCGGATCATCCGCTCGATGGGCAAGGGCCTGGCGGACATCCGCCCGCCGCAGGGCTTCGCCTCCGAGTCGGCCGCCGCGACCGTCATCCTGACCTCCTCGCACATGGGCTTCGGCCTCTCCACCACCCAGGTCTGCTCCGGCGGCATCATGGGCGCCGGACTCGGCGGGCCGAAGGGCGAGCTGCGCTGGAGCATGGTCCGCCGCATGGTCTACACCTGGGGCCTGACCCTGCCGGCCGCAGCCGTGGTCTCCGGCGGCGCGGCCCTGCTGGCCGAGCAGGGCAGCTGGGGCGTCGCCCTGGTCGGCGCGCTGCTGGTCGCCGGTTCCGGCGCGATGTGGCTGATCTCGCGCCGCCAGCCGGTCGACGCGGACAACGTCAACGACGCCGACGAGGTCCACGACGTCACCCCGGTCGACATCGCTCCGGCCGCCACCGCGAACGTCCCCACCCCCGCCTCGACCACGGTCGCGGCCTGAGCGCCACCGACTGAGGAGCACCCACCATGCACATCAAGTGGAACGCCCTGGCCCAGACCGCCGGCATCAGCTTCGGCATCACCCTCGCCGTGGTCGCCGTCTTCGCACTCGGCATCCTGGCGCTGTCCCGCCGCGAGGCCGCGCTGAGCGCCGCCCGCGAGGGCGCGAACACCCGGTCCGCGGGCGGCGGGAAGCCGGCCCTGGTCGGCGCGTACGCCTGCTTCGCACTGTGCGCCGCCGCCGTCGGCTACGGCCTGTCGCTGATCGCCGGCCACTAACCGGCCACCAGCCGGCCGGCCCTGCCGACCAGGCAGGACCGGGCCGGCGGGCCGCGCCGGGCGCAATGCCGACGGGCCGGGGAGTGTCTCCACACTCCCCGGCCCGTTCGCGTATCCCGTCGCCGGTCAGTTCTCCTGGGTGGTCTTCAGCACCGTCTCCCGGATGAACAGCACGGTGACGAAGGCCAGCGCCGAGAACGGGGCCGCCCACAGGAAGACGGTGCCGACGCCGTGGCCGAAGGCGTCCGTCACCAGCGGGACGATCGGGGCCGGCAGCTTGTGCAGGTCCGGGATGCCGCCGCCGGCGCCCGCGTGGCCGGCCGGGATGTGCGCGGCGGCCAGGTTCTCCGTCAGGTAGTGGCCGACCTTGTTGGTCATCAGCGCGCCGAGCGCGGAGACGCCCATCGCGCCGCCCATGGTGCGGAAGAAGGTGACCACCGAGCTGGCCGCGCCGAGCTCGTGCCGGGGCACCGTGTTCTGCACCGCGAGCACCAGGTTCTGGCTGGTCAGGCCGAGGCCGACGCCGGTGATCGCCATGTAGACGGAGAGCAGCACGTAGCTGGTGTCGACCCGGGCGGTGCCGAGCAGGCCGAAGCCGACCGCGAGCAGCGCCGTGCCGGCGACCAGGTAGGCCTTCCACTTGCCGTACTTGGTGATCAGCCGGCCGGCCACGGCGGAGGAGACCGCCAGGCCGAGGATCATCGGCAGGGTCATCAGGCCGGCCATGGTCGGGGACTTGGCACGGGCCAGCTGGAAGTACTGGCTGAGGAAGGTGGTCGCGCCGTACATCCCGACGCCGACCAGCACGCTGGCGACGGCGGCCAGGGTGACGGTGCGGTACTTGAACAGGTCCGGCGGGATGATCGGCTCGGCGGCCCGGCGCTCGACGACGACGGCCAGGGCGCCCAGCAACACGCCGCCGCCGACCATGGCCGCGGTCTGCCAGGACAGCCAGGCGTAGTTCTTGCCGGCCAGCGTGATCCAGATCATCAGCAGGCTGACCGAGGCGGTGATGACCAGCGCGCCCAGGTAGTCGATCTTCGCCTTGCGCTTGACCACCGGCAGCTTGAGGGTGCGCTGCACCACGGCGATCGCGGCCAGCGCGAACGGGATGCCGACGTAGAAGCACCAGCGCCAGCCCAGCCAGGAGGTGTCCACGATGACGCCGCCGATCAGCGGGCCGCCGATGGTGGCGAGCGCGAAGACCGCGCCGAAGTAGCCGCTGTACCGGCCGCGCTCGCGCGGCGGGACCATCGCGGCCAGGCAGATCTGGCCCAGTGCGACGACGCCGCCGGCGCCGATGCCCTGCAGGGCGCGGCAGGCGATCAGCTCACCGGTGTTCTGCGAGAGGCCGGCCAGCGCGGAGGTGGCGATGTAGATCAGCAGGGCGATCTGCAGCAGCAGCTTCTTGCTGGCGAGGTCGGAGAGCTTGCCCCAGATCGGGGTGGAGGCGGTGAGGGTGAGCAGGGCCGCGGTGATCACCCAGGTGTAGGCGGACTGGCCGCCGTGCAGGTCGGCCAGGATGTGCGGCAGGGCGTTGGAGACGACGGTCGAGGAGAGCACGGCCACGAAGAGGCCGAGGAGCAGGCCGGAGAGCGCCTCCATCACCTGCCGGTGGGTCATCTGTTGGTTGTCGGCGGCGGCGGTGCCGCTCGCGGCCTGGGTGGTCACGGTCATCTGGGTCCTTCGGCGCAGGCGTGCGGGATACGCGCATCATGAAAGTTCGTTGCCTTAAGCAACCATAAGACCGGATGGTTGAATTAGGCAACTTTCTTCAAGGCCGAGTAAAGGACCGCGCAAAGCACCGCGCGAGGGACCACACAAGCACCGAGCCAAGGACCGCACGAGCACCGAGCCGAGGCCGGTCACTCCGCCGGCGGCGCCTCCAGCACGTCGTTGAAGCGGCGCAGCAGTTCCGTGAAGCGGGCCACGTCCTCGGGCGACCAGCCGCCCATCACCTCGCGCACCCGCCCCATCCGGACGTCCCGGGCGGCCAGGTAGCGGCGCCGCCCGTCCTCGGTCAGCGAGACCAGCGCGGCCCGGCGGTCCATCGGGTCCGCCTCCCGGGCCACCAGGCCGAGCTCCGCCAGCGCCCGGATCTGCCGGCTCACCGTCGCCTTGCCCACCGCGAAGTGCACGCCGACGTCCGTCACCCGGACCCGCCCGGCCTGCTCGATGTAGCCGAGCATGCTGTACGCCATGCCCTCCAGTCCGGGGTGCACCCGGCGTGAGAGTTCCGCCACTCTCGCCCGGCCCCGCCGGAACATCAGCGCGACCTCGCGCTCCACCTCCACCAGGGCTTCCTCGTCACTCACCGCGCCAGTATCGCGCAGCGGCGCCGGCCGGCCGTCGGCGCGGGAGGCAGGACAGGCAAACTACTTCATGGTATGAAGTATTGATCCGGATGATCCGTTTTCCGCTGATACACAAGGAGATGTCGATGGCAGCCCCTGGGCAGGGTTTCGTCGCCGAACTCAAGAGCGCGGTCACCCCGCGCGCGGCACTGCTCGTGATCGGAGTGCTGCTCCTCCAGCTCGGTTTCATCACCTCCTACATCGGGGCGCTGCACAAGCCCGCACCGCAGCACCTCTCCATCGCGGTGGTCGCCCCGCCGCAGGTCGCCCCCAAGCTGGTCGGGGCGCTGGAGTCGGTCCCGAACGAGGCCGTCAGGGCCGTCACCGCGCCGGACGCCGAGACGGCGACCGCGCAGATCAAGGACCAGAAGATCTACGCCGCGCTGGTCGTGGACCCGAACGGCACCCAGGACACCCTGCTGGTCGGCGGCGCCCGCGGCCCGTCCGCGGCCAAGGCCGCCGAGTCCGTCACCACCGCGATCGACCAGTCCCAGGGCCGTACGGTCAAGGTCCAGGACGTCGTGCCGCTCGCCAAGGGCGACACCAACGGCCTGTCCTCGTTCTACCTGGTGATCGGCTGGTGCGTCGGCGGCTACCTGGTCGCCTCGATCCTCGGCATCAGCGCCGGCTCCAAGCCCGCCAACGCCAACCGCCTGCTGATCCGCCTGGGCGCCCTGGCGCTCTACTCGGTCGCGGCCGGCCTCGGCGGCACGATCATCGCCGGCCCCGTCCTGGACGCGCTGCCCGGCTCGATCGTCGCCCTGTCCGCCGTCGGCGCCCTGGTGGTCTTCGCGGTCGGCGCGTTCACCATGGCGCTGCAGTGCCTGTTCGGGATCATCGGCATCGGCCTCGCCGTGCTGGTCTTCGTCGTCCTCGGCAACCCGAGCGCGGGCGGGGTCTACCCGGCGCCGATGATGCCGCCGTTCTGGCGGGCCATCGGCTCGGCGATCCCGAACGGCGCGGGCACCAGCGCGAGCAAGTCGATCGCCTACTTCGGCTCGACCAACCTGGGGATGCCGATCCTGGTCCTGGTGATCTGGGCGGTGGTCGGCGTCGGCATCGCCTTCCTGGCCGTCCTGCGCGGCCCCCGCGCCGAGGAGCGCGAGCCCGCCGCCGTCGCGGCCTGAGCCTGCCCGCCCCACCAGGGCGGCACCGCCGAGCCCCCGGCCCCACCGGCCGGGGGCTCGGCGCGTCGCGGGCGCGGCCCGGACCGGTTCTGGGACGGGCGCCGGGCGGGCCCCACCGCGGGACGGTCAGTCGCCGGCGACCGACCCCGGGTCGGCGATGACGGCGCGCACCACACCCACCGCCGCGCCCAGCAGCGGGCCGCGGCGGCCCAGCCGGGAGACGGCCAGCCGGTCGTCGGACCACGGCAGGACGGTCACCCGGGCGGCCAGTTCGGCGCGCATCGCGGGCAGCAGCCAGGGCGCCAGCCGGGCGTAACCGCCGCCCAGGACCACCTCGGCCGGGTCCAGCAGGTTGACCGCGCCGCCCGCCGCGATGCCGAGGGCCGTGCCGGCGCCGGCCAGGGCCGCGAGGGCGGGTTGGTCGCCGGCCTCGGCGCGGTCGGCGAGCAGGGTCACCCAGTCGCCCGGGGTGCCGGTCAGGCCGGCCGCCCGCAGCACCGCCGCCTCGCCCGCGTACTGCTCCAGGCAGCCGTGCGCCCCGCAGGCGCAGCGGGGCCCGTCGGGGTGGACCGGCACGTGGCCGAACTCGCCCGCGTAGCCGCGCGCTCCGCGCAGCAGGCGCCCGCCGACCACGATCGCCGCACCGACACCGGCCTCGGCGGAGACGTACAGGAAGTCCTCGGCCCCCTCGCCCAGCCACCGTTCGGCCAGGCCGCCGAGGTTGGCCTCGTTGTCGGCGTCGACGGGCAGCTCGGCCAGGCCGTCCGCGGCGGGCCGCAGCGCCGCCCGCAGTTCGGCGCCCAGCGGGACGTCCCGCCAGCCCAGGTTGGCGGCCCGCTGCAGCACCGCGCCGGAGCCGCCGACCAGTCCGGGTACGGCCAGGGTGAGCCCGGCCGGGCGCAGGCCCGCGTCGGCGACGGCCGCGCGCAGCAGCCGGGCGAGGTCGGCCATGACGGCGGCGGGCTCCCGGCCGTGGTTGGAGATCTCCTGGCGGCGCCAGGCGCGGACCTCGCCGCGCAGGTCGACGACACAGGCGCCCAGGTGCCGGACGCCGATCTCGGCGCCGAGGCCGCCGGGCCCGCTCGGGTTGAGGCCGAGCGCGGTGCCGGGGCGGCCGACCTTGCCGCTGGGCGCGGCGGGCCCCTCCTCGACCACCAGACCGCCGGCGATCAGCCGTTCGGCGAGCGAGGAGACCGCGGCCCTGGTCAGCCCGGTCTCGGCGGCGACCTCGGCGCGCGAGCGCGGGCCGCGCGCGATCATTCCGAGCACCAGGGCCAGGTTGGCCCGGCGCATGCCCTGCTGGCTGGCCGGACCGCTCCGGGCCGCGTCCGGCTCGCGCATCAGGCTCATCTCGCCCCTTACGGCACATTCCGTGGCATCTCGGGTGCAGCGTAACCGGGTTCCGGGGGCGCCGCCCCCACCAGGGCGGCCAGGCCCGGGGCCGGTCCGGCGGGGTTGGTGAAGACCCACCGCTGCATCGCCCAGAAGCGGAACAGCATCGCGGTGAAGGTGCCGACGACCATGCCGCTGAGGAAGTCCGCGACCTCCTGGTCGAAGGAGCCGATGTACGGCTCGCGCAGGTCCAGGACGTACCGCGAGACCGCCAGCGGCACGTCGTTGATGCCGATCGCCACGACGCTGACCAGGAGGAACATCAGGGCCTCGCGCTGCCGGCCGGTGGCCCGGAAGGCCCAGCGGCGGTTCAGCACGTACGAGACGACGGTGCCGACCACGGTGGCGACGGTCAGTGCGACCACCGGCTTGCCCGCCAGCACGGTGAACTTGAGCTCCAGGTTGACCACCGTGGTGAGCACGAAGCAGGAGCCCCCGACCAGCAGGAACTTCACCAGCCGGCGGTGCCGCACCAGGAAGGGGCGCAGCCGGTCCGGCACCCGGGCCAGGGCGCGCTGCGTGGGGGACGGCATCTCCGCAGTCTCGCACGCGGAGATGCCGTCGGCCCCTCAGGTCAGCGGCCCCTCGGGGCACCGGCCGCCGGCCCCTCGGGCCGCCGCGGCCGGACCGGTCAGGCCGCGGCGACCAGCACCTCGGCCGGCTCCAGGGCCAGCGTCAGCACCTCCCGCACGTCCGCCACCGGGTGGACGGTGAGCCGGGCCAGCACCTCGGCCGGGACGTCGTCCAGGTCGGCCTCGTTGCGCTTGGGGATGATCACCGTGCTGACGCCGGCCCGGTCGGCGGCGAGCAGCTTCTGCTTCACCGCGCCGATCGGCAGCACCCGCCCGGTCAGCGACACCTCGCCGGTCATCGCCACGTCGGTGCGCACCTTGCGGCCGGAGAGCAGCGAGGCGAGCGCCGTGGTCATGGTGACGCCGGCGCTCGGCCCGTCCTTGGGGACGGCCCCGGCCGGGACGTGCAGGTGCACGCCGCGGTCGCGCAGCGAGGTGACCGGCAGTTCCAGCTCGGCTCCGCGCGAGCGCAGGTAGGAGAGGGCGATGTGCGCGGACTCCTTCATGACGTCGCCCAGCTGCCCGGTGAGGGTCAGCCCGGTGCCGCCCGTCTCGGCGTCGGCGAGCGAGGCCTCGATGTAGAGGACGTCGCCGCCGGCGCCGGTCACCGCGAGGCCGGTGGCCACGCCGGGGACGGCGGTGCGGCGCTCGGCGGGCTCCTGGGCGGACTCCGGCACGTGGTGCGGCCGGCCGATCAGGGCCCGCAGGTCGTCGGCGCCGACGGCGACGGGCAGCTCGCGGTCGCCGAGCTCGGCCTGCGCGGCGATCTTGCGCAGGACCCGGGCGATCGAGCGCTCCAGGGTGCGCACGCCCGCCTCGCGGGTGTACTCGCCGGCCAGTCGGCGCAGCGCGGCCTCGGCCACGTCGACCTGGCCGCCGAGGCCGGCCTTCTCCAGCTGGCGCGGGAGCAGGTGGTCGCGGGCGATGACGACCTTCTCGTCCTCGGTGTAGCCGTCCAGGCGGACCAGCTCCATCCGGTCGAGCAGCGGCTCGGGGATGGCTTCCAGCACGTTGGCGGTGGCGAGGAAGACGACGTCGGAGAGGTCGAGCTCGACCTCCAGGTAGTGGTCGCGGAAGGTGTGGTTCTGCGCCGGGTCCAGCACCTCCAGCAGGGCGGCGGCCGGGTCGCCCCGGTAGTCGGAGCCGACCTTGTCGATCTCGTCGAGCAGGACGACCGGGTTCATCGAGCCGGCCTCCTTGATCGCCCGCGCCAGCCGGCCGGGCTGGGCGCCGACGTAGGTGCGCCGGTGGCCGCGGATCTCGGCCTCGTCCCGGACGCCGCCGAGCGCGACCCGGACGAAGGAGCGGCCCATGGCGCGGGCCACGCTCTCGCCGAGCGAGGTCTTGCCGACGCCGGGCGGGCCGACCAGGGCCAGCACCGCGCCTCCCCGGCGGCCGCCGACCAGGCCGAGCCCCTGGTCGGCCCGGCGCTTGCGGACGGCCAGGTACTCGACGATGCGCTCCTTCACGTCGGCCAGGCCGGCGTGGTCGGCGTCCAGCACCGCGCGGGCGCCCGCGATGTCGTACGCGTCCTCGGTGCGCTCGTTCCAGGGCAGTTCGAGGACGGTGTCCAGCCAGGTGCGGATCCACGAGCCCTCGGGGGACTGGTCGGACGCGCGCTCCAGCTTGTCGACCTCCTTGAGCGCGGCCTCGCGGACCTTCTCGGGGAGGTCGGCGGCCTCGACCCGGGCGCGGTAGTCGCCCTCCTCGTCGGCCGGGTCGCCGTTCAGCTCGGCCAGTTCCTTGCGGACGGCGTCCAGCTGGCGGCGGAGCAGGAACTCCTTCTGCTGCTTGGCCACGCCCTCCTCGACGTCCTTGCGGATGGTGTCGTTGACCTCCTCCTCGGCGAGGTGGTCGCGCAGCAGCGTCAGCGCGTACTCCAGGCGGGCGACCTGGTCGGCCTCCAGCAGCACCTTGAGCTTCTGCTCGGCGGTGGCGAAGGGCGCGTAGCCGATGTTGTCGGCGAGCTCGCCGACGCCCTCGATCCGGTCCACCCGGTCCACGATCTGCCAGGCGCCGCGCTGGCGCAGCCACTGGGTGGACAGCGCCTTGTACTCCCTGACCAGCTCGGCGGCCCGCCCGGCGAGGGGCGTGCCGACCGCGGACTCGCGGAACGGCGTGGTCTCCACCCAGAGGGCGGCGCCGGGGCCGGTGGTGCCGACGCCGATCCGGACCCGGCGCACGGCGCGCACCAGGGCGACGGGCTGGCCGGCGGTGATGGGGCCGTCGGCCAGCCGGCCGACCTGCTCCACGGTGGCCAGCGTGCCGACCGCCGCGTAGGAGCCGTCCACCCGGGGGACCAGCAGGACCTGCGGCTTGCCGGTGGCGCCGGTCGCGGCCCGGGCGGCCTCCACGGCGGCGCGTACCTCGGTGTCCTGCAGCTCCAGCGGGACGACCATGCCCGGCAGGACGACCTCGTCGTCGAGCGGCAGCACGGGCAGGGTGAGCGGAGTGGACGTCGATGCCATGATCTCTCCCCAGTCAGCGAAGTTGAGTCGACCTCACTAAGCCCTGGGAGGCGCCGGATGTTCCCGGCCGTGGGTTCGCCGTGAGCGAACGCGATCCGCTCGGGAACGCGGTTCGGGCGGTGCCGTCAAAAGCGCCCGGAACGAGCACGGCGGGCGTCTTAAGAAATCCTCAGCACCCGAAGGAATTCCCAACGGAGACAGCAGGCCGGGGCGCGCCGGTGAAACCCTCAGCGCGCGGCCCGCACGTGCGCCCCGCCTCGCGCGGGCGCGGCGCCGGGGGCCGCCGCCGTGGCCCGGCGCGACCGGGGCGGGCGCCGCTCGGCCCGGCGCAGCCAGCGCCACAGCGCCACCCCGGTGAGCACCGCCGCCGGGTGCCCCACCGCGGTGACCACGTCCCGGTCGGAGGCGATCTGCTCGGCGATCATCAGCCCGGCCCCGCCGAGGGCGAGCACCCGCCCGCGCAGGGAGAGCAGCCCGGCCACCGCACCCAGGCAGGCGAGCACGCCGTAGCTGACCCCGATGTCCAGGTGGCCCATCACCTCGGGCGCCATCCGCCCGGTCTCCACCGCGGTGATCACCACCCCCTGGGAGAGCAGGGTGGCCGTGACGTGCCCGATCGCGAAGACGGCCGCCGCCCGGGCGGATCCGACCCTGCGCTCCAGCGGCGCGAGGGTGAACGCGAATCCCCAGAGGTAGGGCATCCAGACCTCGCCGGCCACCCAGAAACCGCTCAGGACGAGGGCCCGCAAAGGGTGCTGCAGCAGATTGTGCCCGTCGGAACTCGAAGCCTCCTGCAGCCGCTGGACGAGTTCCGGATCGGCGAGTCTGGCGAAGGTCGTGGTGGCGCCCACAACGGCGAGGTACCCGAGCGTGAAAGGGGTGCTCCGGGGTGTCGGCACGCGGTCCAGCAGCCATTGCGCGACGCCACCGCGCAGTCCGAGCCGGAGCATTCCGTACGGCACTCCCGCGGACGCGTTCCGGTCGGCGCCCCGCCGCACTCCCGCCATGCCGCCTCCGCTCCACGACCGCAGCCACCGGCCTCCGCCCGGCGCCGGCTGACCGGCGCGCCGCACGGATCCTGCCCGGTCGGGCGTTGTCGTGCCCACGGTACGTCGAGGTTCTGGGAGGCACCTGGGAAAAGCCGGTGAAGACCGCCGCCGTAGCGGACTCCGCGATTCCCCGTATTGGTCCGGACCTTCTCCCCTATTAACGCGTCAGTAGGCCCTCTGACCGGCGACTTGGCATCAATTCGACTGCATACGTACCGTTACGCAGTGAAAAATCGCCGGGTAAGGTATCGGCCCGTGCCCACTCGTGCAGTGGGTCCGCGGGCGGCCCGAACAGCCGGCCCACGGGCCGGAAACGTCCGGTCCACCTGCCGGGAAGCATCCGCTGTCCGTACGCTGCGAAGTGCGCGGGAGCCGCGGGCGGCCGACAATCCGTCCTCGCTCCCGATCGCGCGACGGGACGGCGGACCCGGCACAGTCCACGACGGAACAAGACTACGAGCGGAGCCCGCCATCCCCACAGGTGGCCGGCCCGCAGCCCTGGGGGCGGTGGCGTGACCGTGACAGAAATTCAGCAGGACAACCCCAACACCGGCGGCACTGTGAGCAGCCAGCGCAGAGTGCTGGTGGTGGAGGACGAACCCACGATCGCGGAGTCGATCGCGGCCCGACTGGGCGCGGAGGGCTTCAAGGTCGCCGTCGCCCACGACGGCCCCGGCGCCGTCGACGGCTTCCACACCTGGCAGCCGGACCTGGTCGTCCTCGACATCATGCTGCCCGGCTTCGACGGCTTGGAGGTGTGCCGCCGGATCCAGGCCCAGCGCCCGGTGCCGGTGCTGATGCTGACCGCCCGCGACGACGAGACGGACCTGCTGGTCGGCCTCGGCGTCGGCGCGGACGACTACATGACCAAGCCGTTCTCGATGCGCGAACTGGCCGCCCGGGTCAACGTGCTGCTGCGCCGCGTCGAGCGCGCCCAGCAGGCCGCCCGCACGCCCGCGCTCGGCAGCCTGCGCTTCGGCGAGCTGGAGATCGACCACGTGCAGCGCCGGGTCCGGCTGGCCTCGGGCGACGTCCACCTGACGCCGACCGAGTTCGACCTGCTCGCCTGCCTGGCCGCCCAGCCGCGCGCGGTGCTCACCCGCGAGCAGCTGCTGGCCGAGGTCTGGGACTGGACCGACGCCTCCGGCACCCGCACCGTGGACAGCCACGTCAAGGCGCTGCGGCGCAAGATCGGCGCCAGCTGGATCCGCACCGTGCACGGTGTCGGGTACGCGCTGGAGGCCCCGCTCTCCTGACGGCGGGCATCGGGCGACGGGCCACCGGGGGGCCCGTGTCCCGGACGACGCCGTGCCACCACGCGGGGGGAGAAGCACGCGGGGGACACACGCGGGGACCACAGGGGACCAATGACCTTTCCACAGCAACGCAACGGGGAATCCGACGGCGCACGGCCGCAGACGCTGGCCGCCCGTGCCGCCCGCCGGGTCTGGGCCGACATCCGCCCGCTCGACCCGGTCCGCTCGATCAAGGGCAAGCTCGCCCTGCTCGTGATCGTCTCCGTGTTCCTGGCCACCGGCATGGTGGTCGTGGCGATCCGGTCCGAGACGCAGATCCGGATCATCATGGTCTTCTCCATGATCGCCTCGTTGCTCTTCATGCAGTTCCTCGCGCACGGGCTGACCGCCCCCCTGCGCGAGATGACCGCCGCCGCCCGCGCGATGGCCTCCGGCGACTACAGCCGCCGGGTCGAGGTGAGCTCGCGCGACGAGATCGGCGAGCTGGCGGCCGCCTTCAACGCGATGGCCGCCGACCTGGAGGCCGCCGACCAGCACCGCCGCGAGCTGGTCGCCAACGTCTCGCACGAGCTGCGCACGCCGATCGCCGCGCTGCGCGCCGTCCTGGAGAACGTGGTGGACGGCGTCGTCCAGCCCAATCCGGCGACCCTGGGGGCGGCCCTGGTGCAGACCGAGCGGCTCGGCCGCCTGGTCACCCACCTGCTCGACCTCTCCAAGATCGACGACGGCGTGGTCGACCTGGACGCCCGCCCCTTCGAGGTGCGCGAGTTCCTGGACGGCGTGCTGCGCGGGGTCACCGTGGACGGCGCGACGGCCGGCGGGGCCTTCTCGCGGCGCGGGGACGTCCGGCTGGCCCTGGAGGTCAGCCCGTACGGCCTGACCGCCGTGGCGGATCCGGAGCGCCTCCACCAGGTGGTCGCCAACCTGGTCGACAACGCCTGCAAGCACTCGCCGCCCGGCGGCACCGTCACGGTGCGGGCGCGGCCCGACGGCGAGGACGGCGCCCTGCTGCTGGAGGTCGAGGACGAGGGCCCCGGCATCCCGCCGGCCGACCGCGGCCGGGTGTTCGAGCGGTTCAGCCGCAGCGGCACCGCGACCGCCTCGGGGCCGGGCTCGGACGGCGGCACCGGCCTGGGCCTGGCCATCGCCCGCTGGGCGGTGGACCTGCACGGCGGGCGGATCGCGGTGGCCGAGTCGCCGCGCGGCTGCCGGATCGAGGTCCGGCTGCCCGGGCAGCGCCCGGGCGACGGCCGGGACATTTGTCACAGATCCGACACAGACGCATACGAAGATCGCTAGGGGATTTCCGTACGGGTTTGTCCGGTTCTATCCGGATATCAAGCCACTTCGGCGGCGATCGGTTCCCCTCAGATGCGGCTTTCTAACGCTCTTTTTCGGCCAAACTGCAGGTCAGGACTGTGATCTGGACGACGCCTGGCCCCCGGGGACTGCGCGATCACTGATCAGGGGCGTAGCCTTAATCCCCGCTGTCCAAACATCCCAAAAGGAAGCGGAAGAGGGCGGTTGCCGCCGTGTCGCCACAGTCCCCTGAAACCCCCAACAGCTCGGCAAGCTCCACAGGCTTCGGCCCGAATGAGTGGCTCGTCGACGAGATCTACCAGCAGTACCTCCAGGACCCGAACTCGGTAGACCGAGCCTGGTGGGACTTTTTCGCCGACTACAAGCCCGGTACCGAGGTGACCCCAGTGACCCAGGCCGCGACCCAGGCCGGCCCCACGCCGACCCCTGACGCTGCCCCCGCGCCCGCCGCTCCTGCGGCGGCCGCCGCCCCGGCCCCCGCCGCACCGGCCGCTCCGGCGCCGGTCCCGGCGGCCGCCCCCGCGCCGCTCGCCGCGGCCCCGGCCGCGCCGGCCCCCAAGGCCGCCGCCCCGGCCCCGGTCGCGACGCCGGCCGCCGCCGGCCCCGAGCTGGTCCAGCTGCGCGGCCCGGCGAAGGCCGTCGCCACCAACATGGACGCCTCGCTGGAGGTGCCGACCGCGACCTCGGTCCGCGCCGTCCCGGCGAAGCTGTTGATCGACAACCGCATCGTCATCAACAACCACCTGCAGCGCGCCCGCGGCGGCAAGGTCTCCTTCACCCACCTGATCGGCTACGCCCTGGTCCAGGCCATCAAGGCCGCCCCGGGCATGAACTACAGCTACAAGGTGGAGGACGGCAAGGCCTACCTGGTCAAGCCCGAGCACATCAACCTCGGCCTGGCCATCGACCTGGTCAAGCCCAACGGCGACCGGCAGCTCGTCGTCGCGGCCATCAAGAAGGCCGAGACGCTCGACTTCTTCGGCTTCTGGCAGGCCTACGAGGACATCGTCCGCCGGGCCCGCGCCAACAAGCTGACCATGGACGACTTCACCGGCGTCACGGTCTCGCTGACCAACCCGGGCGGCATCGGCACCGTGCACTCCGTGCCGCGCCTGATGCAGAACCAGGGCACCATCGTCGGCGTCGGCGCCATGGAGTACCCGGCCGAGTTCCAGGGCTCCGCCCCGGAGACCCTGTCCCGCCTGGGCGTCTCCAAGATCATGACGCTGACCTCGACCTACGACCACCGCGTCATCCAGGGCGCGGCGTCCGGCGAGTTCCTGCGCGAGATCCACCGGCTGCTGCTCGGCGAGAACGGCTTCTACGACGAGATCTTCGAGTCGCTGCGGATCCCGTACGAGCCGGTCCGCTGGGCCACCGACGTCGCCACCACCCACGACGACGAGGTCAACAAGACCGCGCGCGTCATGGAGCTGATCCACGCGTACCGCGTGCGCGGCCACCTGATGGCCGACACCGACCCGCTGGAGTACAAGCAGCGCAAGCACCCCGACCTCGACGTCACCACCCACGGCCTCACCCTGTGGGACCTGGAGCGCGAGTTCGCGGTCGGCGGCTTCGGCGGCCAGAAGATGATGAAGCTCCGCGACATCCTCGGCCTGCTGCGCAACACGTACTGCCGCACCGTCGGCATCGAGTACATGCACATCCAGGACCCGAAGCAGCGCAAGTGGCTGCAGGAGCGCCTGGAGAAGCCGTACTCGAAGCCCGAGCGCGAGGAGCAGCTGCGGATCCTGCGCCGGCTGAACTCGGCCGAGGCCTTCGAGACCTTCCTGCAGACCAAGTACGTCGGCCAGAAGCGCTTCTCGCTGGAGGGCGGCGAGTCGCTGATCGCCCTGCTGGACGCGACCATCGACGCCGCCGCCGAGCACCGCCTCGACGAGGCCGTCATCGGCATGGCCCACCGCGGCCGTCTGAACGTGCTGGCCAACATCGTCGGCAAGCCGTACGCCAAGATCTTCGGCGAGTTCGAGGGCAACCTCGACCCGAAGTCGATGCACGGCTCCGGCGACGTCAAGTACCACCTCGGCTCCGAGGGCACCTTCACCGGCCTGGACGGCGAGACCATCAAGGTCTCGCTCGCCGCGAACCCGTCCCACCTGGAGACGGTCGACCCGGTCGTCGAGGGCATCGCCCGCGCCAAGCAGGACATCCTGGACCAGGGCGGCACCACCTTCCCGGTGCTGCCGATCCAGATCCACGGCGACGCGGCCTTCGCCGGCCAGGGCGTCGTCGCGGAGACCCTGAACATGTCGCAGCTGCGCGGCTACCGCACCGGCGGCACGATCCACCTCGTGGTCAACAACCAGGTCGGCTTCACCGCCGCCCCGGCCAGCAGCCGCTCCTCGATGTACTGCACCGACGTGGCCCGCATGATCGAGGCCCCGATCTTCCACGTGAACGGCGACGACCCGGAGGCCGTGGTCCGCGTCGCGCGGCTCGCCTTCGAGTTCCGCCAGACGTTCCACAAGGACGTGGTGATCGACCTCATCTGCTACCGCCGCCGCGGTCACAACGAGGCCGACAACCCGTCGTTCACCCAGCCGCTGATGTACGACCTGATCGACAAGAAGCGCTCGGTGCGCAAGCTGTACACCGAGGGCCTGATCGGTCGCGGCGACATCACCATGGAAGAGGCGGAGCAGGCGCTCCAGGACTTCCAGGGCCAGCTGGAGAAGGTCTTCGCCGAGGTCCGCGACGCGGCCCAGGCGCCGGCCGACGCCACCGCCGGCAAGCCGGTCGCCGACTTCCCGGTCTCCATCCAGACCGGCATCTCCCAGGAGATGGTCAAGCGGATCGCCGCCTCCCAGGTCAACCTGCCGGACTGGCTGACCGTCCACCCGCGCCTGCTGCCGCAGCTGCAGCGCCGCGCCGCCTCGGTCGAGGACAACACCATCGACTGGGCGATGGGCGAGACCCTCGCCATCGGCTCGCTGCTCATGGAGGGCCACCCGGTCCGCCTGGCCGGCCAGGACAGCCGCCGCGGCACCTTCGGCCAGCGGCACGCCGTCCTGATCGACCGCAAGACCGGCGAGGACTACACCCCGCTCCAGTACCTCACCGAGGACCAGGCCCGCTACACCGTCTACGACAGCCTGCTGTCGGAGTACGCGGCCATGGGCTTCGAGTACGGCTACTCGCTGACCCGCCCGAACGCGCTGGTCATGTGGGAGGCGCAGTTCGGCGACTTCGTCAACGGCGCGCAGACCATCCTGGACGAGTACATCGCCTCCGCCGAGCAGAAGTGGGGCCAGCACTCCGGCGTCACCCTGCTGCTGCCGCACGGCTACGAGGGCCAGGGCCCGGACCACTCGTCCGCCCGTCCGGAGCGCTTCCTGCAGATGTGCGCGCAGGACAACATGACGGTCGCGATGCCGACCCTGCCGTCGAACTACTTCCACCTGCTGCGCTGGCAGGCGCACAACCCGCACCACAAGCCGCTGGTCGTCTTCACCCCGAAGTCGATGCTGCGTCTGAAGGCCGCGGCGAGTGCGACCGAGGAGTTCCTGTCCGGCTCGTTCCGCCCGGTCATCGGCGACTCCACCGTCGACCCGGCGCAGGTCCGCAAGGTGGTCATCACCGCCGGCAAGTTCTACTACGACCTGGCGGCGGCCCGCGCCGAGCGCGGCGTCACCGACACCGCGATCGTCCGGGTCGAGCGGCTCTACCCGCTGCCGGTGGCCGAGCTCCAGGAGGAGCTGGCCCGCTACGGCGACGACGTCCAGTTCGTCTGGGCGCAGGAGGAGCCGGCCAACCAGGGTGCCTGGCCGTTCATCGCGATGAACCTGGTCGACCACCTGCAGGTCGTCGTCGGCCGCAGCGCCGGCGGCTCCCGCCTGCGCCGCGTCGCCCGTACGGCGGCCTCGTCCCCGGCGGTCGGCTCGGCCAAGCGGCACGGCGCCGAGCAGCAGGCGCTGATCGAAGAGGTCTTCTCGCTCTGACGATCTGATGCTCTGATGCTCTGAGGGCTCATCGGCCCCCGTCCTCCCACTCGGGAGGGCGGGGGCCGCCTCGTTCCCCGGAGAACCGTTTCACCGCCACGCCATGTCAAGGTCCCAGCTCTGCAACCAAACCGGCACCCAGGTGCACGAGTTCCTGACGGATCGATAGGTTAGGCGTCGCCAGTCGGCGGCCCGGCGCCCGCCATCGCGCCCCGCCGCCCCGGCCGTACGACCTCACCGCTCTCCCAGGGGGATCACCACATGACCGCCGACACGCCTCGGGACGCCGGCAAGCTCCCACCGGTCTTCCAGCCACTGCTTCCGGACGACCCCCGCGAGGTGGGCGGCTACCGGCTGTTCGCCCGACTCGGCGCCGGCGGCATGGGCCGGGTCTACCTCTCGTACACCCCCGGCGGTCGCCCGGTCGCGCTCAAGGTGGTGCGCCCGGAGTTCGCCGAGGACGGCGAGTTCCGCCGCCGCTTCGCCCAGGAGGTCAGGAACGCCCAGCGGATCCACGGGCTCTACACCGCGCAGGTGATCGACTCCGGCGGCCTGGACACCGACGCCCCCTGGCTGGTCACCGCCTACGTCCCGGGCCCGTCCCTGCAGCAGGTGGTGCGCGAGCACGGCGCGCTGCCGGTGCGCACCGTGCTGCTGCTGATGGGCGGCATCGCCGAGGCGCTGCAGGCCATCCACAGCGTCGAGGTGGTCCACCGCGACCTCAAGCCCGCCAACGTGCTGGTCGCCGGGGACGGCCCCCGGGTGATCGACTTCGGCATCGCCCGGGCCGCCGACGCCACCGCGCTGACCGGCACCGGCTACCGGATCGGCTCCCCCGCCTTCATGTCCCCCGAGCAGGCCCAGGGCCGCCCGGTCACCCCCGCCACCGACGTCTTCGCGCTCGGCGCCCTGGCCGCGTACGTGGCCGGCGGCACCGCGCCGTTCGGCGACGGCCCGGACACCGCGGTGCTCTACCGGGTGGTGCACGAGGAGCCGGAGCTGGCGGCCGTCCCGGCGGACCTGCGCGAGCTGATCCAGCGCTGCCTGGCCAAGAGCCCGGAGGACCGCCCGACGCCCGCCGAGATCATCCAGGTCGCCCGCAACCACCCGGAGGTCGGCGGCCAGCTGCGGTTCGGCGACGACTGGCTGCCGCGCCAGGTCAACACCGAGATCACCCGCCGCTCCGACCTGCCCAAGACGCCGCCCACCCCGCTGCCCGCGATGCCCCCCACCCCGCCGACGCCGCTGCCCGCGATGCCCGCCGCCCCGGCCACTCCCCCGCCGCCGGCCGCCGCGCCGACCCACCCGGCCACCGCGGTGACGCACCCGCCGCAGCAGCCCGCCACGCCCCCGCCCGGCTTCGCGCCGCCGCCGCTCGGCGCGTACGGCGCCGCGCAGCCGCCCGCCGAGTCGCCGACCGCCCCGGTGCTGCCCTCGCCCCCGACCGTCCGGCTGCAGCCGGAGCCGCCGTCCTTCGACACCCCGCCGCCCGGCCCGGCGGTGCCGGCCGATCCGGCGCCCGAGCCGGCGCCCGAGCGCAAGGGCGGGGTGTCCTGGAAGGTGCTGCTCACCGTCGCCCTGGTGATGGCCGTCGGCGGCACCGCGGGCGGCGTGGCGCTGATGAAGAAGCTGGACGACGGCAAGAAGTCGGACGCCAAGGCGGGCCCCGCGGTCACCGTGACCCAGGGCCCGGGCCCGGCGCAGACCAGCCCCTCCGCCGGCCCCACCGGCTCGACCGGCTCCACCGGCTCCACCGGCTCGGCCGACTCGGTGACGGCCGCGCCCTCGAAGTCCGCCCAGAGCACCGTCTCGGCCCCCGCCCGGCCGGTCGGCTACTCGGCGATGCTGGACAAGAAGTCGCTGTCGATCCCGGGGGCCGACTACTCCAGCGACACCTACCGGATCGACCTGAACGCGGGCACCGTGGTGCCGCACTCCGGCGACCTCAAGTGGGGCCTCGGGGTGACGAACAACGGCAGCGGCAGCAAGGCCAACTCGTTCGACAGCTACGGGGACGACAAGTCGGACTTCGCGGTGATCACCGAGCCGACCGTCACGGCCGAGCAGTGCGCCGCGGCGATCGACTCCCGGCCCGACACCGACCTCTCGTACAACCGGGTCGCCCCCGGCCGTCTGCTGTGCGTCCGCGACCGGGTCACCCGCAACATCGCCATCGCGGCGGTCGAGCAGGCCGACCCGGTCAGCGGTGCCGCCAGGGTCACCGTCAGCACCTGGCGGGCCGGCTGACCGGTCTATCCTGACCAGGTCAATCCCCATCGGACCGGAGCGAACACCGTGTACTTCACCGACCGCGGCATCGAGGAGCTGGAGAGCCGGCGCGGCGACGAGCAGGTCACCTTCGAGTGGCTGGCCGAGCGCCTGCGCGAGTTCGTCGACCTCAACCCGGACTTCGAGATCCCGGTCGAGCGGCTGGCCACCTGGCTGGCCCGGCTCGACGACGAGGACGACGAGTGACCCGGTGACGGCCCGTCGCGAGAGGCCCGGGAGGCAACCGCCTCCCGGGCCTCTCGCGTGTCCGCGTCCGGGCCCCGTAGGGGCGGACTCGGGGTCGGGTCGGGGTCGGGTTCAGGGTCCGGGGCGCTTGACTCTCCCAGCACGCGATATATCGTCTTTAGCAGAGAACGCGATACATCGCGATCGACGACGGGAGGCGGCAGAGATGAGCCAGTGGACGGTCGACGGCCCCGAGCGGATCACCATCGAGGAGCCGGTCCGCGCGCTGCACGTGCGGATCATCGACGGCACGGTCAACGTGGTGGCGGCCGAGGGCCCGGCCCGCCTGGAGGTCACCGAGCTCCGGGGCGAGCCGCTGCACGTGACCCTGGTGGACGGGGTCCTGACGGTCACCTACAAGGACCTCAACAGCTGGGGCGAGTTCGGCGACGCGCTCAAGTCGGTCGGCGCGGCCAAGAGCTTCTTCGGCTCCTTCAAGCGCAAGCGGGTCGCCGGCGTGACCGTGACCGTCCCGGCCGACGCCGACGTCCGGGTCGGCACCGTCTCGGCCGGGGCCACCGTCTCCGGCATCGCCGGGGACGTGTCGGTGCACAGCGCCAACGGCGACGCCACCCTGGTCGGGCTGAGCGGCCGCACCGACGCCAACACCGTCACCGGCGACGTCGACGCCCAGGCGGTCGGCGGCCGGCTCCGGGTCAACAGCGTCTCCGGGCAGCTCACCGTGGTCGCCGGCACCGCCGACCAGGTCCAGGCCAACTCCGTCACCGGCGCCGTCACCCTGGACCTCGACGTCGCCGCCGAGGCCGACGTCAAGGTCGCCACCGTCAGCGGCCCGGTCGTGGTCCGGATCCCCTCCCGCACCGACGCCACCGTCGAGGCCGGCTCCACCAGCGGCGACATCTCCAGCAGCTTCGAGGAGCTCAAGCTGAACAGCACCTGGGGCGCCAAGAAGCTGTCCGGCCAGCTCGGCGAGGGCCGCGGCAGCCTCAGCGTCACCACCGTCTCCGGCGCGGTCACCGTCCTGAGCCGCCCCGAGCCCGAGGACGAGGGCCCGGCCAAGGAGCTCCCGGCGACCCCCGGCAAGCCCGACCTCACCAAGGAGGCCTGAGATGACCCCCGTGTTCGGCCACGGCCGGCTCCGGCTGTACCTGCTGAAGCTGCTGGACGAGGCGCCCCGGCACGGCTACGAGGTGATCCGCCTGCTGGAGGAGCGCTTCCAGGGCCTGTACGCCCCCTCCGCCGGGACGGTCTACCCGCGGCTGGCCAAGTTGGAGCAGGAGGGCCTGGTCGCCCACAGCACCGAGGGCGGCCGCAAGGTGTACCGGCTGACCGACGCCGGTCGCGCCGAACTCGAAGCCCGGCACGGCGAGTTGGACGAGCTGGAGCTGGAGATCCGGGACTCCGTGGCGCAGCTCGCCGGGGCGATCCGCGAGGACGTCCGGGACAGCGCCAAGGACCTGCGCGAGGAGCTGTGGAAGGCCGCCCAGCAGGCCCCCCGGCCGGATCGCGCCGAGGGCGGCAGCGATCCGTGGGCCGGGCCCTGGGGCGACAACGAATCCTGGCAGCGCGCCAAGGAGGAGTTCACCCAGTTCAAGCAGCAGGCCAAGGAGCAGGCCAAGCGGGCCCGGGAGCAGGAGAAGGCCGCCAAGGCGAAGGCGAAGGCCGCCGAGGAGGAGGCCCGCCGGCTGCGCGAGCAGGCCAAGGCCTCGCGCACGGCCGCGCAGCAGGAGGCGCTGCGGATCAAGCGCCGGGTCGAGCAGCAGGTGCGCGAGCACGCCGCGAAGGGCGACTGGCCGACCGGGCTGGCCGAGGGGCTGGCCGAGCTCACCAAGGGCCTGTCCGGCCTGGCCGACGCGGCCCGCTGGGGCCAGCCGGGCGACGAGCCCGCCTCGCCGGGCGAGCGGGTCACCGCGACCCGGATCGACCTGGACAAGGACGGCCCCGACCAGGACGGGCCGGACCAGGACGCGCCCGCCACCCCGGCCGACCTGCCCTCCTGGGCCCGCACCGACCCGGCCGAGGAGCCGGGCCGCGAGCTGGAGCGGCTGCTCGACCGCTTCCGCGACCAGGTCCGCGACGCGGCCCGGGACGGCGGGGTGAGCGCGGACAAGCTGACCGCGGCCCGCTCGGTGCTGGGCGCCGCGGGCGAGCGGCTGAAGCGGCTGCTCGGCTGACGGCCGCCCGGCCACCCGGCCGCCCGGCCACCCGGCCACCCGGCCGGTGCACGAAGGATCCGGGCCCGGTGCTCTCCGACGGGAGCACCGGGCCCCCTCGCACGCGCCTCAGCAGCCCTGCGCCTCAGCAGCCCCAGCAGCCCTGATCCTGACTCAGGGGTTCAGGACGATCTTGCCGAACACCTCGCCCTTGGCGAGCCGGGCGAAGCCGTCCCGGGCCTCGCTCAGCGGCAGCACCGAGTCGATCACCGGGCGGACGCCGGTGTTGGCGCAGAGTGCGAGCAGCCCGGCCAGCTCCTCCTTGGTGCCCATGGTCGAGCCGACCACCTTGAGCTCCAGGAAGAAGATCCGGTTGAGCTCCGCGGCGCTCGGGTTGGGGCCGGAGGTGGCGCCGGAGATGACGATGGTGCCGCCGGGGCGCAGCGACTTCACCGAGTGCGACCAGGTCGCGGCGCCGACCGTCTCCATCACCGCGTCCACCCGCGCGGGCAGCCGGGCGCCGCTCTCGAAGGCGGCGTCGGCGCCGAGCTCCACCGCCCGGCGGCGCTTGGCCTCGTCCCGGCCGGTGACCCAGACCCGCAGGCCGGCGGCCTTGCCGAGGACGACCAGCGCGGTCGCCACTCCGCCGCCCGCGCCCTGCACGAGGACGGTGTCACCGGGCCTGACTCCGCCGTTGGTGAACAGCATCCGGTAGGCCGTCAGCCAGGCGGTGGGCAGGCAGGCGGCCTCCTCGAAGCTCAGCTCGGCGGGCTTGGGCAGCAGGTTCCAGGTGGGGACCGCCACCTGCTGGGCGAAGGTGCCCTGGTAGCGCTCGGTGAGGATGGAGCGCGGCTCCTCGGGGCCGACCCCGTGGCCGGTCTGGCCGATCACCGAGTGGATGACCACCTCGTTGCCGTCCTCGTCGACGCCGGCGGCGTCGCAGCCGAGGATCATCGGCAGCTTCTCGGCGGGCAGGCCGACCCCGCGCAGCGACCACAGGTCGTGGTGGTTGAGGCTGGCGGCCCTGACCGTGACCAGACTCCACCCGGGACGGGCCTGCGGCTCGGGGAGTTCGCCCAGTTCCAGTGCGCCGAGCGGGTCGTCGGCGTCGATACGTGCGGCGTAGGCAGCAAACATGACCCGGACGATAGCGGCGACGGCCGGGGCCGGGAACCACGCGTGGGTGTGACGCGTGTCCCTGCCCCGGCCGTCCGCTGTCCGTCCGTCAGCCGTCCCCCGGGTCGTCGGCCCGGGTCAGATCCGGGCCACGCCCTCGGCCCGGGCGGCCTCGGCGACGGCCTTGGTGACCGCCGGGGCGACCCGCTCGTCGAACGGCGAGGGGATGACCTTCTGCGGCGTCAGCTCGTCGGCCACCACGCCGGCCAGCGCCTTGGCGGCGGCCAGCTTCATGCCCTCGGTGATGCGGCTGGCCCGGACCTGCAGGGCGCCGGCGAAGATGCCGGGGAAGGCCAGCACGTTGTTGATCTGGTTCGGGAAGTCGCTGCGCCCGGTGGCGACGACCGCCGCGTACTTGTGCGCGACCTCGGGGTGGATCTCCGGGGTGGGGTTGGCCATCGCGAAGATGAAGGCGCCCTCGGCCATGGTCGCGACGACCTCCTCCGGCACGGTGCCGCCGGAGACGCCGATGAACACGTCGGCGCCGGCCAGCGCGTCGGCCAGCGTGCCCTTGACGCCCGAGCGGTTGGTCAGAGCGGCGATCTCGGCCTTGACGTCGGTGAGGTCGCCGCGGCCCTCGTACACCACGCCCTTGCGGTCGCAGACCGCCACGTCGCCGATGCCGGCCGCGACCAGCATCTTGGCGATGGCGATCCCGGCCGCGCCGGCGCCGGAGATGACGGCCCGCAGCGAGCCGATCTCGCGGCCGGTCACCTTGGCCGCGTTCCACAGGGCGGCGGTGCTGACGATCGCGGTGCCGTGCTGGTCGTCGTGGAAGACCGGGATGTCCAGGGCCTCCTGGAGCCGGCGCTCGATCTCGAAGCAGCGCGGGGCGGAGATGTCCTCCAGGTTGACGCCGCCGAAGGAGGGCGACAGCCGGACCACGGTCTCGACGATCTCGTCGACGCCGGTGCAGGCCAGCGCGATCGGCACCGCGTCGACGCCGCCGAACTGCTTGAACAGGATGGCCTTGCCCTCCATCACGGGCAGCGAGGCCTGCGGGCCGATGTCGCCGAGGCCCAGCACCGCGGTGCCGTCGGTGACCACCGCGACGGTGTTGGACTTCCAGGTGTAGTCGTTGACCAGCTCCGGCTGCTCGGCGATGGCCGTGCAGACGCGGGCGACACCCGGGGTGTAGGCGAGGGACAGGTCGTCCGCGTCGCGCACCGGGACGGTCGCCCGGATCTCCATCTTGCCGCCGCGGTGGAGCGCGAAGACCGCGTCGACCGGATCGTCGGTGTCCTGGGTGCTGCTGCTGATGATCTCCGCTGCCACGATGACCTCTTCGTCATTGATCGGGTGAGGGTGCGCGGCCGACGGGCTGGGCGACCCGTCCGGAAACCGGAAACCGGGTACGCGGAAGCGGACCCGGGGTCGGGGTCGGGGCGCTGCCGTCGGGCGGCGCCCTCGGATGAGGGTTTTATGGGGTCTTTGTTGGTGCCCGCGTCGTGCTACGGGCCGAGCCTAGGTCGGACAAAGGCATCGCACCTATGCCTTTTCGTCCTCGTCACGCGCGCTTCATCGCCGCGCTGTCGCGTCCCAGGGGCCCGGCGTCGGAAGCGCCGGGCTCCGGCGGCGGCAACGGCATGAGCGCACGCGCACCCGCTGGAGTGAACGCAGAGCCGAAGGGGAGTCGGCACTCCGGATACGGAGCCGCGTGAGGACTTCCGTTCCCGAGAACCCGAGCCTGTCGGGGCTCGTCGGTCTGGTTCGAGCGTTCGGGGGTCACCCGGTACCGAATTCTGACACACCCGCCGCCGGGCCCGGCAGGGCGGGATGGCAGGATCGCGTGTCCGCCATTTCGCGTACACCACCGCGACACCGTGGCGACCGCACGTCCCTCCCACAGGAGCACCCCTCATGCCTCACCTCCTCCCCGCCCGCCGACCGGCCCTGGCCGGTGCCGTCCTGGCCGCCGCCGGGGCCCTGCTGCTGACCGGTTGCGGCGGTGGCGGGCAGGCCACCGCGGACGACCCGGTCAAGGACATCCGCGCCAAGCTGCCGAAGGCCCAGCGCTCGGCCGGGGTGCTGCGGATCGGCATGGACGTCAACTACTCCCCGGTCGAGTTCCGTGGCCAGGACGGCAAGCCGGCCGGCCTCGACCCGGACCTGGCCACCGCCCTGGGCAAGGTCCTCGACGTGCGGGTCGAGTTCGTGGACACCCCGTTCGACAAGCTGGTGCCGAACCTGCAGGGCAAGCAGTACGACGTGGCGATGTCGGCGCTCAGCGACGTCCGCCGGCGCCGCGACGGCCTGGACGAGAACGGCAAGCAGGTCGACTCCGGCGTGGACTTCGTGGACTACTTCATCGCCGGCACCTCGATCGTCGTCCCCAAGGGCAACCCCAAGGGGATCAGGACCCTGGACGACCTGTGCGGCAAGACCGTCGCACTGCAGCAGGGCACCACCCAGGACGACATCGTCACCCGCCAGGTGGCGGTCTGCGCCCGCAGCGGCCGCCAGCTGACCACGCACAAGCTGGACAGCGACGCCAAGGCGCTGGCCGAGGTGTCCGCCGGCGCGGCCGCGGCCGGCCTGAACGACTTCCCGGTGGCCGCCTACGC
Source organism: Kitasatospora sp. NPDC023385 (assembly GCF_055664045.1). Taxonomy (NCBI): domain Bacteria; kingdom Bacillati; phylum Actinomycetota; class Actinomycetes; order Kitasatosporales; family Streptomycetaceae; genus Kitasatospora; species Kitasatospora sp. NPDC023385. The sequence goes on along the minus strand of NZ_JBVOOL010000008.1, from coordinate 244,101 downwards.
GGCGAAGACCACCGACGGCGGCAGCCGCTTCGAGGTGACCGGCGCGCAGTCCACCTCCAACCCGTACGGGATCGCGGTGCGCAAGAGCGACAACGAGCTGCGGGACGTACTGGCCAAGGCGGTCGACCAGTTGATCCGCAGCGGCGAGTACGACAAGGTCCTCACCAAGTGGGGTGTCAGCGCCGGCGCGGCGCAGAACGCGGTGGTCAACGGGGGCATCTGAGCGGGCGGGCGGCGGGCCTCCGGGCGGAGCACAGAGGGGTCTGCATACTTATGCGCAGGGTGACAGGGGAACGGAATCAGTCCGAATAGCGGACAGTGCGACCCCTTGTTATCCGATTTTGATCTGGATAAGGGCCACCTGACCGTCATGAGATGGCAGGATTCCCCCCATCTCGGATCGAGCCGACCACTGGTCGAGGCGGTTCAGGTCAACGTCCACCTCGGCGGAGGGTGGCGGAAGCAGCACCTCGCACCATCCTGGGCGGTCCCAGCGCCCAGGCACCGCACGACCCGGCCGGCACGTACGACGACGTACGACGCACACCCGTACGACGCACTCCCGTACGACGCCGTACGGCCCGCTCCCAGGTGCGCCGCTCCCGCGGCGCGCTCCGCCCGACCTTCTCTCCCAGGAGGAGATCCCCCTCATGACCGCCCGTACCAAGCGCAACCGGCTCTTCGCTGCCGGTGTGGTCGCCGCCTCCGTCTCCCTCGTGCTGACCGGCTGCAGCAGCAGCAAGAGCAGTGGCACCGGCGCCCCCAACGCCTCCGCGACCGTCTCCGAGGTCAAGGCCGACCCCAAGCTGGCCGCACTCGTCCCGGACGACGTCAAGGCGACCGGCAAGCTCGTGGTCGGCGCCGACGCCTCGTACGCGCCGGACGAGTTCAAGGACGACAGCGGCAAGGTCATCGGCATGGACGTCGACCTGGCCGACGCCATCGCCAAGAAGCTCGGCCTCACGGCCGAGGTCCAGGACTCGGGCTTCACGGCGATCATCCCCGGCATCCAGTCGAACAAGTTCCAGCTCGGCATGTCGTCCTTCACGGACAACAAGGAGCGCGAGCAGATCGTCGACATGGTGACCTACTTCAACTCCGGCAGCGCCATCGCGGTGAAGAAGGGCAATCCGGAGAAGGTCGACCCGAAGGACCTCTGCGGCAAGAAGGTCGCCGTCCAGACCGGCACCACCCAGGCCGACGAGATCAAGGACACCCGCAACCCGGACTGCGCCAAGGCCGGCAAGCCGGGCATCCAGAACGACGGCGACAAGTTCGACCTCCAGACGGACGTCACCAACGCCGTCGTCTCCGGGCGCGACCAGGCGATGATGGCCGACTCCCAGGTCGTCGACTACGCGATCAAGCAGTCCGGCGGGCAGCTGGAGAAGGTCGGCGACACCTACGGCGTGGCCCCCTACGGCGTCGCCCTGGCCAAGGGCTCCAAGCTCTCCCCGGCCATCCAGGGCGCCGTCCAGTCGCTGATCGACGACGGCACCTACAAGCAGATCCTCACCAAGTGGGGCGTCGAGGCCGGTGCCCTCGACAAGTCGACCGTCAACGGCGCCGTCAACTGATCCCTCGCCTGCTTCATCTCTCCCCCGAGGCCACACCGTGAACTCTATGGACCAGGGGACGCCGGAGAAGGGACGGCCTGAGACCATCAAGGCCGTCCCGGTCCGCCACCCCGGACGCTGGGTGGGCGCCGTCGTCATCGCCCTGCTCGCAGCCATGCTGCTGAGCGCCCTCCTCACCAACCCCGCCTTCAAGTGGGACATCGTCGGTCAGTACCTCTTCCACGACAGCATCGTGCACGGCATGGTCGTGACGCTGGAGCTGACCGTCCTCTCCATGCTCATGGGCGTGGTCGGCGGCATCATCCTCGCGGTGATGCGGCTGTCCCCGAACCCGCTGCTCTCCGGCACCGCCTGGGTCTACATCTGGGTCTTCCGCGGCACCCCGGTGCTGGTGCAGCTGGTGTTCTGGAACTTCCTCGGCCTGATCTGGGCCAAGCTGTCGATCGGCGTCCCGTGGGGCCCGGAGTTCTGGTCCGAGTCGACCAACGTCCTGATCCCGACCTTCGTCGCCGCCCTGCTGGGCCTCGGCCTGAACGAGGCCGCCTACATGGCGGAGATCGTCCGCGGCGGCATCCAGTCGGTCGACGAGGGCCAGACCGAGGCCGCGCACGCGCTCGGCATGAGCCGGTTCCAGACCATGCGGCGGATCGTCCTGCCGCAGGCCATGCGGGTGATCATCCCGCCGACCGGCAACGAGACCATCTCGATGCTCAAGACCACCTCGCTGGTCTCGGTCATCTCTCTGGAGGAGATCTTCCGGGCCGGTCAGGTCATCTACTCTCGGAACTACCAGAACATCCCGCTGCTGATCGTGGTCAGCCTCTGGTACCTGTTCTTCACCTCGGTGCTGACCATCGGCCAGTACTACATCGAGCGCCACTACGCCCGAGGCTCCAACCGCACCCTCCCGCCCACCCCGTTGCAACGGCTGCGGGGCCTGTTCGCCGGGAAGCCCACCCCGAAGACGACCGCCGACGTCGTCCCGGGGCTCGAGGGAGGTGGTCACGTATGACCGATCTGACCAAGACCCCCGCCGGCTCCGCCGCCTCCGCCGAGCCGATGGTCCGCGCCGAGAACGTGCACAAGTCCTACGGCCTGGTCGAGGTGCTCAAGGGCATCGACCTGGAGGTCCGGCAGGGCGAGGTGTTCTGCCTGATCGGCCCGTCCGGCTCCGGCAAGTCGACGTTCCTGCGGTGCATCAACCACCTGGAGAAGGTCAACGGCGGCCGCCTCTGGGTGGACGGCGAACTGGTCGGCTACCGCCAGAAGGGCGACAAGCTCCACGAGCTCAAGGACCGCGAGGTCGCCCTGAAGCGGCAGGACATCGGCATGGTGTTCCAGCGCTTCAACCTGTTCCCGCACATGACCGCCATAGACAACATCATCGAGGCGCCGATCCAGGTCAGGGGCGAGAACAAGGCGGACGCCCGGGAGCGCGGGATGGCGCTGCTGGAGCGGGTCGGCCTCGCCGACAAGGCGAGGAGCTACCCCTCCCAGCTCTCCGGCGGCCAGCAGCAGCGGGTGGCGATCGCCCGCGCGCTGGCCATGAAGCCCAAGCTGATGCTCTTCGACGAGCCCACCTCGGCGCTCGACCCGGAGCTGGTCGGCGACGTCCTCGACGTCATGCGCGGCCTCGCCGAGGAGGGCATGACCATGGTGGTCGTCACCCACGAGATGGGCTTCGCCCGGGAGGTCGGCGACGCGCTGGTGTTCATGGACGGCGGCGTGGTCGTCGAGTCCGGCAACCCCCGCGACGTCCTCACCGACCCCCAGCACGAACGCACCAGGGCCTTCCTCTCCAAGGTGCTCTGAGCCCCGCACCGTCGGCGCCCGGCAGGAAGCCCTGCCGGGCGCCGACGCCCGCCCGAGTCGTTGGAGTCCCGCCCGGGTAATAGGCTGGAAGCAGTCAGCCCGTTACCGATTTTCTGGAAGGACCGCCGTGGAGCTCGCCTCGTACGCCGATCTGGCCGTCCGGCTGGTCAACACCGAGGAGCCCGAGCGCGGCACCGACACGCTGACCTCCGTGGACGCGGTGCGCGCCCTGTTCTCCGACTCCTCCCGGGCCGCCACGCTCGCCGACGAATCCGACCTGCCCCGGCTGCGGGCGGTGCGGACCAGGCTGCGCGGAGTCTTCGAAGCCGCCGCCGAGGGCGACGAGACCCGGGGCGTCGACCTGCTGAACAGCCTGCTGATGGAGTACCCCGTCAGCCCGCTGGTCTCCGGCCACGACCACCTGGACGACGCCGGACAGCCCCGCTGGCACCTGCACCTGGCCGACAACTCGGCCACCGCCACCGCGCACTTCAGCGCCGTCGCCTGCATGGGCCTGGCCGTCCACCTGACCGAGCTGGGCGCCGACCGGCTCGGCATCTGCCAGGCCGCGCCCTGCCGCAACGCCTACCTGGACACCTCGACCAACCGCTCCCGCCGCTACTGCTCGGACCGCTGCGCGACCCGGGCCAACGTCGCCGCCTACCGGGCCCGCAAACGCCAGGAGGCGGAGGCCGCGCTGGGCACCGGGAAGTAGGCGCCTGCACTCGCCGGGCCTGCTCCTGCCAGACCTCCCCCGGCTAGACCTCCTCGACCCGCACGCCGAGGCGGCGGGCCAGCCCCGGCACCCGGGCCAGCCGCGGGGTGAGCAGCAGCCGCTCCAGCCGACGGCCCGGCGCCAGCCAGGCCGGGCGCGGGCGCAGCCGCAGCACCACCCGGCCGAGCACCAGTTCGTCCGGGACGGCGCCGTAGCTGCGGCTGTCGCTGTCCACCGGACGGTTGTCGGAGAGCAGCCACCAGCCCCCGGCCCGGCGTTCGACGGCCCGTTTCACCACCAGCAGGTCCTGCTGGAAGGGGTGCCGGAACAGCACCACCGCGCCCGGCCGGATCGGCGCGCCGTAGCGCACCAGCAGCTGGTCGCCCTCGCGCAGGGTCGGGACCATCGACGGGCCCGCCACGTCGACAAGCCCGAACGGCAACACGCCGCCCCGGCCCGCCCGTTCCCCGCCCTCGGGTTCCGTGCTCCGCGTCACGACTCCTCCTCGCACCGGTCCGGCTCCAGTCTGCCGTACGGGCCGTCACCTGCCCGATGTCCGGATTGGCCCGGTTCCGGGTCCGCCTTTTGCCCTAGGCCCACCGCCCGACCGCGAAACCCGGGAGGCGGAAGGGTAATCTCGGGCGCGGGAAGACGATCTAAGGAAGGACTCCCATGTTCTCTCGTCTGTTTGCACCGCGTGCCACCGCTCACGCCCACTGTGACCTGCCCTGCGGCGTGTACGACCCGGCGCAGGCCCGGATCGAGGCCGAGTCGGTCAAGGCCACCCAGGAGAAGTACCAGGCCAACGAGGACCCGCACTTCCGCGCGCGCGCGATCATCATCAAGGAGCAGCGCGCCGAGGCCGTCAAGCACCACATCTCGGTGCTGTGGAGCGACTACTTCAAGGCCCCGCACTTCGAGAAGTACCCGCAGCTGCACCAGCTGGTCAACGACACCCTGAAGGCCGCCTCGGCCGCCAAGGCGTCCACCGATCCGGCCACCGGCCAGGCCCTGCTGGACCTGATCGCCGAGGTCGACAAGATCTTCTGGGAGACCAAGCAGGCCTGAGCCTGACGCGTCGCCACCCGACCGCCCCCGTCCGCACCGCCGGACGGGGGCGGTCGTGCGTCCACGCCAGAAGCCGTCCGCCCATGCCCGAGCCGACCTCGGTAAGGGTTGCATGCCCTGAGTGCCTGTTATGCTGCCTAGGCGTCCGAGGGGGAAGTCCGGTGAGAGTCCGGCGCTGACCCGCAACGGTGAGCGAGGCCCGTACCAGCCGTACGGCCCCGCCAGCCCGATCGCCCTCGGCCGCTGGACTCCCGACGACTCGCCGTGGACTGCGAGCGGAACGGCGCCCCGGCACGCCCGCGGCCGGCGCCCGCCCCGGCGCACCCACGGCCCGAGGCAAGGCGCGACCCGCACGTGAGTGACACGCCCGTTCGCCGAATACCCGCGCTCCCGCTCGCCGTCGGCCTCGCCTCCGCCCTGCTCGTCTCCCTGGTCTGCGGGGTCGCGTTCGGCTCCTCCGGGATCGCGCTCCCCCGTGTCCTGCGGCTGCTGGGCGCCGGGCTGACGGGCGGTCGGCTGGAGATGGGCGAGGCCGCCGCGTACGCCATCGTCTGGGAGATCCGGCTACCGCGCACCGTGCTGGCCGCCGTGGTCGGCGCCGGACTGGCCGCCACCGGGGTCGCCGTCCAGGCGCTGGTGCGCAACGCACTGGCCGACCCCTTCGTGCTCGGCATCTCCTCCGGCGCCGCCGTCGGCGCCAACGCCGTCCTGTTGTTCGGCGCCTTCGCCTCGCTCGGGGTGTGGGCGATCTCCGCCTCCGCCTTCGGCTCCGCACTGGCCGCCATGGCGCTGGTCTACCTCGCCGCCCGCACCGCGTACGGGCTCACCCCGCTGCGCCTGGTGCTCACCGGCACCGCCCTCTCGTACGGCTTCTCCGCCGCCACCACTCTGATGGTCTTCGCCGCCGACCGCGGCGAAGCCGCCCGCGCCGCCATGATGTGGCTGCTCGGCAGCCTCGGCGGCGCCACCTGGGGCTCGGTGCCGATCGCCGCCGCCACCGTGCCGGCCGGACTGGCCTACCTGGCCTGCTCCGCCGGGCGGTTGGACGCGCTCGCCATGGGCGACGAGACCTGCGCCTCGCTCGGCGTGGATCCGGACCGGCTGCGCCGCGAACTCTTCGTGGTGACCGCCGCCGTCACCGGCACGGTGGTCGCGGTCAGCGGGGCGATCGGCTTCGTCGGGCTGCTGGTACCGCACCTGGCGCGGATGCTGGTCGGTGCCGGGCACCGCCGGGTGCTGCTGGTCGCGCCGCTCGCCGGGGCGCTGCTGCTGGTCTGGGTGGACATCGCCTCGCGCACCCTGCTGGCGCCCGCCGAACTGCCCGTCGGGGTGTTCACCGCCGTGCTGGGCGTGCCCGCGTTCCTGCTGATGATGCGCCGTCGCGGCCAGGCCTTCGGAGGCACCCGATGACCGACGGGCACGGTGTGGCCCGCACGGCGGCCGCGGCCGGCCTGACGAAGGGCCAGGACCTCGCCGTCGACGCCGTCTCGGTGGAACTGGCCGGCACCCGGCTGGTCCACGAGGTGAGCCTGGCGGCCGCCGCCGGGCAGGTGGTCGGGCTGATCGGGCCGAACGGCAGCGGCAAGTCGACCCTGCTGCGCTGCGTCTACCGGGTGCTGCGGCCCGCCGGCGGAGCCGTCCGGCTGGACGGCGACGACCTGCACGCGCTCACCGCCCGCCAGACGGCCCGGCGGGTGGCCGCCCTGACCCAGGAGCACTCCGCCGAGTTCGACTTCACGGTGGCCGAGGTGGTCGCCATGGGCCGGCTGCCGCACCGGCGCGGGCTCGGCGCCCCGGCGGACGGGGACCGGGAGCGCTGCGCCGAGGCCCTGCGCAAGGTGCGGGCCGGGCACCTCGCCGACCGGGGCTACCTGAGCCTGTCCGGGGGCGAGAAGCAGCGGGTGCTGTTCGCCCGCGCGCTCGTCCAGGAGCCGCGCCTGCTGGTGCTGGACGAACCCACCAACCACCTCGACATCGCCCACCAGTTGGAGGTGCTGGCACTGGCCCGCGAGACCGGCCCGACGGTGCTCACCGCGCTGCACGACCTCAACCTGGCGGCGGGCCACTGCGATCTGCTCTACGTGCTGCGGGCCGGCCGGATCGTCGCCTCCGGGCCGCCCGGCGAGGTGCTGCGGCCCGCCCTGCTGGCCGAGGTGTTCGGGGTCCGCGCCACCCCGGTCCGGCACCCGGAGACCGGCGCGCTCCAGCTGCTGTTCGACCGCCTCCCCCACACCGAACGTCCTGACCACCCGGACCGCCCCGACTGCGCTCCCGGCGCCTGACCCACCGAAGGAACCACCGTGCGCACCAAGGCCATTGCCACCGCCGCCCTGCTCGTCCTCGCACTCACCGCCTGCGGCGCCGAGATCGCCCCGCAGGACGCCGCCACCGGCTCCGCCCACTACCCGGTCACCGTGGAGAACTGCGGGGAGAAGCTGACCTTCGACCGCAAGCCCGCCCGGACGGTGACCAACGACGTCAACATCACCGAGCTGATGCTCTCCCTCGGCCTCGCCGACCGGATGGCCGGCTACGTCATGCCCGACGACAAGGGCAAGGTCGACCAGGTGCCCTGGAAGGACGGCTACCGGCAGACCGCGTGGCTCTCCAGGAAGACGCTGACCAAGGAGCTCGCCCTGGACGCCAGGGCCGACCTGGTCCTCGCCGGCTGGCACTACGGCTTCGACGAGGGCAGCGGCGTCACCCCGCAGGCGTTCAGGGCCCTCGGCGTCGACGCGTACGTGCTGAGCGAGTCCTGCCGCAGCGGCAGGGGCACCGCGCGCGGCGTGATGGACCCGCTGGACGCGCTCTACACCGACCTCGCCAACCTCGGCGAGGTCTTCGACGTCAAGGACCGCGCCGACCGGCTGATCGCCGACTCCAGGGCCCGGATCGCCGCCGTCCCGCAGCCCGAGCGCCGCCCGTCCGTCTTCCTGTACGACAGCGGGCAGGACAAGCCGTACACCGCCGGGAAGTTCGCCGCCGCGAACCAGATCATCGCCAAGGCCGGCGGGACCAACATCATGGGCGACCTCGCCGACACCTGGGTCACCGCCGGCTGGGAGAGCGTGGTGCAGCGAGACCCGGAGGTGATCGTGGTCAACGACTACGCGACGCCCGGCGCCGAGGAGAAGCGGGCGTTCCTCAAGTCCTTCCCGCCGCTGGCCGGCGTCTCCGCGATCAGGAACGACCGGATCTTCGTCCTGGACTACGTCGACCTGGTGGAGAGCCCGCGCAACCCCGCCGCGATCGGCGCCCTGGCCGACTACCTGCGCACGGTGCCGGCCCGCTGACCGGCCCCGCCGCCGCTCTCGCCGGGCGTACGCTCAAGGTACGAGCCGACGGACCCCCGACCGGAGGAGCGAGATCATGACCACCATGGCGTCCCCCGCCGCCGCCTTCGACACCCGCGCGCTGCGCGAGGGCATCGAGCGCCGCGACGCCGAGGCCCTGCTGGCGCTCTACGCACAGGACGCGGAACTGCGCGTGGTCGACCGCACGACCCAGCCCAGCCACCCCCTGGTGATGCACGGCCTGGAGGAGATCGGCGCCATGCTCGCCGACGTCTACGGCCGGGAGATGACCCACAAGCTGGAGCAGGTGGTCGTCCAGGGCGACCACGTCGCCTTCCTGGAGTCCTGCCGCTACCCGGACGGCGTCCGGGTGCTGATGGCCTCGATGGCCGACCTGCGGGACGGCCGGATCGTCGACCAGACCTCCGTCCAGGCCTGGGACGAGACCGGGCCCGAGCAGTAGGCTCGCAGGCATGATCCGCACCGCCGTCGCCACCGACGTCCCCGTCATCCACGCCATGATCCGCGAGTTGGCGGAATACGAGAAGGCCCCGCACGAGGCGGTGGCCACCGAGGAGCAGTTGCGCGAGGCCCTGTTCGGCGACGCCCCGGCGGTGTTCGGCCTGATCGCCGAGGACGACGCCACCGGCGAGCCGGTGGGCTTCGCCGTCTGGTTCCTCAACTTCTCGACCTGGCGCGGCACTCACGGCGTCTACCTGGAGGACCTGTACGTCCACCCGCGGGCGCGCGGCGGCGGCCACGGCAAGGCGCTGCTGCTGGAACTCGCCCGGATCGCCGTGGAGCGCGGCTACTCCCGGGTGGAGTGGTCGGTCCTGGACTGGAACCGGCCCGCGATCGACTTCTACAAGTCGCTCGGCGCGGAGCCGATGGACGAGTGGACCGTCCACCGGCTCACCGGCGAGGCGCTCGCCGCCGCCGGCCGCCGCTGAGCGGACCGAAGGAGTCCGGAAAAGGGTCTGCCACCCTGCGTCGCAATGCCTTACCATGAGTAACCCCGAACCGGGGTGCGGAAAGCAGCGCGATGGCGGACCCGCGACACCGGGCCGCTTTTTCGAGAGGCGGCATCACGGGTACAGCAGGGGCAGCAAGAGCGGTAACCAGCGGGGTACCAAGCAAGCACAGCGCGCCACCCAGGAGGCAAGGGTGTCCCAGATCGACGGCGATCTCGGCGTTCAGGATTTCGTGGAGGTCCGGCTCCCGGCAGCGGGCGCCTACCTCTCCGTCCTGCGAACAGCGACGGCCGGGTTGGCCGCCCGGCTGGATTTCACCCTCGACGAGATCGAGGACCTGCGGATCGCGGTCGACGAGGCCTGCGCCATCCTGCTCCAGCAGGCGGTGCCGGGCTCCGTCCTGTCCTGCGAGTTCCGGTTGGTCGGCGACTCGTTGAAGGTCACCGTCGCCGCTCCGACGACCGACGGCAAGGCTCCCGAACGGGACACCTTCGCCTGGACCGTGCTCTCCGCCCTGGCGGGCGAGGTCGACTCCTCGGTCGCCGAGGACAAGACCGTGACGATCAGCCTGCACAAGAAGCGCGGCGGGTCCGCCGCCCACTAGCAGTCGGGCGTCGAACGCACCGCACGGACCGCGCAGCACCGTGCAGCACGCACAGCACCGAGCAGCATCGAGCAGCACCCGCGCAAGGGCCGTCCGCCGCTCCCCCGACCGGGGGCCCGGCGGACGGCTCCCGGTACCGCCCCGCGCGGTACGACCAACGAGACGAATCCGGGGCCACCGGCCCCGGTGCTCCCGGAACGGAACGGGGGAATGGCCGTGAGTGATCTGGACCGTACCGGCCTCGCGACGGCGGGACCTGCCGTACCGACCCAGGCGAGCGTTCCCGGCCTCGCCGCCAACGACGAAGCGCACCCGAAGGACGCCCACCGGATGAGCCACCCGACCGAGCCGACGTCCGAGCCGACGCCTGCCGCCGCGCCCCCGCCGGATCCGGTGGAGCAGGTGGCCCCGGTTGAACCGGCGGGACCGGCGGAACAGGTGGAGCCGGTGGAGCCGGAGCGCGTGGCGGAGCCGCACGGCGCCGTGCCCGCGCAGAGCTCGCACCGCACCGGCGCCCCGGACCGGGAGGCCGCCCGCGCGCTGTTCGTCTGCCTGTCCGCGCTGCCCGACGGCTCCCCGGAGCGGGTCGAGCTGCGCAACCAGCTGGTGCGGATGCACATCCCGCTGGTCGAGCACCTGGCCCGGCGCTTCCGCAACCGCGGCGAGCCGCTGGACGACCTGACCCAGGTCGCCACCATCGGCCTGATCAAGTCGGTGGACCGGTTCGACCACGAGCGCGGGGTCGAGTTCTCCACCTACGCGACGCCGACCATCGTCGGCGAGATCAAGCGGCACTTCCGCGACAAGGGCTGGGCGGTGCGCGTCCCGCGCCGGCTGCAGGAGCTGCGGCTGTCGCTCACCACGGCGACCAGCGAGCTCTCCCAGCGGCACGGCCGCTCCCCCACGGTGCACGAGCTGGCCGAGCACCTGGGGATCTCCGAGGAGGACGTCCTGGAGGGCCTGGAGTCCGCCAACGCGTACTCCACGCTGTCCCTGGACGTGCCGGACAGCGACGACGAGTCGCCGGCCGTCGCGGACACCCTGGGCGCCACCGACGAGGCGCTGGAGGGCGTCGAGTACCGCGAGTCGCTCAAGCCGCTGCTGGCCCAACTGCCGCCCCGGGAGCAGAAGATCCTGGTGCTGCGGTTCTTCCGCAACATGACCCAGTCGCAGATCGCCGCCGAGGTGGGGATCTCCCAGATGCACGTGTCCCGGCTGCTCGCCCGGACGTTGGCCCAGCTGCGGGAGAAGCTCCTGGTGGAGGAGTGAGACTGACGGCCGCTCAGCTTCGGCTGGGCGGCCGTCCGGTGCCTCGGCGGTCCCGCGCGCTCAGTCCTCGGACGGGGCGTACAGGGCCGCCGTCGTCTTCGGGCTGAGCAGGGCGCCGATGCCCGCCAGCCCGAGCAGGCCGACCAGCACGCCGGCGGCGATCATCGCGCCGCCGTTCTCGACCATGTAGTACGCGACCGGCAGGCAGATCGAGTTGGTCAGCACGGCCGGGCTGCGGCCCCAGCGGCGCTCCTTCAGCAGCGCGCAGGCAGCCAGGACCGGCAGCACGCCGAGCAGCACGATGACCAGGCCGCCGAACTCGTTCAGGGCCAGTTGCCGGGACTGGCCGGACAGCGCGGCCACCATGTCCCAGACGCCGGCGACGGCGAGCGCGGCGCCCGCCAGGGCGGTGATGGCGGCGCCCAGGGTCAGGGACGCCGGACGGCCGGTGCCGGCCTCAGGTACGGGTGCGGAGGTTTCTGCGGTCACTCCAGCAGGGTAGCCGCCGGTTGGTCCGTACCGCCCCGTAGGCTTTCCCCATGCGCGCTCTCCTGGTCGTGAACCACAAGGCCACCACCACCAGTGGCCGGACCAGGGACGTCCTGATCCACGCCCTGCGCAGCGACCTCAAGCTGGAGGTGGCCGAGACGCAGTACCGGGGGCACGCGCGCGACCTGGCCCGGGAGGCGGCGGAGGACGGCACGGTCGACCTGGTGGTGGCACTGGGCGGCGACGGCACCGTCAACGAGGTGGTGAACGGGCTGCTGACGCACGGCCCGGGCGAGAAGGTCCCGCGACTGGCCGTGGTGCCGGGCGGTTCGACCAACGTGTTCGCCCGCGCGCTGGGCCTGCCCAACGACCCCGTGGAGGCCACCGGGGCCCTGCTGGACGCGCTGGAGCACCAGCGGGAGCGCCCGATCGGGCTGGGCAAGGCGATGACCGAGGGGCTGCCGGACCGCTGGTTCACCTTCACCGCCGGCCTGGGCTTCGACGCCGGGGTGGTCGGCCGGGTCGAGGAGCAGCGCAAGGCCGGGCGCAGGTCCACCCACGCCCTCTACGTGAAGCAGGCGCTCCGGCACTACTTCACCCAGCGTGAGCAGCGCCGCTCGGGCCCGGTCTCCCTTGAACTGCCGGGCCACGGGGCCGTTCCGGGGCTGGTCCTGTCGATAGTCAGCAACACCTCGCCGTGGACGTTCCTCGGCAACCGTCCGGTCTACCCCTCACCGCTCGCCTCCTTCGACACGGATCTCGACGTCTTCGGCATCACCCGGATGACGGCGTTCGGAACCGCTCGAACGATCCGTCAGATCCTGCGGGCGTACACGCCTTCGAGCGATGGCACTCCGGCCGCCGGGCCCTCCGGGAAGCACGTCGTCTCCTACCACGACGTCAGACACTTCACCTTGGTTTCAGAGGAACCCACCCCGTTCCAGGTGGACGGGGACCACCTTGGGGACAGGAGTCGCGTCAGTTTCACAGGCGTACGGCGGGCACTGCGTGTGATTGTGTGACCGGAAGGGGGGTTCGCCCTTCTTCTCGAACGCACAAGCCCCCTTCACTCCATAGAAGTACCGGCTGTGAGCTAGGCGACACCGAAGAATCAAAAATTCCTCCTCGAAGGGGGTTGTATCCGAGCCCGAGGTTTGCGAACCTCTACATGGCGATCGGGACACGTCGCAGCGACGGCGACTCCGGAACCACAGGAGCACCGACCGCGAGGTGTCCCTCGAATCGCCGAATCCCCCCCAGCACAGACCGACCGGGCCCGGTAGGCCTTTGGTCTCTTTTGCTGTTGCGGGATTCGTGAAAGCGTTCACATTCACAAGCCATCGATTATGCCGTTGGGCCACCCCCGTCGGCAGGAGGAGTTGGACGACCATGGACTGGCGCCACCGCGCTGTCTGCCGCGAAGAGGACCCGGAGCTGTTCTTCCCGATCGGGAACACCGGTCCTGCTCTGCTGCAGATCGAGGAAGCCAAGGCCGTGTGCCGCCGTTGTCCGGTCATGGAACAGTGCCTTCAGTGGGCTCTGGAGACCGGTCAGGACGCCGGCGTCTGGGGCGGCATGAGCGAGGACGAGCGTCGCGCGATGAAGCGCCGCGCAGCCCGGAACCGCGCCCGCACCGCCTGATCCGACGATCACACGGCGTAGCACCGGCAGTAACCGCAGGACCGATCAACACATGATCAAAGGCTTCCCTGCACTTCCTGGTGAAGCCTTCCGCACAAAGGACCTTGCCCAGCCTGGTCCCGCGACACCGAACCCGTCCAGGCACTTGATACTGTTCACTTAGAGCAATATCGTGGAGCTAAGGCGCTCACCGTGTGCAACGCACCGGCGAGGTGTCGCACCACCCAGAGCCCCCGTTCCGGCCGACTCCCCCCGACGGCCGGAACGGGTTGAGAGGCCCTGTCGACCCACCCCCCCCCGGTCGACAGGGCCTCGTTTCTGTTCCGCACCCGATCCGGTGAACCTGCTGGGGCGCACGGAGTGCGCACCCGGCGCGCCCGCCGGACACGCGCCCCCGGCGGGCTTCCGCACTACCGAAGCTCAGCGGACCGGGATCTCCAGGATCACCTTCGTACCGCCGTTCGGGCCGGCGACCATGTCGAAGGTGCCGCCCAGCTCGCCGGTGGCCAGCGTCCGGACGATCTGGAGGCCGAGGTTGCCGGCCGTCTGCGGGTCGAAGCCCTCCGGCACGCCGCGGCCGTCGTCCTGCACCGTGATCAGCAGGTACTCCTCCGGCCGGGTGCCGCCGTTCCAGCTGTCCGACCAGCCCTTCCCGGTCGCCGGGGCCCGACCGCGCAGCGCGCTGATCTCCAGGTTCCCGGAGGCGGTCGGGCCGAAGGCGTGCTCCAGGGCGTTCTGCAGCAGCTCGGTCAGCACCATCGACAGCGGGGTGGCCACCTCGGCGGACAGGATGCCGAAGCTGCCGGTGCGGCGGGTCGCCACCCGGCCGTCCTGGGACAGCTCCATCGCCATCGCCAGCACCCGGTCGGCGATCTCGTCGAAGGCCACCCGCTCGTCCAGCCCCTGGGAGAGCGTCTCGTGCACGATCGCGATCGAGCCGACCCGGCGCACCGCCTCGTCCAGCGCGGCCCGCCCGGACTCCGACTCCATCCGGCGGGACTGCAGCCGCAGCAGGGCCGCGACGGTCTGCAGGTTGTTCTTCACCCGGTGGTGGATCTCCCGGATGGTGGCGTCCTTGGTCATCAGCTCGCGGTCGCGGCGGCGCAGCTCGGTGACGTCCCGGCAGAGCACCAGCGAACCGGTCAGGATGCCCTTGGGCTTGAGGGGGATCGCCCGCAGGGTCACCACTCCGCCCTGGGCCTCCACCTCGGTCTGCCGGGGCGCCCAGCCGCTGGCCACCTTCACCAGTGCCTCGTGGACGGCCGCCCGGTTCGGCGGGGCGAGGTCGGCGGTGGCCTGGCCGAGGTGGCTGCCGACCAGGTCCGAGGTGAGGCCGAGGCGGTGGTAGGCGGAGAGGGCGTTGGGGCTGGCGTAGGTGACGATGCCGTCCGCGTCCAGGCGGATCAGGCCGTCGCCGACCCGGGGGGCGGCGTCCATGTCGATCTGCTCGTGTCCGGGGAACGGGAAGCTGCCGGCCGCGATCATCTGGGCCAGGTCGGAGGCGCTCTGCAGGTAGGTGAGCTCCAGCCGGCTGGGGGTGCGGACGGTCAGCAGGTTGGTGTTGCGGGCGATCACCCCGAGCACCTTGCCCTCGCGGCGGACCGGGATCGACTCGACCCGGACCGGGACCTCCTCGCGCCACTCCGGGTCGCCCTCGCGCACGATCCGGCCCTCGTCGAAGGCGGCGTCCAGCAGCGGGCGGCGGCCGCGCGGGACGAGGTGGCCGACCATGTCGTCCTGGTAGGAGGTGGGCCCGGTGTTGGGCCGCATCTGCGCCACCGAGACGTACCGGATGCCGTCCCAGGTGGGGATCCACAGCACCAGGTCGGCGAAGGAGAGGTCGGAGAGCAGCTGCCACTCCGAGACCAGCATGTGGAGCCATTCCACGTCGGCCCCGGTGAGGGTGGTGTGGCGGCGGACGAGTTCGTTCAGCGAGGGCACATGGCGAGGGTAGCCCCGCCGGTCCGGGCGGGGCGCGGCGGACCGGTGGGCGGACCGGCGGGGCCCTGGTGTGACGGCCCGGCGACCGGCCGGAGTTGTCCAGACCAATGTCGGGAGCGGCCTGGACAACCCAGATTGGTCTAGTCCACAATGGAAGGGCACCAAGGAGAGGCTCCCGCGCAACTGCCCTGACCGCGCGCGGCCTTTCCTCGGTCGGACGCCGCCGAACGAGGACCCCGCACAGTCCTCGATCGATCCCGGTGCCCGACGACAGCTCCGGGCTGCGGTGCCGCACGGGTTGAGGGTCCTGTGTCGGCGCCGTGGCCCGTAGTGCTGTCCTGCCGCCGGCCGTCCCCCTCGGACCGCACCCCTCCGCTCCGCAGCTCCGCGAAACCGGCCCCCGTCCACAGCCTGTGGACGGGGGCCGGTCCGCGTGCCGGGGGTCAGCGGGTCTCGGTGACCTTGGCCAGGGCGCGCGGCGCGTCCGGATCCTGGCCGCGGGCGATGGTGACCTCGTACGCCAGCAGCTGCAGGGGCAGGATCTCCAGGATCGGCTGCAGCTCCTCGGGCACGCCTGCCGGCAGCGCGAAGCCCGCCGAGGCGGCGTCCACCTGCGCCTGCTGGCCGATCACCACCAGGTCCGCGCCACGGCCGCGCAGGCGGTCCAGCACCGGCTGCAGCGCCTCGCCGCCCTTGCCGTCCGGGACGATCGCGATCACCGGCGAGACGTTGTCCACCATGGCCAGCGGGCCGTGCAGCAGGTCCGCGCCGGAGAACGGGGAGGCCGGGATGTAGGTGGTCTCCATCAGCTTCAGCGCCGCCTCGCGGGCGGTCGGGTAGCCGTAGCCGCGCGAGGTGATGACCAGGCGCTGGGCGAAGCGGTACCGCTCGGCCAGCGCCTTCACCTCGGGCCGGCGGGCCAGCACGCCGGCGGCCAGGCCCGGCAGCTCCTCGGCGGCCGACGTGTCGCCGCCGCGCAGGCCCTCGACCAACAGGTACAGCGCCAGCAGCTCGGCGGTGTAGGTCTTGGTGGCGGGCAGCGCCTTCTCCGGGCCGGCCAGCACGTCGATGTGGAACTCGGAGACCTCGGCCAGCGGCGAGGCGGCGTTGTTGGTGACCGCGAGGGTGATGGCGCCGGCCTCGCGGGCGGCCTTGGTGGAGGCCACCAGGTCCGGCGAGCCGCCGGACTGGCTGACGGTGACGACCAGGACGTCGGTGAGGTCCGGCTTGGCGCCGTACGCGGTGGTGGTGGACATCGAGGTCAGGCCGGCGGGCTTGCCGAGCAGGATCTCGATCAGGTACTTGGCGTACAGCGCCGCGTTGTCGGACGTGCCGCGCGCGGTGAGCAGGACGAAGCGCGGGTTGCGGGCGGCGATCCCGGCCGCGACCTCGCGGATCTTCGGGGCGCCCTCGTCGAGGATGCGCTGGAGGACGGCCGGCTGCTCGGCCATCTCCGCCGCCATGATCCGGCCGGGCACGGAAACCGTCTGCGGGTCGGACATCTGGGTCTGCCTCCGATGAGATGGTTCGACCCCGCCCGGGCGGCTGCCCGACGGGGACCTCTACGGCGGCGAGTCCGCACACTCGCTGCGGTTCTTCGTGCGGCAATCGTACGGGCGAGCCCGCCCCGGAGCACCCCGCGGACGCCCCGCCCGGAGGCGGACGGGGCGCACGGCGGCGGAGCGGATCGCGATGGCGGAGCGGGTCGCGGCGGCGGGCCCGGTCAGGACGGCTTGTTGATCAGCTGGTCGATCGCGGCGTCGGCCTCCTTGGTGGCCTGGTCCACCGACTTGCCCTTGAGGATCGCGGTCAGCATGTCGGGGATGATCTTCTGCTTCTCGATCGCGCCCCAGCCGGGGGCCAGCGGCGTGAACCAGGCGTCCGGGACGGCGTTGGCCGCGGCGGCGGTGGACGGCTTGCTCTTCAGCGGGTTCAGCTGGGTCAGGTTGTTCGGCAGGATGTCCTTGTCCGCCAGCGCCTGCTCGGACTTGGAGGCGGTGAACATCCGGACCCAGTCGGTCGCCGCCGCCACCGACGCGGACTTGGCGGTGACGGCGAGGTCGGAGCCGCCGATGAAGGTCGGCAGCGGCTTGCCGTCCGGGCCGGGCATGGTGGCCACCCTGACGGCGTCCTTGATGCTCGGGTCGCCGGTGACCGGCGCGGTGACGCTGGCCGCCTCGTAGCCGTTGCCGTAGAAGGACGCGGCGTGGCCGCGGGCCATCGACTCGAACTGGTTCTGCTCGTTGACCGCCAGGTCGCCCTTGTTGTACTTGCGCACCAGGTCGGCGAAGTGGCTGATGCCCTCCTGGGACCTGGCGTCGTGCAGGGTGCCGTGCCAGTTCCCGGCGCTGTCGAACTTGGCGATGCTGCCGCCGGACGCGGCGACGTAGCTCATCGCGGCGTACCAGTACGGGCCGGGCAGGTAGAGCGGCGAGAAGGTCCTGTCCGCCTTGTTCTTGTCCGCGATCCGGTCCAGGGCGGTCAGCAGCTCCGCCTCGGTCCTCGGGAACTCGGCGCTGCCGGTGGCCTGTTGGAAGGTCGAGGAGTTGTAGACGGCGACCCGGGCACCCGCGTAGTAGGGCACGCACCAGAGCTTGTCCTGGTAGGTGCAGGTGTTGGCGAGCGCCTTGATCCAGCTGTCGGCGTTGTCGAAGGTGGTCCGGTCCACCGGGGCCAGCGCGCCGGAGAGCACGTACTTCATGGTCTCGGTGTTGCCCAGTTCGACCACGTCGGGGGCGGTGCCGTCGGCGATCGCCCGGTCGAGCCTGCCGACCTTGTCCGCCCAGCCCTGGTAGGCGAGTTTGAGGGTGATGTTCGGGTACTTCGCCGCGAACTCGTCGTTGACCCGCTGGACCAGGTCCGGCCAGTTCTTCTGGGCGTCGTCCATCAGCCAGACGGTGACGGTGCCGGTGGCCGCCTTGGGGTCGGCGGGACCGTTCCTGCCGTCGCCCGCGGGCGAGCCCGACGAGGAGCAGGCCGTCAGGCCCACCGCCAGGGCCGTGATGACGAGCTTCGGGACGAGCTGACGCGTCTTCACGCCGTCCTCCGAGGGTGCTAGAGCCGTGATGCCCGCCGGCAGCGTGATTGGCGCCCGCCGCGGAGAGTCCGGACAGGGGGCGGCGAAGAGCTTCGGGGTGGGCCGATACCACATCCGGCGAGGTGAACGCTCGAACCGGATGACTGGACTCTGGCCTAGACCAATGGCGGTGTCAACGGCCAAAAGCGCCTGTACGCACGGCCGTTGCAGAGCCGTTGTACCGCGTGGCGATCAGTCGCCGCCCCGTCACCGTCAGTGGATCTTAAGGCGGATTTAAGCCCCACTTGAGGGAGCACGGTCACCCGGCGAATCCGCAGGTCGGCGCGGGGATGTGACGCGGGGAGAACGCGGGGAAAAGCGTGGGGAAATGACGAAGGGAAATGACGCAGGGAAAGGCGCGGGAAAACGAACGGGCCCGCCACGCGCCATGCGCATGACGAGCCCGTCGGCCGACGCCCCCGGACACCGCCGGTGACGGTCCGCCAGTCGGTTCAGCCGATCGCTCCCGGCTGCCCGGTGAGCACCTCCACGGCCGCCAGCCCGCAGACCCGGGCGGCGCCGTGGGTGGCGATGTACAGCGCGCCGACCGGCTCGGACTGGGGCAGGCCCATCTCGACCACGGCCGCGTCCGGCCGGGCCGCCACCAGGCGGCTCAGCACGGCGGACATCCACCCGTAGCGGTGCGCGTCCCGGACCACCAGCACCAGGCGACGGCCCTCGGCCTCGGCCGCCAGCCCGTCGACCAGGGCGTCCAGCAGCTCCGGGGTCGCCTCGGCTGCCGACACCTCCCGGGTGCGGGTGCCGGGGAAGCGGTCGGCCAGCATCCCGGCCACGCCCCACGGGGTGACGTCGCCGACGGCGATGTTCGGCTCGTCCGAGAACGAGGCCACGTACGGGCGTTCGCTCACCGGGGGCGTCACCCGGCCCGGCGCCCGGACCACCTTCAGGGCCCGGCGCGCGGCCCGCAGGCCCACCGCCAGGTCCGGCTGGGGGCGCTCGCCCTGCGCCGAGATCCGGCCCCAGCTGCCCAGCGCCCGGACCCGCGCGGCGGCGTCCGCCAGCCGCTCCTCGTCGAGCCCGCCGGCCCGCACGCCCGCGACGATGGCGTCGCGGAGCATCAGCACGGTCTCCTCGTCGGCCAGGCCGCCGCCGACGCAGATCGCGTCCGCGCCGGCCGCCAGGGCCAGCACGGTGCCCTCGCCCATCCCGAAGGTGTCGGCGATGGCGCCCATCTCGATCGCGTCGCTGACGATCAGGCCCTGGTAGCCGAGGCCGCCGTCGGCCGGGGCGGCGCGCAGCAGGTCGCGCAGCACGGTGGGGCTCAGGGTGGCCGGCAGCTTCGGGTCCAGCGCCGGGATCATGATGTGGGCGGTCATCACGGCCTTGGTGCCGGCCGCGATCGCCGCCTGGAACGGGATCAGGTCGCGGGCCCGCAGCACGTCCAGGTCGACGTCGATGACCGGCAGGCCGTGGTGCGAGTCGACCGCGGTGTCGCCGTGGCCGGGGAAGTGCTTGGAGCAGGCGGCCACGCCGGCCGACTGCAGGCCCTCGACCCAGGCGGCGGTGTGCCGGGCGCACAGCTCGGGGTCGGCGCCGAAGGAGCGGACGCCGATGACCGGGTTGCGCGGGTTGGAGTTGACGTCCGCGGTGGGCGCCCAGTTGTAGTTGACGCCGGCCGCGGCCAGCGCCCGGCCCAGCTCGCGGGCGACGTCCCGGGTCAGCGCCGGGTCGTCGATCGCGCCGAGGGCGAGGTTGCCGGGCCAGGACGAGCCGGAGCCCGCCTCCAGCCGGGTGACGTCGCCGCTCTCCTCGTCGATGGCGATCAGCAGGTCGGGGTTCTCGGCGCGCAGCGCCCGGGTGAGCGCGGCGAGCTGGTCGAGGTCGACCACGTTGCGGTCGAACAGCGCGACGGAGCCGAGCCCGGCGGCGAGGTGGCGCAGCAGCCACCGCGGCGGCTCGGTGCCGACGAAGCCGGGCTGCAGGACGGTCAGGGCATCGCGGTGCAGCTGGTCGCTGTCCGCGGCGGTGGGTACGAGGATGCTCACGGTGGCTCAGCCCTTCACGGCGCCGTCGGTCAGACCGCCGACCGCCTTGCGCTGCAGGAAGATGAACAGGATCAGCACGGGGACGGCGAACATCGTGGACGCGGCCATGGTGGCGCCCCAGTCGTTGCCGAAGGCGGTCTTGAAGGACGACAGCCACAGCGGGAGGGTCTTGCCCTCGTCCTTGTTGAGGATCAGGACGAGCGGGAACTCGTTCCACGCCGTGATGAAGCCGAACAGCGAGGTCGACATCAGGCCGGGGGCGAGCAGCGGGAAGATCACCCGGACGAAGGCCTGGGTGCGGGTGCAGCCGTCCACCATGGCCGACTCCTCCAGCTCCTTCGGCACGGCGGCGATGAAGCTGCGCAGCGTCCAGATGGTGAAGGGCAGGACCATCATCATGTAGAAGAGGGTCAGCGGGACCAGGCTGTTCAGCAGGTCGTTGTCGCGGGAGATCATGTAGACCGCGATGGTCATGACCTCCCAGGGCGCCATCTGCGCCATCATGATCACCAGCACGAAGGCCTTGCGGCCGCGGAACTTCATCCGGGCGATGGCGAAGGACGCCAGGGTCGCGATCACCAGCGAGAGCAGCACCGCGCTGACGGTGACGGTGACGCTGTTGGTGACGTACGTCCAGAAGTTCGGCGCGTGGACCGCGGTGACGAAGTGGTCGAAGGTCCCGTCGAGCGGGATGAAGACCGGCGTCTTGCTGATGATGTCCTGGTCCCGCTTGAAGGACGTCGCGAACATCCAGTAGACCGGGAAGACGAAGAAGACGAAGAGGACGACCGCGATCACGTTCGGCCAGGTACGTCCGAAGAGAGAGCGCCTCACAGCTCGTCCTCCTGCTTGATCATGATGCGGAAGTAGTACGCCATCAGCGCGCCCAGCATCAGAATGGTGAGCACGGCGATCGCGGAGCCGATGCCGTAGTGCTGGCCGGAGGAGCCCTCCAGGAAGGCGTGCACGGGCAGGGTTCGGGTCAGCTTCTCGGGGCCGCCGGCGTTGACCGCGTAGACCTGGGTGAACGACTTGAACACCCAGATGACCTCGAGGAAGGTCGTGGCCAGGAAGAACGGCTTCAGGTTGGGGAAGATCACCGAGCTGAAGATCTTGAGCGAGCCCGCACCGTCCATCCGGGCGGCCTCGTAGAGCTCCTTGGGGATGGTGGTCAGGGCGGCGTACATGTTGAACGCCACGAACGGGACCGACATCCACACGATCAGCAGGATGATGACGAAGAAGGTCGTGTACTCGTCGCTCAGCCAGTTGTAGTCGGCCATCGAGTGCCAGCCCAGCTGGTCCAGGACCCAGTTGACGACGCCCCACTGGGAGTCGAACAGCCAGGTGTAGACCGTGGTCGCGGCGACCACCGGCATGGCCCAGGCCATCAGCAGCCCGATCTGCAGCACCAGGCGCATCTTCTTGCCGAGGTGGTTCAGGAGCAGGCCGATCAGGGTGCCGCCGACCATGATGACCACGACGTTGATCGCGGTGAAGGCGACGGTGCGCCCGGTGACCGCCCAGAAGTCCGGGTCGGTCAGCTGCTCCTTGTAGTTGTCGAAGCCGTTCCACTCGGTGATGTGCATGACCAGCTGGCGCCGGTTGAGGTTCTGGAACGACAGCAGCACCGTCTTGAGCAGCGGCCAGCCCAGCAGGGCGACGGTCGCCACGGTGGCCGGCAGCAGCAGCAGGTACGGGGCGAGGCGGGAGCCCAGGCCGGGGCCGCCCGCGGATCTGGCGCCCTTCGGCACGGCGGCCGCGGGCCCGCCGCCCGCGGCGCCCGTCTCGATACTGGCCGCAACGGCCTTCCCTGGATCCGGGGACTGCGTCTGCACCCGCTCCGAATGCACAGCCATCGTTCTCACTTCCTCACAACCCTGGCCACGACGGACAGGCGCCGCCCACCGGCCCCCCGCCGGGGGCCGGTGAGCGACGCCGCTCAGTGCTTACTGCTTCTGGTTGAGGCGCTTCGCGATCTCGTCGTCGTACTTCTTGGCCGTGGCGGCGTAGTCGCCGCCCTGCAGGGCGGCGGTCAGGAAGTCCTTGATCGGGTTCGGCTTGTCCTCGACGCTGGCCCAGTTCGGGGTGTTCGGGGTGATCGCGCCGACCGCGGCGGCCGACTGGGCGGCCTTGGCGAAGTCGCCGGTGATCTGGCCGTTCAGCGAGGCCTTGTTCGGGATGCTGCCGGCCGCGGCGACCGCGCCCTCGTTCTTGTCGTTGAGGGCGATCTTCAGGAAGTCCTTCGCCATGTCGGTGTTCTTGCTCTGCGACGCGATCGCCAGGTTCGAGCCGCCGAGGAACACGCCGGAGGGCTTGTCGGCGGTCTTGCCGGGGAGCGGGAAGAAGCCGATCTTGCTGGCCGGCAGGACCTCCTCCTTCGGCAGCTCCCAGCCGAGGCCGATCATGGTGCCGACGTTGCCGGCGCCGAAGACGTCCTTCTGCTGCGGGGTGGCCTCGTCCTTGTCCTTCGGACCGGTGGCCGAGTAGCCCTGCAGCTTCTTGTAGGTCTCGAAGGCCTTCTGCGCCTCGGGCGAGGACAGGCCGCCGACCCACTTGTCGCCGTCCTTCTTGGCGATCTTGCCGCCCTCGCTGGTCAGCAGGCCGAAGTAGACGTACCACTCCTGACCGGGCATGTAGATCGGGTCGGCGACGCCGGGGACGGCCTTCAGCTTCTCCAGGTCGGCGTAGAACTCGTCCAGGGTCTTCGGCGCGTCGGTCAGGTTGGCCTTGGCCCACAGGTCCTTGTTGTAGGCGACCACGCGGTTGGTCACGAACCACGGGGCGGCGTACTGCTTGCCGTCCAGGACCGCGGCCTCGTTCTGGTTGGCGGCCCAGTTGTCGCCGCCCAGGGCGGACTTGTCCTTGGTGATGTCGAGCAGGCCGCCCGAGGCCGCGTAGCCCGCGGTCTGGGTGTTGCCGACCTCCAGGACGTCGACCGAACCCTCGGACAGGGCGGCGGTGACCTTCGGGCCGATGTCGGTCCACTCCTGGGCCTGGAAGTCGACCTTCGAGCCCGGGTAGGTGGTCTCGAACTCGGTCTTGACCGCGTCGGTCCAGCCCTTCGGGGCGGAGCCGGTCATGGTCCACACCTTCAGCGTCTTGCCCTTGTACTTGTCGGCCGCCGAGGCGGACGACGACTTCGAGTCGCCGTCGCTCTTCTTGCCGTCCGAGCCACAGGCCGCCAGGCCGACGACCATTGCTGCGACGCCGACCGCCGCGATGAGCTGACGCTTCACGCCATCCTCCTGAGGGATGCCTGGATTACCCCCGTCGGGCGGCAGCGGCAGACCCGCACAAAGCGGGGGCAATGGCGCCGCGGTCCCCTTCGAACGGGTGGGGGGATTCGTAGTAACCGGCCTAGTGGTGTAGACCAGATGCCTGGAGCTTGGCCTAGACCAATGGGCCTGTCAACGGCTGTCCGACCGAACTCGACCACCCGTTATCAAGCCGACACCGCACATCGTTCATCGCGTGATGAGGTATTCGTTCCAAGCCATACATGCAACGATGTGACCCGTTGACGATGTGGCGGGGCCTGTGAAGGCCTTGCGAGAAGCGGGAGAACAGGTCCGATGAGCAGCGACGGGGGAACCACCGCCCAGGCCGACGACCCCGGGGTGAAGAACCTCCCCCCGCAGACCGGTGCCGACCCGACCGCGCGCGTCCCCAAGTACTACGGCCTCAAGCGCCACCTGCTGCAGCTCACCGAGACCCAGCCCGCCGGCACCCCGGTCCCGCCCGAGCGCGCGCTGGCCGCCCAGTTCGACACCTCGCGCACCACCGTCCGCCAGGCCCTGCAGGAGCTGGTCGTCGAAGGCCGGCTGGAGCGCATCCAGGGCAAGGGCACCTTCGTCGCCAAGCCCAAGGTCGCCCAGGCCCTCCAACTCACCTCCTACACCGAGGACATGCGGGCCCAGGGCCTGGAGCCCGCCTCCCGGCTGATCGAGATCGGCTACATCACCGCCGACGACCGGCTCGCCCCGCTGCTCGACATCAAGCCGGGCGGCCGCGTGCTGCGGATCGAGCGGCTGCGCCTGGCCAACGGCGACCCGATGGCCATCGAGGTCGCCCACCTGTCCGCCAAGCGCTTCCCCGCCCTGCGTCGCAACCTGGCCAAGCACAACTCGCTGTACGCGGCGCTGCGCGAGGTGTACGGGGTCACCGTGGCCGAGGCCGAGGAGACCATCGAGACCACCCTGGCCGACCCGCGCGAGGCCGGGCTGCTCGGCTCCGACCTCGGCCTGCCGATGCTGCAGCTGTCCCGGCACTCCTTCGACGCCGACGGCGACCCGGTCGAGTGGGTCCGCTCCATCTACCGGGGCGACCGCTACAAGTTCATCACCCGCCTGAAGCGACCGGAGTAGTCCAGGCGTTCGCAGCGGCCCGGGCGTTCGCAGTGGGCACCGGCGCGCGCGACCTGCGCGCCGGTGCCTTTCGCGTCCCGGCCCCCGATGCGTCCGGATGGCGGGAAGTTGCGCCGATCCCGGTGACATGGATCACCCCATGCTCTAGATTGCGCAGCCAATACTGACTGCCGATCACCGATGGTGCTGCTCGGCGGGCTCGCGGGGGCGTGCGACGCCGCCCGGGCTGCGGCGCCGACGGGGAGAACCCTCCGGAGCGGAGCCGAAATGCCGTCTGATCCCGATGCCTTCGACGATGTCATGACCGAGCCACCCGGGGCGCCCGTCCCGGCGGTGACGCCCGAGCGGGTGCTGGCCGGCGTCGCCCTGCTCGTGCCGATCGTCGCGATGCTGTGGGTGCCGTCCTACGACAAGGGCGACCCGGCCGTGGGCGGGGTGCCGTTCTTCTACTGGTACCAGCTGCTCTGGGTGCCGGTGTCGGCGGTCTTCACCGTCGCCGCCTACCTGCTGATCAACCGGGACGAGAAGGCCCGCAAGGCGGCCCGGACGGGCGGTGCGCGATGAAGGACGTCAACGTGCCGGCCCTCGGGGTCTTCGTCCTCTTCTTCGGCCTGGTCACCGTGATGGGCTTCCTCGCCTCGCGCTGGCGCCGCGCGGGCGACGCGGCGCACCTGGACGAGTGGGGCCTGGGCGGGCGCAGCTTCGGCACCTGGGTGACCTGGTTCCTGCTCGGCGGCGACCTCTACACCGCGTACACCTTCGTCGCCGTCCCCGCGGCGGTGTACGCGAGCGGCTCGGCGGGCTTCTTCGCGGTGCCGTACACGATCATCGCCTACCCGCTGGTCTTCCTCTTCCTGCCCCGGCTCTGGTCGGTGTCCCGGGTGCACGGCTACGTGACCCCGGCCGACTTCGTGCGCGGCCGGTACGGCTCGCGGCCGCTGTCGCTGGTGGTCGCGCTGACCGGGATCCTGGCCACCATGCCGTACATCGCCCTGCAGCTCGTCGGCATCCAGGCCGTCCTGGACGTGCTGGGCGTCGGCGGCGGGGCCAACGCCAACTGGTTCGTCCGGGACCTGCCGCTGTTCATCGCGTTCGGCGTCCTGGCCGCCTACACCTACTCCTCCGGGCTGCGCGCCCCGGCGCTGATCGCCTTCGTCAAGGACGCCCTGGTCTACATCGTGATCATCGTCGCGGTGATCTACATCCCGATCCGGCTCGGCGGCTACGGGCACATCTTCGACGCGGCCGCCCAGCACTTCAAGGCGGCCAAGGCCGGCTCGCTGACCGTCCCGGACAACAAGCAGTGGACGTACGCCACGCTGGGCCTCGGTTCGGCGATGGCGCTGTTCATGTACCCGCACTCGGTGACCGGCGTGCTGGCCTCCAAGTCCCGCAACACCGTCCGCCGCAACATGGCGATCATGCCGGCGTACTCGCTGATGCTGGGCCTGCTGGCGCTGCTCGGCTTCATGGCGATCGCGGCGGGCGTGGGCAAGGGCGTCAAGGGCTACAACGCGCAGCTCTCGGTGCCGCAGCTGTTCGCGGACATGTTCCCGGACTGGTTCACCGGCGTGGCCTTCGCCGCGATCGGCATCGGCGCGCTGGTGCCGGCCGCCATCATGTCCATCGCCGCGGCCAACCTGTTCACCCGCAACGTCTACAAGGAGTGGCTCAAGCCCGCCGCCACCCCCGCCGACGAGACCAGGATCGCCAAGATCGTCTCGCTGCTGGTGAAGGTCGGCGCGCTGGTCTTCGTGCTCGGCATGGACAAGCAGGCCGCGATCAACCTCCAGCTGCTCGGCGGCCTGTGGATCCTGCAGACCTTCGTGGCGATCGTCGGCGGCCTGTTCACCCGCTGGTTCCACCACTGGGCGCTGTTCGCCGGCTGGGCGGCCGGCATGGTCTACGGCACCTGGAAGGCGTACGGGATCGCCAGCCCGGCCACCAAGCACTTCGGCGGCAACGCGGCCGAGATCCCCGGCATCGGCGAGATCGGCTACATCGGCCTGACCGCCTTCGCGCTGAACCTGATCGTCGCGGTGGCGCTCACCCTGGTGCTGCGGGCGGTCAAGGCGCCCGACGGCCCGGACGAGACCAGGCCCTCCGACTACAGCGCCGAAGCCGGCGACGAGGGCGAGCCCAAGAGCGCGCCGGAGCCCGTAGCGGCGCACTGATTCGCGTGGTACGCGCCCTGTGATCGCGCCGCCTTCTCCGTGAACACTGGAGGAGGCGGCGCGATCATATGTATGAACAGGCGTGCACGCCGGGCACCACCAGACCGGACCGGCAACCGCCCGGAACCTGATCGACCACGGGGAGCTCGCGGCCATGGCAGAACTCGGCACCACCCTCAACGGCCAACACCAGTCCGCCCAGGACCAGCACCAGCACGGCACCGGCCAGCACCAGCACGGCAGCGCCCAGGGCCCGCACGCCACCACCCAGGGCCACCACGTCACCGCCCACCGCCCGGCGACGGCCACCCGGCTGCCGTCCGTGCTGATCGCCACCCGGCACGGCGAGTCCACCGCCAACGTCGAGTTCCGCCGGGCCGAGGCCGCCGGCGCGCTCAGCGTCCCGATCAGCTGCCGCGACGCCGACATCCCGCTGTCGCCGCACGGCCGGCGCCAGGCCAAGGCGCTCGGCCGCTGGTGGGCCGCCCTGCCCGGCGCCGACCGCCCGCGCAGCCTCTGGTGCTCGCCGTACGTGCGCACCACCGAGACCGCCCGGATCGCCCTCGCCCAGGCCACCGCGCTCGGCGCCGTCCCGGTCCCGCCGGCCGTCCGCTACGACGAGCGGCTGCGCGACCGCGAACTCGGCATCCTGGAGATGCTGCCGAAGGCCGCCATCGAGGCCGAGCACCCGCAGGAGGCGGCCCGGCGGCGCAAGATGGGCGAGCTCTACTACCGCCCGCCCGGCGGCGAGTCCTGGGCCGACGTCGCGCTGCGGGTGCGCAGCCTGCTCCGGGACGTCTGCGAGGAGGAGGCCGGCCGGCCCGTCCTGCTGGTCGCGCACGACTGCACGGTGCTGATGCTGCGCTACGCGCTGGACAGACTCACCGAACCGCAGCTCACCGCGCTCGGGCCGGTACACAACTGCTCCACCAGCCTCTGGCGCGCCCAGGACGGGCGACTGCGCCCGGACCGCTGGAACGGCGTCGACCACCTGCCGCTCGACCAGGACTGACGGTCCGTCAGCCCACGCCCGGACCGGCGAAACAGCGCCGGTACGCCAGCGGCGTGGTGCCCAGCCGACGGCCGAAGTGGTGCCGCAGGGCCGCCGCGTTGCCGAAGCCGCAGCGGGCGGCGATCGCGTCCACCGGCTCGGTGGTGGACTCCAGCAGCCGCTGCGCGAGCAGCACCCGCTGCCCGGTCAGCCAGCGGTGCGGGGTGGTGCCCGTCTCCTGCCGGAAGCGGCGGGCGAAGGTGCGCGGCGACATCAGCGCCCGGGCGGCCAACTGCTCGACGGTGGCCTCCTCGTCCAGGTGGTGGCGCATCCAGTCGAGCAGCGGCGCCAGCGACTCGCCGTCGCACTCCGGCAGCGGCCGGTTCACGAACTGCGCCTGCCCGCCCTCCCGGTGCGGCGCCACCACCATCCGGCGGGCGATCTCCCGGGCCACCTCGGCGCCCTGCACCTTGCGCACCAGGTGCAGGCAGGCGTCGATGCCGGCCGCCGTCCCGGCCGAGGTGACCACCGGGTCGTCGTCCACGTACAGCACGTCCGGCTCGACGGTGGTCAGCGGGAAACGCGCGGCCAGCTCCGCGCCGTGCCGCCAGTGCGTCGCGCTGCGGCGGCCGTCCAGCAGCCCGGCGGCGCCCAGCACGAACGCGCCGCTGCAGATCGACAGCACCCGCCCGCCGGCCGCCACCACCGCGCGCAGCGCCTCCAGCAGCGGCTCGGGGTACTGCGGGCGGACCGCCGCCGCGGTGACCACCGCGAGGTCGGCGCCGGCCAGGCGCTCGGGACCGTACGGGACGTCCACCGCGAAGCCGGCGTGGGTGGCGTGCGGGCCCGGACGGGCGCCGGCGATCGCGAAGTCGTAGCCGGGCAGCCCGTCGGCGGTGCGGTCGAGGCCGAACACCTCGCAGGCCACCCCCAGTTCGAAGGGGTGGACCTCCTCCAGCACCACCGCGACCACGTTCTTCAGCATGCCGTCCAGGATGCCCCGCCGCGGCGCCCCTGCGGAAGGCGCCGGGTGGCAGGATTTCGAGGCAATCGGTCATTCCTGCCACTCGTGGGCACCGGGCCGCCCGGCCAGAGTGGACCCATGGACAGCGACACCCTCGCCGGCGCACTCGCCCTGGCCGGAATCGTCGGCGGCTTCGGCCTGCTCGGCGTCCTGATCGGCCGCGAGGTCTCCCGCGGCCCGGCAGCCGGCCGCGACAACCACCACCGCCCCGGCGGCTACCCGGCCGACACCGCCCGCCCGGAGCGGCTTTACGGCACCCTGCCAGCCGCCTCGCTGCGCCCCTCCGCCGACCCGGCCACCCTCCCCGTCCGCTCGACCCCCGAGATCCGCACCGCGCACGGCTCCGGCACACTGACCGCATGGACTACCTCATCCGGCAAGCCCTCCCGGAGGACCTCGAGGACGCCGGCCGCGTCACCGTCGAGGCCTTCGTCGGCGGCGGCTTCACCTCGCCCGGGAGCGGCTACGTCGAGCAGCTGCGCGACGCCGGGCGCCGGGCCCGGGAGGCCGAACTCCTCGTCGCGGTCGACCCGGCCGAAGGACGGGTCCTCGGCTGCGTGACCTTCGCGGTCGGCGGCACCGCGTGGGCCGACATCGCCACCCCGCGGGAGGGCGAGATCCGGATGCTCGCCACCGCCGCCGCCTCCCGCGGCCGGGGCGTCGGCGAGGCGCTGGTGCGCGCCTCCCTCGCCCGCAGCCGCGAACTGCGCCTGGCCGGCATGGCGTTCTCCACCCGCCCGACGATGACCGCCGCCCACCGGGTCTACGAGCGGGTCGGTTTCCGGCGCACCCCCGAGCGGGACTGGGCGCCGTACCCGGGGATGGACCTGATGGTCTACGCCCTGGCGTTCTGAGGCGGCGTCGGACGGTGCGCCCGCCCCCGGACGTGAAATGACCATCCGATCGGCTCGCTGCTAGGATCCGCCGCATGACGACGGGGAGTCCGCCTAGCGGCTGGTACGAGGACCCTTCCGGGCAGCCCAACACGCTGCGCTGGTGGGATGGTTCGACCTGGACCGAGAAGGTCCAGGCCAAGCCGGGGGGCAGCGGCGCGCCCGCGAGCCCGTTCCCCGGCCATGCCGCCCAGAACGCCGCCGCGCCGACGGCCGTCAGCCCGGCCGTGCAGGTCCCGGCGCCCGCGACGCCCAGTTCGGCCGCCGCGACGCTGCCGTTGCCGCCGGCCCAGGCCGCCGCGACGCTGCCCCTGCCGCCGGCCCAGGCCGCCGGGCCGGCTCCGCAACCGCCCGGCATGCCCACTCCCAAGCCGGTCCCCACCTCGGTGGTGTTCGAGACCGTCGAGCCGGACCGCGGCAAGCGCCGGGTGCTCCTGGCCGTCGGCGCCGTGGTGCTGTCGGTCGTCATGGCCGGCGGCGGCTACTTCCTCGGCCACAAGACGGCCAAGTCCGGCCCGGCGAACGCCGGTCCGACCGCGGCGCCGAGCGCCGCCGGCGACCCCAAGAGCCCGAACGGCTTCATGGGCACCGCCCTGACCGGCGGCCAGCAGCTCCCCGGCGGGCGGCAGATCACCGGCCAGGACTCGAAGATGAACTTCATGCTGCCGCAGGACTGGCAGGTCCAGGTCGACGCCAAGGCCCCGAACGAGATCCGCTACGCGGTCAACCCGTACGCCTGCGTGGGCCACGGCAACGGGGCCTGCACCCGCGGCCTGGTCGTCCAGAACCTCCGGGTGTTCAACGGCGGCTGGTCCGACTCGAAGTCCCTGGTGCTCGGCATGGGCCAGCTGCTCTACAACGCCCGCTACGGCGCGGACGCGCCGGCCCCGCCGGAGCCGGTGAAGCAGTCGGCCGTCAAGATCCAGGGCCTGGACGGCTACCTCGCGCTGTGGCACGTCCCGATGTCCAGCGGCTCCTCCACGCCGGACGCCTACTGCGGCGTCCTGGAGGTCACGCCCGCCGCCGGGGCGACCACCGTCCCGGTGCTCCAGATCTGCCTCGACCAGGCGGCGGAGGCTCCCCCGCTGACGCTGATGGACCAGATCGCGAACTCCGTCAAGATCACTCCCTGACGCCCGGCCCTCCCGCAGGCCCCGCCCTCGCGCGGGGCCTGCGGGAGCCTTGGCGTTTCCGGCCCCGGGCCGAGCCCGCTGGGCCCCGGCCCGTATGCTGACCGCTTGAACGACTATCAGCCAAGCCCATGAGGGGCGCCGCCACGCCGTACAACCGTCGAACCGACGGCCGGGTGACGGCCGCCGACGGGCGGTGACAGAGCAGGGAACCAGCCGCTCCGGTGCGACCGGGCGGCTGTACGGGGGTTGACCGGTGGACTCCACCAACGAACACACGGCGAAGCGGACCGGCCGGAGCCGCGCGCGCCACGGGCGCGTCCTGCCCCGGGCCCGCGGCGAGCGGCGGATCGTCCGCAGGGACCTGCGCAACAGCGCCGCCCAGCGCGCCTACGTGGCGTGCGCCGAGACCGCCGGCCCACTGGCCCCCGGCGAGGCCGGCGCCGCCGTCCGCTACCGCTCGGTCTCCTCCCGCGGCGTCAAGTTCGTCATGACCCTCCTCGTGACGGCCAACGCGCTCGCCGGCCTCGTCTTCGTCGGCTGGCTGCTCCTGCCCGAACACATTCCCGGCTCCCACGTCGGCTGGTCCCCGGACTGGCGGATCAACCTCGCCCGGATCTGCTTCTGTTCAGTCATAACGGTGGAAGTGATCCGGCTGGTTCAGAACCTCGCCGTCTGGGTCTTCGCGTTCCGCGCCAAGGACCCGGTGCCGGTCACCCCGCCCCCCGGCCTGCGGGTCGCGGTGCTGACCACGATCGTGCCCTCCAAGGAGCCGATCGAGATCGTCGAACGCACCCTCGCCGCCATGCTGCGGATCGAGTACGACGGCCGGATCGACGTCTGGATCCTCGACGAGGGCGACGACGACCGGGTCAAGGAGATGGCCGCCCGGCTCGGCGTCCACCACTTCAGCCGCAAGGGCCGACCCGAGTACAACCAGGCCGAGGGCGAGTTCCGGGCCAAGACCAAGTCCGGCAACCACAACTCCTGGCGCGCCGAGCACGAGCACGGCTACGACGTGGTGGCCCAGATGGACCCGGACCACGTCCCGCTGCCCTGCTTCCTGCAGCGCACCCTCGGCTACTTCCACGACCCCGACGTCGCCTTCGTGGTCGCCCCCCAGGTCTACGGCAACATGTACGACAACTGGGTCGCCCACGGCGCCTCCGTGCAGCAGTACCTGTTCTCCGGCCTGGTCGAGCGCGGCGGCAACGGCATGGACGCGCCGCTGCTGATCGGCACCAACCACCTGTACCGGCCCACCGCCTGGCAGCAGATCGGCGGCTACCAGGACTCGATCATCGAGGACCACCTCACCAGCATGCGGATCCAGGCCTCCGTCAACCCGGAAACCGGCCGCCACTGGAAGGGCGTCTACACCCCCGACGTCCTCGCCGTCGGCGAGGGCCCGACCTCCTGGACCGACTACTTCAACCAGCAGAAGCGCTGGGCGTACGGCATCTGGGAGATCCTGCTCAAGGGCCGGCTGCGCTCCGGCATCAAACTGCGGCTGCGCCAGCGGGTGCTCTACGGCCTGGTCCAGTTCTACTACCCGAGCGTGGCGATCAACACCGTCCTCGGCAGCCTCGCCACGTCCCTCTACCTGGCCCTCGGCGTCACCTCCATCCACCTCAACAGCACCCACTGGATGGCCCTGTGGGGCGCCAGCATGGGCAGCTGGTTCGTGCTGTGGCTGTGGCTGCGCCGGTTCAACCTGGCCGCGCACGAGCGGCGCGAGATCGGCGTGGCCGGCATGGGCCTCGCCCTGTTCGCCGGCCCGGTCTACGTCGCCGCCGCGATCGCGGCGCTGCTGCGCCGCCCGCTCGCCTACGCCGTCACCGCCAAGGGCGACCTGCGCAGCGCCGAGTCGCTGTCGACGTTCCGGCTGCACCTGCTGTGGGCGGCGGTCTCGGGCGGGCTGCTCGGCGCGAGCTTCACGCTCCACCACGACATCTGGATCCTGCGGTTCTGGGCCGGGGTCAGCCTGTTCACCGGTCTCGCGCCGCTGGTGATCTCCTTCGTCAGCGGACGCCGTGAGGCCCGGGCCCAGCGGGCCGCCGCCGCCAGGGCCGCCGCCGAGACCGCCGTCACGGGCCACCTGCCCGGCCAGCGGACCGAACCGCCGCGCGCCGAACCGCCGCGCACCGAACCGCCGCGCACCGGGGCACCCGCCGGACGAGCCGTCGGGGAGGCCTTCGAAGAGGCCGTCGCCGAGGACGAGTTCGAGGAGTTGCTGGAGCCCGCCCAGGCCGGTTCCCAGGCCGGTTCCCGGACCGGCTCACGAACCGGCTCACGGACCGGCTCACGGACCGGCTCACGGACCGGCTCCCGGGCCGGCTCCCGGGCCGGGCGGGGGGCCCGCTGATGCTGCGGATCACCGTCCCCCGGATCGCCGCCCTGCTCGCCCTGGCCCTGATGGTCGGCTACACCTTCGTCCTCGCCCCCCGGCTCTCCCGTGCCCACGACCAGGACCCGTACAGCTTCGCCGGCGCGGCCCCGACCGCGATGCCGGGCTGGCTGACCAGCGCCCTGGCCGCCTCACCGGCCGCCACCGCCGGCCAGGCCGCCCCGGGCACGCCGGCGGCCACCACGCCCGCCGCGACGCCCGCCGCGACGCCCCCGCCGCCGCAGTTCCCGCCCGCCGGCGGCGCGTTCACCGGCATCATGACCAAGCCCGGCCCCTACGACCTCGGCCCGCTCGACGAGTTCACCGCCGCCGTCAAGCACCAGCCGAACGTCCTGGAGTTCTCGGTCGGCTGGTGGGACCGGAAGTTCGACCGCCGGGTCTTCGACACCGTCGCCGAACGCGGCATCATGCCGATGGTCGCCTGGGAGCCCTGGGACTACCGCAAGGAGGCGAAGGACGACAAGCTCCGCGGCGAGCAGCCGGAGTACGCCCTCTCCAACATCATCGACGGCAGGTTCGACGACTACATCAGGACCTGGGCCGAAGGCATCAAGGGCCTCGGCTACCCCGTCGCCCTGCGCTTCGCCCACGAGATGAACGGCTACTGGTACCCGTGGGCCGAGCAGGCCAACGGCAACAGGAAGGGCCAGTACGTCCAGGCCTGGAAGCACGTGCACGACCTCTTCAAGCAGGTCGGCGCCACCCGGGTCACCTGGGTGTGGAGCCCCAACGTCGACTACGAGAACGCCACCAGCCTCAACTCGCTCTACCCCGGCGACGACTACGTCGACTGGGTCGGCCTGTCCGGCTACTACGGCACCACCGGCGTCGAGAAGTACAAGTCGTTCGACCAGATCTTCCAGCCGACCATCGGGCAGATCCGCGGGTTCACCCGCAAGCCCGTGGTGATCACCGAGACCGGCGCCACCGACACCTCGGGGCTGAAGGCCCAGTGGATCACCGAGATGTTCGCGCAGCTCCCCCAGCACCCCGACATCATCGGCGTGATCTGGTACGAGGCCAGGAAGGAGGTCGACTGGCGGGTGGCCGGATCCGGCGCCGCCTCCGAGGCGTTCGCCGCCGGGGTCGCCGCGCCCCGCTACGACACGCCCTGGACCGTCCGCTCCGAGCCGGCCCTGACCGTCGCCCAGCCCGCCCCCGTGCCCACCCCCGACCCGCCGGCCTCCGCCAGCCCCCCGGCCACCAGCCCCAAGCCCCCGGCGAAGAAGCCGACCTCCCCCGCGACCCGGCCCCGGTCGAGTTCCACGCCCGCCGGGTGAGCGCGCCACCGCCCCGGCCCGCGTACCGGCCGACGACACCGCAGCAGGGAGGCGAGAGCTTCGTGACCCACCCCGTCATGCCCCGGACCTGGCGCCGCCGCCCCCGCCCGTGGTGGTGGCTCGCGCCGGCCGTCGCGATCGCCCTGGCCCTGTGCGCGGTCCTGCTCCCGCAGGACCCGCGGCAGCCCGCCCGGGCGACCACCGCCGTCACCCCGCTGCCCGCCGCCACCGCCGGGGAGATCTGCTCCACCGGGGAGAACCGCTACCCGTCGCAGGCCGTCGACTCCGGCCGCTACCTGATCAACCCCAACGAGTGGAACGCCACCGGCGGCCTCTGCATCAGCAGCACCGGCGCCGGCACCGACTTCCGGGTGACCCGCAGCGGCATCAGCCCCGCCAGCCTCACCGACCCGGACCGCGGCCCCGGCGCCTACCCGCACATCAGCACCCAGCTCCAGCCCGGCACCGGCCCGCTGCCCATCCCGGTCGGCAACCTGCGGTACGCGACCAGCAGCTGGCACACCACCCAGGTCGACAGCGGCGTCTACAACGTCTCGTACGACGTCTGGTACAGCAACAGCCGGACCAGCTGCTCCTTCACCGAGAGCGCCGAGCTGATGATCTGGCTGCGCGGCAACGGCAAGACCCCGTTCGGCCAACGCACCGGCGACCTGCAGGTCGGCGGCGCCTCCTACCGCGTGTACGAGGCGCCGAAGAAGAGCAGCCACACCCTGATCACCTACGAGACGGCCACCGGCACGACCTCCGTCACCGACCTCGACCTGCGGGCCTTCACCCGCGACGCCGTCCAGCGCGGCTACGTCCCCGCCGGGTCCTACCTGTGCGCCGTCCAGGCCGGGTTCGAGATCTGGGACGGCGGCGCCGGGCTCAGCAGCGACTCGTTCACGTTCCAGGCCGCCGCCGGCGCGCCCAGCGGCGCGATCACCTCGGCCCTGCCCGGCCTCTGCCTGGACAGCCGGGTGACGGGCGACCCCTCCGCGGTCGGCGCCGGCACCTGCGACGGCTCCGCCCAGCAGACCTGGACCATGGGGGACGACGGCTCGATCGGCCAGTCCGGGCGCTGCGTCGAGGACCCCGCCATCGGTTTCCCCGTCCTCACCGGCTGCACCTCGCGCCCCGACCAACGGTGGCGGGTGACCCCCACGGGGCAGCTCGTGAACCAGGACACCGGGCGCTGCGTCGAGAACCCGGCGGCCGCCGCGGGCACCGCCCCGGGCACCGCCGCAACGGGCGCGCCAGGGGCCGCCGCGGGGGCCTCCACGGCCCCCGGCACGGGCGCCCGGGCCCAGGTGTCGATGCGCCCCTGCGAGGCCCGTACGGCCCAGGAATGGCACCCCCCGACCTGAGCGGAGCACCGGCCAGGCCGGAGGGACCATGCCGCCGAGCGTGCCGCGCGACACAACATGTGGGGCTGCATCGGACTCACAGCACTACATGTATGCTCACTCCTGCTGTCGAAGCAGGGGAACCCGGTGCGAATCCGGGACTGCCCCGCAGCGGTGAGCGGGCGGCTCCACGAGCCCCACCCGCGAGTCCGAGTACCTGCCGACGGCGTGCGCCACGGCCCTCCCGCAGAGGCCGCGCCAGCACCAGCAGTACCCCCTCCGGGCCTCGCGGGCGGGCCGGGGAGACACCGTCGCGCGACGCCGCCTGCGTTCGTGCCGTGCTCCCCTGCCCCGATCGCCCGGTGCCCCGATCACGCCGCCGATCGCCGCCAGGAGAGAGCGCCTTGACCACCGCTGCCTCAGCCACCCTGCCCGCCCAGGGCTCCGGTACCGCCTTCACCGACCCGAAGGTCTCCGACCCCGGCGGCGCGCTGCTGCGGCTGCTCACCGACCGCAGCGCCGACCTCCCCGAGGTCGACCCCGGCCATGTCGCCGCCGCCGCACTGCGCGGCCGCCACGCCGGCTCGGACTTCGCCGAACTGCGCGGGCTGGCCGTCGACGCCGCCGCGTCGATGATCGCCGAGGACCCCCAGTACTCGAAGCTGGCAGCCCGCCTGCTCGCCCTCGAGATCGTCGACGAGGCGAACAGCCAGGGCTCCACGACCTTCGCCGCCTCGATCGCCGTCGGCCACACCGAGGGCCTGATCGGCGACACCACCGCGGAGTTCGTCGCCAAGCACGCCCCCGCCCTGGACGCGCTCATCGACACCGCGGGCGACGACCGCTTCGAGTACTTCGGCCTGCGCACCGTGCAGTCCCGCTACCTGCTGCGCCACCCGATCACCCGCAAGGTGATCGAGACCCCGCAGCACTTCCTGCTCCGCGTCGCCTGTGGCCTGGCGGTCGGCGACAACGAGCAGTCCGTGCGCGAAGTCGCCGAGCTGTACGGCCTGATGAGCCGCCTGGAGTACCTGACCTCCTCGCCGACGCTCTTCAACTCCGGCACCCGCCACCCCCAGATGTCGAGCTGCTACCTGCTCGACTCGCCGCTGGACAACCTGGACTCGATCTACAACCGCTACGCGCAGATCGCCCGCCTGTCCAAGCACGCCGGCGGCATCGGCCTGTCCTACTCGCGCATCCGCTCGCGCGGCAGCCTGATCCGCGGCACCAACGGCAAGTCCAACGGCATCGTGCCGTTCCTGCGCACCCTCGACTCCTCCGTCGCCGCCGTCAACCAGGGCGGCCGCCGCAAGGGCGCGGCCTGCGTCTACCTGGAGACCTGGCACGCCGACATCGAGGAGTTCCTGGAACTCCGCGACAACACCGGCGAAGAGGCCCGGCGCACCCACAACCTCAACCTGGCGCACTGGATCCCGGACGAGTTCATGCGCCGGGTCAACGCCAACGAGGACTGGTCGCTGTTCTCCCCGGCCGACGTGCCCGAACTGGTCGACCTGTGGGGCTCCGACTTCGACGAGGCCTACCGCAAGGCCGAGCTGGCCGGCAAGGCCGTGCGCACCATCCCCGCGCAGACCCTGTACGCCCGCATGATGCGCACCCTGGCGCAGACCGGCAACGGCTGGATGACCTTCAAGGACGCCTCCAACCGCGCCGCCAACCAGACCGCCCTGCCCGGCCGCACGGTGCACTCCTCCAACCTGTGCACCGAGATCCTGGAGGTCACGGACGACTCCGAGACCGCCGTCTGCAACCTCGGGTCGGTCAACCTCGGCGCCCACGTCGCCCCCGGCGCCACCGCCGACGACCTGCTGAACGCCATGGACTGGGACCGGCTGGACGCCACCGTGCGCACCGCCGTCACCTTCCTCGACCGCGTCGTGGACATCAACTTCTACCCGACGTCCGAAGCCGGCACGTCCAACTCCCGCTGGCGCCCGGTCGGCCTCGGCGTGATGGGCCTGCAGGACGTCTTCTTCAAGCTGCGCCTCGACTTCGACTCGGCCGCGGCCGAGCAGCTGTCGACGATGATCGCCGAGCGGATCATGCTCACCGCCTACGAGCGCTCCGCCGACCTGGCCGAACGGCTCGGCCGCCACGAGGCCTACGGCGAGACCCGCGCCGCCCGCGGCGAACTGCACATCGACCACTTCCCGACGGCCGCCCCGCAGTGGGCCGACCGCTGGACGGCACTGCGCGCCCGGATCGCCGAGACCGGCCTGCGCAACTCGCTGCTGCTGGCCATCGCCCCGACCGCGACCATCGCGTCCATCGCCGGCGTGTACGAGTGCATCGAGCCGCAGGTCTCCAACCTGTTCAAGCGCGAGACGCTGAGCGGCGAGTTCCTGCAGGTCAACCCGTACCTGGTGCGCGAGCTCAAGGACCTCGGCGTCTGGGACCAGCAGACCCGCGACTCGCTGCGCGACGCCAACGGCTCCGTCCAGGAGCTGAACTGGCTGCCCGCCGAGGTCCGTTCGCTCTACCGCACCGCGTGGGAGCTGCCGCAGCGCGCGCTGATCGACCTCGCCGCGGCCCGCATGCCGTACCTCGACCAGAGCCAGTCGCTGAACCTGTTCATGGCCGCGCCGACCATCGGCAAGCTCAGCTCGATGTACGCGTACGCGTGGAAGGTCGGCCTGAAGACCACCTACTACCTGCGCTCGCGCCCGGCGACCCGGATCGCCCAGGCCGCGTCCGGCACGGCCCGCACCGCCGCCCCGGTGCCGGTCGACACCCCGACCCTCACGCCGGAGGAGGAGGCCGCACTGGCCTGCTCCCTGGAGAACCCCGAGTCCTGCGAGGCCTGCCAGTGAGCACCCCCGAAGACCGCAAGATGCTGCTCGACCCCGGCTTCGAGCTGACCCTGCGCCCCATGCGGTACCCGTCGTTCTACGACCGGTACCGGGACGCCATCAAGAACACCTGGACCGTCGAGGAGGTGGACCTGCACTCCGACGTCGCCGACCTGGCGAAGCTCAGCGAGGGCGAGCGCCACCTCATCGGCCGGCTGGTCGCGTTCTTCGCCACGGGCGACTCGATCGTCGCGAACAACGTGGTGCTGAGCCTCTACAAGCACATCAACTCCCCGGAGGCGCGGCTCTACCTGTCGCGCCAGCTGTTCGAGGAGGCCGTGCACGTCCAGTTCTACCTGACGCTGCTCGACACCTACCTTCCGGACCCGGAGGACCGCAACGCGGCCTTCGCCGCGGTGGAGAACATCCCCTCCATCCACCAGAAGGCCCAGTTCTGCTTCAAGTACATGAACGCGGTCGACCACATCGACTCGCTGCAGACGAAGCAGGACAGGCGGGCGTTCCTGCTCAACCTGATCTGCTTCGCGGCGTGTGTCGAGGGCCTGTTCTTCTACGGCGCGTTCGCGTACGTGTACTGGTTCCGCTCGCGCGGCCTGCTGCACGGCCTGGCCACCGGCACCAACTGGGTGTTCCGCGACGAGTCCATGCACATGGACTTCGCGATGTCGGTCGTCGACACCGTCCGCGAGGAGGAGCCCGACCTCTTCGACGACGAGATGGCCAAGCAGGTCACCGAGATGCTGGAGGAGGCCGTCGAGGCCGAGCTCCAGTTCGCCCAGGACCTGTGCGGCGACGGCCTCGCCGGCATGAACACCGACTCCATGCGCCAGTACCTGGAGGCCGTGGCCGACCAGCGCCTGGCCCGCCTCGGCATGCCGATCCGCTACGGGTCCACCAACCCGTTCGGCTTCATGGAGCTCCAGAACGTCCAGGAGCTGACCAACTTCTTCGAGCGCCGGGTGTCGGCGTACCAGGTCGCCGTCGAGGGCTCGGTCTCCTTCGACGACGAGTTCTAGGACGAGTTCTCAGTCGAGTTCTGAGAAGCAACGCCGTTCAGCACATCAGCGGAGCTGCCGTGGGGAGGACGTCCTCCCCACGGCAGCTCCGCTGTCGGATCCCCGGTGTCCAGGAGTAGCCCAGGCATGTCCCGCAAGGTTTCCCTGTCACAACAGCACGTGGCCGACGGCCCGTTCGGCCCGATACGGATCGACCACGACCGCTGGCCGTCCGTCGTCGCCCGGGTGCACGGTGCCGGCCTGCCGACCGTCACGGTGGCACCCGACCGCGACCACGGCGCCATGAACATCAACGGCCGGCCCGTCCCGACGACCCGCGACAGCAGCGGCTGGGCCCCCCGCCGGAAGTCCCGCACCCGCACCGCCCTCGTCGGGGACCGCACCTACGAGCTGAGGCCGACCGCACTGCGCCGGGCCGAACTGCGGCGCAACGGCGTGCTCATCGCCCACGCCCGCGGCACCCTCCGCTCGTACTCCCCGGGCCGCACCATCCCCGGCCTGGACGCCCGGGTGACCTGGACGCACGGCGTCGACCCCACCGATGTCGCGGTCGGCCAGGCCATGGTCGTCGCCTTCGGCGCCGGCGCCCCGGGCGCGCTGCAGCGGATCCTCCTGTTCTGGATCGACAACCTCTGACTCAGCTGCCTCAACGGTGGTGCCCCGCACGGCCGCAGCCCGTGCGGGGCCGCACGCTCCGCCCGTCCGGATGAACTCCCGGGCCACACCGGCTTCACGTGCGTTCGGAGCATCTGCCCCCGGCTACGGTCCGCGCACAGCCGAACGAAAGGGGCACGCCGT
The DNA here is from genome assembly GCF_055664045.1 of Kitasatospora sp. NPDC023385. NCBI lineage: Bacteria > Bacillati > Actinomycetota > Actinomycetes > Kitasatosporales > Streptomycetaceae > Kitasatospora > Kitasatospora sp. NPDC023385. The sequence continues at coordinate 203,379 of NZ_JBVOOL010000008.1, read as the reverse complement.
GACGCGCGGAATCCTGGACTACGAGAGCGACGCCATCGTCCAGCTCATGAACATCGCAGAGAAGGACTGGACCGAGCAGGAACTCAAGGACGCGCTCCAGCGGGCGATCATGCTGGAGCTCTCCACCATCCCGCCGTACGCCACCGCCCTGTGGTCGATCTCCGACCCGGACGGCAGCAAGCCGGTCCGCCACACCATCCGCGAGATCGTCTTCGACGAGATGTCGCACTTCGGCCTGGTCTGCAACATGCTCACCACCATCGGCGGCACGGTCGTCCTCACCGACCCCGCCACCGTGCCCAAGTACCCGGGCGAGCTGCCCGGCGGCGTCAACCCCGGGCTGGAGGTCTACCTCAGCGGGCTGTCCCGCGAATCGGCCGGGCTGTTCGCCGACATCGAGAAGCCCGAGAACCCGCTCGCCTTCGCCGTCGACGGCAACACCATCGGCGCCTTCTACCAGCGCATCGCCGATGTCTTCCCCACCTTCGCCCACCTGATCACCGGCCGGCACCAGGTCAGCTTCCCGCTCGGGTCGAGCCACGGCGCCGGCAACGACATCGTCCCGATGAACACGCTCGACGACGTCCTGAAGGCGCTCGACGTCATCCGCTCCCAGGGCGAGGGCACCACGGCCTCCCCCGACAACCCGTTCCCCGGCGCCCCGGGCGAACTGGCCCACTACTACGCGTTCAAGGAGATCGCCGTCGGCAAGAAGCTCGTGCAGGACCCCGCCACGGGGAGGTTCGATTTCACCGGCCCCGACGTCCCCCTCCCGGACACCGCGCCCGTCGCCCGCGTCCCCCGGGGCGGCTGGGCCGGCTCGCCCGGCAACGAGCCCGACCAGACCACCGCCGCCCTGCTGCACGACTTCGACACCGCCTACAGCGACATGCTGCGCGCCCTCGAATCGGCCTGGGCCGGCGACGGCTCCTCGCTCTTCGACGCGATCGGGCACATGGGCGCTCTGCGCGGCACCGCAGAGCAGTTGAACGCCATCAAGCTGCCCGCCGACCCTCGCTTCACCTACGGCCCGGAGTGGCGCTTCGTCCCGTAGCCCGGCCCGCGGGCCGGTGCGGTCCGCCCGCACCGGCCCCGCTCACCGCCCGCCGTCGGCGCCGCGGGCCCGCAGTTCCTCGGCGAACGCGCCGGCCGCCGCCAGGTCGCCGCCGTCGGGCCGCGCCTTGTGGATGCCGCCGACGAGTTTGAAGGGCAGCCAGGTGTCGTGGCCCCGGCAGCAGAAGGTGTCGGCCACCTCGAAGCCCTTGCGTTCGAGCTGCCGCACGAGGGGCCGGGTGAAGGGCCGGATCCGCAGTTCCGGCAGGCCGCTGGTGGCGAACACGAACGCCCTGCCGCCCTGCCCGGCCGGAACCGCCGGGACCGCCTGGACGAAGTCGCGCAGCCGCGCGTGGAACTGCCCCGTGAAGATCCCCGATCCGAACCCCACCAGGTCGTAGCCGGCCAGCTCCGCCGGGTCGAACCGTTCCGGCTCGACCACCTGGGCGTCGAGCACCCGGCCCATCGCCTCGGCGATCCTCCGAGTGTTGCCGTGGGACACCGACGCACACACGATGACGGTCTTCATGACGGCCTCCATGACGGTTCTCCTTCCGTTCGGTCACTCCCGGCAGGTGGACCGGACAGGGCGCGGGAACGTGACATCGTCGGCCGGGTACGCCGAAGGCCGGCGCGGACAACGTCCCCGCCGGCCTTCGGCAACTACCGCTCCACCGTCACTCGTTGGGCGCGGTGGCGTACTTCGGCGTGCCCTCGGCCATCTGCTTCAGCGCGTCCTTGCGGTCCCGCTTGGACAGCTTGTCGATGTAGAGCGTCCCGTACAGGTGGTCGGTCTCGTGCTGCAGGCAGCGGGCGAAGAAGCCGGTGCCCTCGACGCGGATCGGCTCGCCGTCCTTGTCGACGCCGGTCACCGCGGCGTAGTCCGGGCGCGGCAGTTCGGCGTACGCGGTCGGAACGGACAGGCAGCCCTCGTTGCCGTCGTCCAGGACGCGGCGGCGGTCGGCCGGGTACTCCTCCAGGACCGGGTTGATCACGTGGCCGATGTGGCGCACGCCCTCGTCGTCCGGGCAGTCGTAGACGAAGACCTTCAGGTCCACGCCGATCTGGTTGGCGGCGAGGCCGACGCCCTCGGCGGCGTACATCGACTGGAACATGTCGTCGATCAGTGCGGAGAGTTCGCCGTCGAAGGCGGTGACGTCCTTGACCTCGCGGTGCAGGACCGGGTTGCCGACGACGGTGATCGGACGGGCGGTGCCCCTGGTGAGGTCGGGCTCCTCACCGATCACCTTGACGGGGGCCTCGGGCGCCGCCCCCTCCACGTCGTGCTCGTGCTGGTGCTGCTCGGCCTGCTCCGCCATGTCTTCGTCTTCCGCTTCCATAGGTCTACACGTACCTGACCAGGGTACTCAGCGGGTTCAGCAGACCTCTTCGAGATCCCGGTACGCCCGGGTCGCCGGGGCCGCCGCGACCCAGCGGTCCAGCAGCATCCGCACCAGGTGGGCGGGGGCGGCGATCCCGCACTCGCGCTCCACCAGCCAGGACATCCCGGCCGCGCCGCCCTGGCTGAGGTGGCTGAGGTGGCCGGGGTGCGCGGCGTCGCCGTCGTCGTGCGGGTCGTGGTGGGCGGCGATGCCGTCGTCGGAGGCCATCCGGCTCTCCGAGCAGGCGCGGCAGAGCAGCCGCACGGAGGAGGTCCAGTCCTCGGCGGCGTACCCGGCGTCGGCGACCAGCCGCTCCAGCGCGTCCCGGTCCCCGGCCGTGGCGGCCTGCAGCAGCACGACGTAGGTGGGCACCGGCGAGGGCGCCCACAGCTCGATCTCGTCGAACACGGGGTAGGCGACGCCGTCGGTGACCCTCTCGCCGTGCGGGGCGCCGTCGTGCAGGACGACCTCGCCCCAGCGGCGGCCGGAGGAGGGCAGCGGGATGGAGAGGACCTCGATCCGGGCCGGGTCCAGCCGACGGCCCCAGACCACCTCGGATTCGCCGTCCGGGGAGAGCCGTACCGGGGTGGTGCCGAGGTCCAGGCTGACCGGGCCGTCGGGGGGCCCGCCGGGGCCGCCGGGCAGCTTCAGCCCGTACGCCTGCCAGGCGCGGCGGGCCAGCGGCCAGTCCTGCAGGGCGGTCGCGGTGATGCCGAGGTTCCACCAGTCCGGGGCGCCGTGCTCGCGGTCCAGCAGGGCGACGGCGCGCAGGCCGGCCGAGCGCGCCTGTTCCCAGTCCCGGCGGAACTTGTGGAGGAGCGCGAGGTTGAACCAGGAGTCGGAGAGCCACGGCTCCAGGTCGGCGGCCATCACCAGCAGCGCGCCGGCGTCCTCGTAGCGGCCGTCGCCGATCAGCGTGAAGGCCCGGTCGGTCGTCTGCCGCCAGGTGGCGGACGGCCGGTGCCGTGCCCGGTGGAAGATCCTCACGTTCGTCCCTGCCGTCGTCGTCCGCTCAAGTCCCGTGCCACCGTGCCCGTACCGCCTGGGACGGCGTACGAAGCCAGGTGCCCCGGGTCGGTGTTCCACGCTACGACCGCATCCAACCACGCCCGCCCCCGCCCGCGCTCCCCACCGTCGAGGTTGGGGTCCGCCCCTCCCCAGCCTGCCCGCCCGAGCGCACCCGCTCAACCCCTGGCGGGGCGGGGCGGGGTTCCCGCGCCGGACGAGAGCCGCGCGGCCCGGCCGGCCGACCCCGACCGGCCCCGGCCCCGCGGCCTCAGGCCCGGGCCTGCCCGCCGACCCGGGCCAGGGCGTCCACCACCCGGGCGTCGTAGACCCGGCCGCGCCCGAGCCGCAGCACCTCCAGCGCCTCCAGCCGCCCCACCGCCTCGCCGACGCCCCGGCCCCGGGCGGCCGTGAGCAGGTCGTCATGGGCGTTGGCGACCCGGATGATCCGGGCCGCGAGCGGCACCGGGCCCTCGCCGCCGGCCGGTCCTGCGCACGGGTCGGCCAACCGGGCGACCTGCTCGGCGACCTGCCGGGGCACCCCGGTGCGGCTGATCACCTCGCTGCCCAGCCGGGCGATCCGCTGCTGCTCGGCGTACGGCAGCAGCGCGGTGGCGCCGTCCGGCACCGGTTCGACCAGGGACAGCTGGCCGACGTCGTGCATCAGTGCGGCGTACTCCAACAGGGCGAGCTCCCGGGTGCCCAGGCCCAGCTCGCGACCCAGCGCGCACGCCGTGTCCGCGACCCGGCGCGCGTGCCCGTGCGGGGTGTAGCCGGCGACCTCGGTGGCCCTGGCGAGGCTGGCGATGGTCTGCCCGGTGGTGGCGCGTACCGCGGCGGCCCGCCGGAAGGACACCTGGGCGAGCAGCAGCGGGGTGCAGAACAGCGGCAGCGCCCACAGCCCGACCTCGCCGGCGGCGAGGCTGACCAGCATCCCGGTGGCGACGATCGCCGAGCCGATGCCGAACAGCGAGCGCAGTTCGTCCTCCAGTGCGGCCGGGAACCGCGGTCCGCGGTGCGGGCCCGCCGCCAGGTCGCACCGCAGCAGCGCCGCCAGGGTCGCGTCGCAGAGCGCGGCCAGTGCGGCGACGGCGGTCAGGAACGCCCCGTACGCCGGGCCTTCGGGTGAGAAGCGGTCGACCAGGCCGGCGTTGTAGAGCGGTTGGAAGACGGCGGCGGCGAAGCCGACGGCGAGCAGTCGGCGGGCGGCGCTGTCGCGGCGGGCCTGGTCGGCCCAGGGCGGGCGGCGGTGCAGGCGGCGGTATGGGCGGCGGTGTGGGCGGCCGGGTCGGCGCGGCAGGGCGAGCCCGGGCAGCCAGGCCAGCAGCAGGCCGACGCCGGTCACCGCGACCACCTGGACCGTGCCGTGCGCGGTCGGCACTCCGCGCAGCGGCCCGAGCAGGGCGTACGCCAGCGCGCCGGCCGCGCCGATGGGCGCCTGTTCGCGATCCCCCGGAAGGGTGATCCGGACGCATTCGCCGAGCGCGATCAGCACGGTGAACGCCAGCGCGACCTTGGGCTCCGCGACCCCGCGCAGCGCGACCGCGCCCAGCGCGAACGCCAGCAACGCGGCGGCCGCCGCGTGCACCGCGCGGTCGGTGCGCCGCCCCCAAGCCGTCCGGTCGGAGCCCGTGTCGGCGCGGGCCCGGCGGCCGGGCGCCGTCACGGCTGACCGGCCGCGGGAACGCTCCCGCCCTGGACGGGCACCCGCCCGGGCGCCGCCCTGGCCGGTTCGGGAACCCCGAGCGGGATGTCCGGGACGGCCTGGATGCAGTCCTCGGAGTGCACCACCGGCTGCCAGTCGTGCACGGCCAGCGCGTCGATCAGCGCCCGGACCATCACCGGGTCGAACTGGCTGCCCGAGCAGCGCTCCAGTTCGGCCACCGCCTCGGCGACCGGGCGGCCGCGCCGGTAGGAGCGGGTGGAGGTCATCGAGTCGAAGGCGTCGGCGACGGAGATGATCCGGGCGAACTCGGGGATCTGCCCGCCGGCCAGCCCGCTGGGGTAGCCGCGGCCGTCGACCCGCTCGTGGTGGTGCAGGATCCCGGCGTGCGCCTCGCCGAGGAAGTCGATCCCGCGCACCAGCTCGTACCCGTACACCGGGTGGATCTCGACGGCCCGGCGCTCCGCCTCGGTGAGGGGACCGTTTCTGCGCAGCAGTTCGGTGGCCACCCCGAGCTTGCCGACGTCGTGCAGGATCCCCGCGAAGCGCAGGGTGCGCAGCCGCTCGGCCTCCATGCCGAGCTGAGTGGCGATCAGCACCGAGGCCCGGCCGACGCGTTCGCTGTGCCCGCGGGTGTAGGAGTCCTTGATCTCCACGGCCTGGACCAGCGACTGCACGGTGGCCTGGTGGGCGTCGAGCTCGCGCTGCCCCTGGGCGAACACCCAGGCGGAGATGGACAGCGGCAGCAGCGCCAGCAACGCCGCGAACGCGCCGTACGGGCCCTGCCAGAGCACCGCGACCATCAGGCCGCCGGCCGCGTGCACCAGCACCGGCAGCCCGCACACCGCGCAGGCCCCGCGCAGCAGCACCCCGGCCCGGCGGCCGTCGCTGAGCACCAGCATGACGCCCACCACGATGCCGTTGACCAGGCAGAACGCGGCGACGGCGGCGAAGCCGGGCAGCAGCGCGGCCGGGAAGCGGGAGCCCAGCAGCAGTTGGGGGCCGCGCAGCAGGTGGAAGACGACCGAGGAGGCGAAGGCGCACAGCGCGAGCTGGGAGCCGTTGAACAGCTGGCGGCGGCGGCAGCCGGGCCCGTTCGGGCCGCCGAGCACCGCGGCGGGGGCGGCGACGAGCGCGGCGGCGGCCGGCGGCAGCATCAGCACTCCGGCGAACAGCACCGGGAAGAAGGTGTTCACACCGGGCCGGGCGGGCGCCCGCTCGGGCAGCGCCGGGCGGCGCAGCAGCCGGCGCACCAGGACCAGGCAGGGGGTCGGCAGGCCCTGGGCCAGCGACTCCCAGCAGCCGTGCAGGAAGGCGAGCAGCCCGACCTTGGGCCAGTCCACCGGCGCGCCGAGCCAGCGCGGCACCCCGGGGACGGCCGCGGCGGGCAGCAGCGGCACCAGGCAGCACAGCGCCGCCACCGGGACGGCCAGCAGGTAGCGCGCCGCGCCCGGCGGCAGGGTCGCTCCTCCACTGTCGGTAGCGATCTCGACCTCCCCGCCGTCCGGGCCCCGTGTTCCTCAGCACGCCGGGCGGACCGGCGGTGAGCGTCCGTCAGGAGGATAGGCCGCCGCCCGGGCGCGGGGACGCATGATCGCGCGATGGCGCAGTTGGCGCACCGCCAACTCACCCGAACGAGTGAGGGCGCATGCGGGCAGAACGGGAGCGGCCCCGGAAGCGTGTGCTCCCGGGGCCACTGGACTCCCCTGCCCGGAACCGTCCGGCCCGCCCTCGCGGACGGATCGGCGCACGGACGGACCGGCGGACTACAACGTCGGACCGGCGGCCGTACGGGCGGCCCCGTGACGGTCGGTGACGACGCGTCCGACCATGCCGTCGGCCCGGCCGGTCACTCCGCCTGGGCGCCGGCCTCGACCGGCGCGCCCGGCCGCCCGGCCGGCTCCCCGGCCCCGCCCTTCGCCGGCTTCGGCGCCGGCCGGGCGGACTCGGCGTGCACCTCGACGGCGGGCTCCACCGCGACCACCACCGGCTCGCCCGAGCGCTGCCCGGCCCGGATCGAGTCGATCCTGGCCAGGACCTTGCTGCGCAGGTCGGCCGGGGTGTCGTCGCAGCCGCAGGAGCGCTTGATCAGCGCCTTGATCGCCTGCTCCAGCCCGTACTGCTTCAGGCACGGCGAGCACTCCTCGAAGTGCACGCGCAACTTGGCGCAGTCGCCCTCGGCCATCTCGTTGTCGAGGAATTCGTAGAGGTGGTCGAGGACCTCGCCACACTCGGTGTCGTGCGGATCGCCGCAGCTCATGAACCCGAGCCCTTCGCTTCCTGCCCTGCCCCGCTGCCGGCCGGGACCAGCCCGCGCTCACGGGCGTAGTCCTCCAGCATGCCGCGCAGCTGACGGCGGCCACGGTGCAGCCGGGACATCACCGTACCGATGGGAGTACCCATGATGTCCGCGATCTCCTTGTACGCAAAGCCCTCTACGTCCGCGAGGTAGACGGCGATCCGGAACTCCTCCGGGATGGCCTGGAGGGCGTCCTTCACGTCGCTGTCGGGGAGGTGGTCGAGGGCCTGGGTCTCGGCCGAGCGCAGACCGGTCGACATGTGCGACTCGGCGCGGGCCAGCTGCCAGTCCTCGATCTCCTCCGCCGCGGTGCGCTGGGGCTCACGCTGCTTCTTGCGGTACGAGTTGATGAACGTGTTGGTGAGGATGCGGTACAGCCAGGCCTTGAGGTTGGTGCCCTCACGGAACTGGTGGAAGGACGCGTACGCCTTGGCGAACGCCTCCTGGAGCAGGTCCTCCGCATCCGCCGGGTTGCGCGTCATGCGCAGCGCCGCCGAGTACATCGGATCCAGGAAGCCCAGGGCGTCGCGCTCGAAGCGCTCCCGCCGGGCCTCCTCGCCCTCCTCGGCCGACACCCGGTAGGTGTCCTCACCGATCGCCTCGGCGAGTTCCTCACCGGTGAGCGCCTCGCCCGCAGGCCGGACCTCGTCCGGGCCACGGCCCGGCTCGGCCTCGTGCTCGGTCCCGACGACCGGACCCACCTCCTCGGCATGACGGGCACGGCCCACGGCGGGCCGCCCAGAAATGGAGGATATCGGGCTGACGGGCTTCTCGCCCACGTCCAGCCATTCCGACCAGGAGGGGCCGAGCGCCGTCGCGGCCTCGCGCTCCTCAGGCCGTTCCGGGCACGCGATCGAACCCATCTGCCCTGCCTCTCACCGGTGACTCGTACTGACGAGGGTGTCAACCACCCCGGGGCCGCCCGCATTCCCGTCCGGCGCACGGCCTTCACCCGCCCGGGTAGTCGCCCGGGAACGCCCTGTTCCCGGGCCTCACACGAGGTCCAGCAGCCAGTCCCCCACCGCCGCGCAGATCAGGTCCAGCACCTCGTCCTGCCCGACCGGCGCCCGCTTGGGCACCTCGAAGCCGTGGCTGCCGTACGGCACCGCGACCAGTTCGTGCCCCGCCGGCAGCGCCGGGAACTCCGCGGGCCCGCCGAACGGGTCGGCCGCGCCCTGCACCACCAGCGTCGGCAGCCCCGACTCCAGCAGCTCCTGCGCCCGGCTCTTCTCCGGCCTGCCCGGGGGGTGCAGCGGGAACGCCAGCGCCACCACCCCCACCGCCCCGGTCGCCGCGCCGGTCCGGCAGGCCACCCGCGCCCCGGCGCTGCGCCCGCCCACCACCAGCGGCAGTCCCTGCCCGGCCAGCAGCTCGGCGACCGGCCGCCAGCCGAGGTCCAGCGTCTTCGGTGCCGGGGCCACCCGCCGGCCCGCCACCCGCCAGGGCTGCTCGACCAGCGCCACCGAGATCCCGCGCGCCGGCAGCCGCCCGGCCAGCGCCGCCAGGTCCCGGGCCTCGATCCCGCCGCCCGCGCCGTGCCCCAGCGCGAGGACGGCCTTCGGCGCGGCCGCCCGGTGGTGGGTGATCCGGGCCTGCCCGGCCTCGGTGGGGACGAGTTCGGTGGTGCTCATCGCGGCGGCTCCAGGAACGTTCAGTACGGGGTACGGCAGATCAGGGCAGGTCAGGCCGGTTCAGGCCGGTTCGGATCAGAACAGCGTGGTCTCGTACTCGACCTCGTCCCACGGCTCCTTGAGCTCCGGGCCGTTGTTGCGGATGCTGCCGACCGCCGGCGACACCGGGGTGGCCAGCAGCGCACCGGGCGGCGGGGGTATCAGCAGCCGGCGCAGCTCGTCCGGGTCGCTGCGCCGCGGGTCCAGCCACTCGTCCCAGGAGTCCCGGTCGAGGAACAGCGGCATCCGCTCGTGGATCGGCGCCAGCGCCTCCTCGGCGTCGGTGGTGACGACCGTGAACGTCACCAGCCACGCCTGCGGGTCGCCGGGCGGCACCGCCCGGTTGCGCCAGAACTCGTACAGCCCGGCCAGCGCCAGCGGGGCGCCGTCCGCGCGGGAGACGAAGAACGGCTTCTTGCGCGCCCTGCCCCGCTCGCCCGGCAGCGTCTGCCACTCGTAGTAGCCGTCCACCGGCAGGAGGCAGCGGCGCGCGGCGAACGCCTGCCGGTAGGAGGGCTTCTCGTGCACCGTGTCCGACCGGGCGTTGATCATCTTCACCGCCGTCTCGGCGGAGTCCGACCACTGCGGCACCAGCCCCCAGCGCAGCACCCGCAGCTGCCGCACCGCCCGCGGCCGGTCCCGGCCGGTCCGCTCCAGCACCACGAAGGCGCTGTCGGTCGGCGCGACGTTCCAGTTCGGGTGCAGGGTCTCCTCGGGATCCCACTGCTCCACGTCGAACAGCTCGACGATGTCCTCGGGCTTGCTGCTGGCTGCGAACCGACCGCACATGCGGGCCAGCTTGCCATGCCGCCCGTCCTCATCACTTGTTCACGCCCGGAGCAGAACCGCCCGCTGCCGGCCGCCCGTCCCCGCATGGGAGGCTGCCCCGAACGGCCCAACGCAGCGAACGGAGGCGGGGAACATCCCATGAGCACCAACGACCAGAACCTCGGCGCCCTGTGGGACCAGGTCACCGGCGCCCAGCCCGCCCCGCCCGGCTGGCTGGTGCTCGCCACCGGCGCCGCCGCCCTGCTCGCCGTCCTCGCCCGCCCGCTGTGGCACGTCACCCGCAACGCCGTCACCATCGCCCACGAAGGCGGCCACGGCCTGATCGCCCTCGTCACCGGCCGCAAGCTCGCCGGCATCCGGCTGCACTCCGACACCTCCGGCCTCACCCTCTCCTACGGCCGCCCCACCGGCCCCGGCATGGTCCTCACCGCCGCCGCCGGCTACAGCGCCCCCGCCCTGCTCGGCCTCGGCTGCGCCGCCCTGCTCGCCGCCGACCGGATCACCCTGCTGCTCTGGCTGGCGATCGCCCTGCTGCTCGCCCTGCTCCTGCGCATCCGCAACGCCTTCGGCCTCTTCACCGTGCTGGTCGCCGGCGGCGCGTTCTTCCTGGTCTCCTGGCTCGGCAGTGCCGAGGTCCAGGCCGGCTTCGCCTACCTCGGCTGCTGGTTCCTGCTGTTCGGCGCCGTCCGCCCCGTCCTGGAGCTCCAGCACCAGCGCCGCACCGGCTGGGCCCGCGACTCCGACGCCGACCAGCTCGCCCGGCTCACCCACGTCCCCGCCCTCGCCTGGGTCACCGTCTTCCTGCTCACCGCCCTCGCCTGCCTCGCCCTGGGCGCGAGCTGGCTGCTCCAGCCGCTGCACTGAGCCGGCCCCGCGCGACCGCGCCGTCCAGGATCCGGACGGTCGCGGTACGGCCCCTAGACTTGCCACATGACCGAGACCCCGTGGCCCGCTCCCGTCGCCACCAGCCCCGTCGACGCCACCGTCACCATCCCCGGCTCCAAGTCGGTCACCAACCGGGCCCTGGTGCTGGCGGCACTCGCCGAGAAGCCCGGCTGGGTGCGCCGCCCGCTGCGCAGCCGCGACTCCCAGCTGATGGCCGACGGCCTGCGCGCCCTCGGGGTCACCATCGAGGAGACGGTCAACAACGACACCGGCGGCACCGGCGGCGGCGAGGCCTGGCGGGTCATCCCCGCCCCCGCGCTGAGCGGCCCCGCCTCCGTCGACGTCGGCAACGCCGGCACGGTCATGCGCTTCCTGCCGCCGCTCGCCGTCCTCGCCGACGGCCCCGTGCACTTCGACGGCGACCCGCGCTGCTACGAGCGCCCCCAGCACGGCGTGATCGACGCCCTGCGCGCGCTCGGCGCCCGCATCGACGACGGCGGCCGCGGCGCCTTCCCGCTCACCGTCCACGGCACCGGCTCCCTCGACGGCGGCCCGGTCGAGCTGGACGCCTCCTCCTCGTCCCAGTTCGTCTCCGCTCTGCTGCTCTCCGGCGCCCGCTACAACCAGGGCATCGAGGTCCGGCACGTCGGCGGCCCGGTGCCGTCGCTGCCGCACATCCGGATGACCGTCGAGATGCTGCGCCTGGCCGGGGCCCAGGTCGACGCGCCCGAGGACGGCGGCGAGAAGGACGTCTGGCGGGTCACCCCGGGCGCGCTGATCGGCCGCGACCTGGTGGTCGAGCCGGACCTGTCCAACGCCGCGCCGTTCTTCGCCGCCGCCCTGGTCACCGGCGGCCGCGTCACCGTGCGCGACTGGCCCAAGCACACCTCCCAGCCCGGCGACCAGCTCCGCGAGATCTACACTCGGATGGGCGGCGCCTGCGAGTTCACCGACGAGGGGCTGCAGTTCACCGGCACCGGCCGGATCCACGGCATCGAGGCCGACCTGCACGACGTCGGCGAGCTCACCCCGGTGATCGCCGCCGTCGCCGCGCTCGCCGACTCCGAGTCCCACCTGTACGGCATCGCCCACCTGCGCCTGCACGAGACCGACCGGCTCGCCGCGCTCGCCAAGGAGATCAACGACCTCGGCGGCGACGTCACCGAGACCGAGGACGGCCTGCGGATCCGCCCGCGCCCGCTGCGCGGCGGCACCTTCCACACCTACGAGGACCACCGGCTGGCCACCGCCGCCGCCGTGCTCGGCCTCGCCGTGCCCGGCGTGGGGGTGGAGAACGTCGCCACCACCGCCAAGACGCTGCCCGACTTCCCCGGGATGTGGGCCGAGTTGCTCGGCGAAGCGGCGGCGGACGCCTGAGCGGAGAGTTGAGCCATGCGCCGCTACGGCAAGGACGCCGACGAGGACGACATCCGCAACCGCCCCGCCCGCCGGGGCTCCCGGCCGCGGACCAGGATCCGGCCCAAGCACGATGACGCCGCCGAGGCGATGGTGCTGACCGTCGACCGCGGCCGGGTGACCTGCCTGGTCGACCCGGGCACCAAGCAGGAACGCCAGATCGTCGCCATGAAGGCCCGCGAGCTGGGCCGCAAGGGCGTCGTCGTCGGCGACGTCGTCGACATCGTCGGCGACCTCTCCGGGGACGCCGACACCCTCGCCCGGATCGTCCGGGTCGAGGAGCGCAGCTCGGTGCTGCGCCGCACCGCCGACGACGACGACCCGTACGAGCGGATCGTCGTCGCCAACGCCCAGCAGCTGGCCATCGTCACCGCCCTGGCCGACCCGGAGCCGCGCCCCCGGCTGATCGACCGCTGCCTGGTGGCCGCCTACGACGCGGGCATGGAGCCGCTGCTGGTGCTCACCAAGGCCGACCTCGCCCCCGCCGCCCCGCTGCTGGACTCCTACGCCCCGCTCGGCATCCAGTACGTGGTCACCCGCCACGACGAGCTGGAGACCGCCGGCGCCGAGGCCGTCCGCGAGCACCTGCGCGGGCTCTCCACCGTGTTCATCGGCCACTCCGGCGTCGGCAAGACCACCCTGGTCAACGCCCTCGTCCCGAACCGCCAGCGGCAGACCGGGCACGTCAACGCGGTCACCGGCCGCGGCCGGCACACCACCGTCTCCGCGCTGGCGCTGCGGCTGCCCCCGCCGCCGGGCGCCAAGCCGGGCTCCAAGAAGGCCCTGGACCCGGGCTGGGTGATCGACACCCCGGGTTTCCGCTCCTTCGGCCTCTCGCACATCGACCCGTCCCGGGTCATCCTCGCCTTCCCCGACCTGGAGCCCGGCACCGCCGACTGCCCGCGCGCCTGCAGCCACGACGAACCGGACTGCGCGCTGGACGCCTGGGTCGCCGACGGCCACGCCGAGGCCGCCCGGCTCTACTCGCTGCGCCGCCTGCTGGCCAGCAAGGAGACCCGCGAGGACGACTGAGCCGGGGCGGGTTCCCGGTGTCCGTGGCCCGTTCGAGGTGTCGGACCGCGCCCACCTGGTGATCATAGGAAAACCGGGCCGGGCACGGTCCGGCCGTCGATCGACTGGGAGGCACGCGATGGCATGGGCCCTGGTGGTCCTGGCCGGCCTGCTGGAGACCGGCTTCGCGATCAACCTCAAGCTCAGCGAGGGCTTCACCAGGCTCTGGCCCACCGTCAGCTTCTGCGCGTTCGCCCTCGGCAGCTTCGGCCTGCTCACCCTCTCCCTGAAGACCCTGCCGGTCGGCCCCGCCTACGCGGTCTGGACGGGCATCGGCGCGGCCGGCACCGCGATCTACGGCATGGTCTTCCTGGACGAGACCACCTCGGTGCTCAAGCTGGTCTCGATCTCCCTGGTGATCGCCGGCGTCATCGGCCTCCAGCTCAGCGGCACGGCGCACTAGGCTCGCGCCCGTCCCGCCCAGCGAGCCCGGCTGTGCCGATCGGGGCGGGCTCGCTAGGGTTTCGGACATGGCCGACTACCACGACGACCTCCGACTCGCCCACGTCCTCGCCGACTCGGCCGACTCGGTCACCCTGGACCGCTTCCGCGCCCTCGACCTGGCCGTGGAGACCAAGCCCGACCTCACGCCGGTGAGCGACGCCGACAAGGCCGCCGAGGAGCTCGTGCGCAGCGTGCTCCAGCGCGCCCGCCCGCGCGACGCCGTCCTCGGCGAGGAGTTCGGCCTCCAGGGCTCCGGCCCGCGCCGCTGGGTGATCGACCCGATCGACGGCACCAAGAACTACATCCGGGGCGTCCCGGTCTGGGCCACCCTGATCGCCCTGCTGGAGGACGGCCCGGACGGCGTCGAGCGCCCGGTGGTCGGCATCGTCTCGGCCCCCGCGCTGCAGCGCCGCTGGTGGGCGGCCAAGGGCCTCGGCGCGTTCGCCGGCCGCAGCCTGACCAAGGCCTCCCGGATCCACGTCTCCGGCGTCTCCCGGATCGAGGACGCCTCCTTCTCGTACTCCTCGCTCACCGGCTGGGAGGAGCGCGGCCGCCTCGACCCGTTCCTGGACCTCACCCGCGCCTGCTGGCGCACCCGCGCCTACGGCGACTTCTGGTCCTACATGATGGTCGCCGAGGGCGCCGTCGACATCGCCGCCGAGCCCGAGCTGTCGCTGTGGGACATGGCGGCCAACGCCGTCATCGTCGAGGAGGCCGGCGGCCGCTTCACCGGTCTGGACGGTGTCCCGGGCCCCGGCGGCGCCGACGCCGTCGCCTCGAACGGCCTGCTGCACGACGAGGCGCTGCGCCGGCTGAGCGTCTGACGGCCCACCTCGTGGATGCAGGCCCGGTGACCGGTGGGAGCCGGTCACCGGGCCTGCGGCTCTGCCGGCCCGGCCGCGCCTACTGCTTCTTGCGCAGTTCCCGGACCGCCGTCTCCAGCCGCTGCCCGTAGTCGGCGTCGGCCTGGCGGAAGTTGTCGATCGCCCGTTCCACGATGTCCTCGCGGTCGGCCGAGACCTTGGCGATGAAGCCGGCCAGGTTGGCGATCAGCCGCTGCTTCTCCTCCGCCGAGTACAGCCGGTACAGGGCGCCGGCCTGCACGAAGTCGTCGTCCTCGGCGTGCGAGGGCGCGGCGTGGCTGCCGGTGGTGCCGTCGACGGCGGTCGCGGCCCACAGCGGCCGGCCGGTCTGCACGGGGCCGCCGAAGCTGTTCGGCTCGTAGTTCTTCTGCCGCCCGTGGCGCCCGTCGTACAGGTGGCCGTCGCGGCTGTTGGTGCGGGCCTCGGTGGCGTGCGGGCGGTTGACCGGCAGGTGGTCGGCGTTGATGCCGACCCGGTAGCGGTGGGCGTCGGCGTACGCGAACAGGCGGCCCTGCAGCATCTTGTCCGGGGAGGGGCCGATACCGGGCACGAAGTGCGCCGGGGAGAAGACCGACTGCTCGACCTCGGCGAAGACGTTGTCGGGGTTGCGGTTGAGCTCCAGCCGGCCGATCTCGATCGGCGGGTAGTCGGCGTGCGGCCAGACCTTGGTCAGGTCGAAGGGGTTGAAGCGGTAGGCCGCCGCGTCGGCCGCCGGCATGATCTGGACCTGCACGGTCCAGCCGGGGTGCTCGCCGCGCTCGATCGCCTGGCGCAGGTCGCGCTGGTGGCTGTCCGGGTCCTCGCCGGCGAGGGTGTTGGCCTCGGCCTGGGTGAGGTTGCGGATGCCCTGCTCGGTCTTGAAGTGGTACTTGACCCAGAAGTGCTCGCCGGCCTCGTTCTGCCACTGGTAGGTGTGCGAGCCGTAGCCGTTCATGTGCCGGTACGAGGCCGGGATGCCGCGGTCGCCGAACAGCCAGGTGACCTGGTGGGTGGCCTCGGGTGACAGGCCCCAGAAGTCCCAGACGTTGTCGGCCTCCTGGGAGCCGGTGTACGGGTCGCGCTTCTGGGTGTGGATGAAGTCGGGGAACTTGACGGCGTCCTTGATGAAGAACACCGGGGTGTTGTTGCCGACGAGGTCGTAGTTGCCCTCCTCGGTGTAGAACTTCAGCGCGAAGCCGCGCGGGTCGCGCACCGCGTCGGCCGCGCCGAGGTTGCCCGCGACGGTGGAGAAGCGCAGGAAGACCTCGGTCTGCCTGCCGATCCCGGACAGGAAGGCCGCCCGGGTCCAGGGCGTCACGTCGGCGGTGACCGTGAAGGTGCCGTACGCCCCGGCGCCGCGGGCGTGCACCACGCGCTCCGGGATCCGCTCGCGGTTGAAGTGCGCGAGTTTCTCGAACAGCAGCTGGTCCTGGATCAGGGCCGGGCCGCCGATGCCGGCGGTCTCGGTGTTCTGGTTGTCGGCGACGGGGGCACCCGCCTCGGTGGTGAGGGTCGGGCGCAGTTCGTCCTGCGTGGTCATGACGGGTGCCTCCACGGGGTCCGGTCGGGATGACACGATCCTAACTTGGACTTTGTCCAAGTCAACACTGGCACCAATACCGGACCTGACTTAGGCTGGATGCCATGAGCGATCTGCTGGAGAGACTGCGCGGACGCGGCTGGCGGCTGACCTCGCAGCGCCGCGTCGTGGCCGAGGTCCTCGACGGCGAGCACGTGCACCTCACCGCCGACGAGGTGCACGCCCGGGCCGCGGCCCGGCTGCCCGAGATCAGCCGCGCCACCGTCTACAACACGCTCGGCGAACTGGTCTCCCTCGGCGAGGTCCTGGAGGTCGCCACCGACGGCCGCGCCCGGCGCTACGACCCCAACGCGCACCGCGCCCACCAGCACCTGGTCTGCTCCGGCTGCGGCGCCGTCCGCGACGTCCACCCGTACGGCGACCCGCTCGCCGCGCTGCCCGCCGCCGAGCGCTACGGCTTCGCCGTCACCACCGCCGAGGTCACCTACCGCGGCCTGTGCCCCGACTGCCGCCCCTGACCGGCCGGGCAGGTTCGCCCACACCCGGGCTCGCTACGCGCTCAGCTCCGCGTGCAGCGCGCCCAGCAGCCGCCCGGCCCGCTCCGCGACCTCGGCCGGCCCGTAGTCGATCGCCCGCCGGCACCAGTTCTCCGCCTGCACCGGCTCGCCCCGGCGCAGCGCCAGCAGCGCGAGGCGCAGCGCGGCCCGCCCGTGCCCGGCGTCGGCGGCCCGGGTGTACCAGAGCATCGCCTCGGTCTCGCTGTCCTGCCGGGCCAGCAGCAGCCCCAGGTTGAACGCGGCGCTGCGGCTGCCGGCCTCGGCGGCCCGCCGGTACCAGCTCTCGGCGATCTCCAGCGCCCCGCGCTCGGCCGCCCGCACGCCCATCCGCACCTGCGCCCGCCGGTGCCCGGCGTCGGCCGCGAGCGCGTACCAGTGCTCGGCTTCCGCGTCCGCGTCGCCGCGCCGGTCCAGCAGCGAGGCCAGCCGGAACGCCCCCTCGGCCGAACCGCCCGCCGCCGCCTGCCGGTAGCGCTCCAGCGCCCCGGCCAGGTTGCCGCGCTGCTCCTGGACGACGGCCAGCTGCAGCGCCGCCTCGCCGTGCCCCTCGGCGGCGGCCCGCGCGTACCACTCCTGGGCCTGCCGCTGCTCGCCGCGCCCGGCGTGCAGGACGCCGAGGTTGAAGGCGCCGTCCACGCTGCCGGCCTCGGCGGCCTTGGAGAACCACGGCTCGGCGCCGGACTCGTCGCCGCGCTGCAGCAGGACCACGGCCAGCGCGTTGCACGCCTCCCGGTGCCCGGCGTATGCGGCCCGGCGGTACCACTGCTCGGCCTGCTGCTCGCGGCCGGTGCCGGCGCAGAGCAGGCCGAGGTTGAAGGCGCCGTTCTGGTCGCCCGCGTCCAGCGCGGCGCGGTACCAGCGCTCGGCCTCCCCGGGCCGGCCGCGGCTGGCGTGCAGGGCGCCCAGCGCGTTGGCGGCGTTGCCGTCCCCGGCTTCGGCGGCCTCCCGCCACCATTCGGCGGCGGCGGCCACCTCCCCGGAGTCGCGCAGCAGGAAGCCCAGCGCGCAGGCGGCGCGCGGCTCGCCGTTCTGCGCGGCCTGCCGGTACCAGCGGGCCGCCTCCTCCAGCAGGGACCGGTCGGTGCGGGCGCGCTCCTCCAGCAGCACGCCGAGGCGCAGCGCGGCGCGGGCGTGGCTGCGGGCGGCGGCGGTGCGGTACCAGGCCTCGGCGGTCTCCTTGTCCCCGGCGGCCTCGCGCATCCGGGCCAGCCGGTAGGCGGCCTCCCGGTGCCCGGCGTCGGCGGAGACCTTGAACCAGCGTTCGGCGCGCACGTCGCGCCGGTGCTCCATCAGATCGCCCAGGGCGTAGGCGCCCAGCGGGTGCCCGTGGTCGGCGGCGAAGTGCAGCCAGTACTCGGCGGCCTCCTCCTCGCCCTGGTCGCGCAGTTGCAGCCCGAGGGCGTGCGCGGCGGGCGCGCTGCCCGCGACGGCGGCCTGGCGCCACCACTGGCCGGCCTCGGCCCGGTGGCCCTGCTGGTGGAGCAGCACGCCGAGGTTGTTGGCGGCCGCGCGCAGTCCGGCGGCCGCGGCGGCGCGCAGGTACGGCTCGGCGTCCTCCAGGGCGCCGCGGCGCAGCAACAGGGTGCCCAGCCGGCCGGCGGCGTCCGGGTCGCCGCCGTCGGCGGCCTGCCGGTGCCGTGCTTCCAGTGCGGCGGACTCCCGGGCGGCCAGGGCGGTCTCGAAGCTGGTGGGGTCCAGGCCGGCCGGGTCGAGCGCGGCGCCGGAGGCGGGCTCCTCGCCGGCCCGTTCGCCGTACGCGCCGACGGCGGCGGCGAACTGACGGGTGGGCACGTGGATGAGGCTGTCGGGGCCGCAGCCGGGGGCGGGGCGCTCGGACAGACCGCTGGTGCGCTGGGCGGGCAGGGCTCCGGGGCGGCTGTCGGGGTTCTCGGGGCTCTCCGCCCAGGCGTCGGTGTCCGCTTCGGCGGCTGCCGCGGACTTGGCGCCTGACTTGCCGATCAGCCTCATGCCGACTCCCGCTCCCCCAGAGTGTCGCGGCATCGTGTCCCGGTGTGCGGCCGGGGGGACTGCCAGGAGAGGCGCCGGACCCGACGACCGGTCAGCGGCCGTGCACCGTCCCCCATGTGTCCCATCGTCGCATCACCCGCTACCCGCGTGCACCTGCCCCGGCCGAATTCGGGCGGGGCCGACCCGAAGCCGATGACATTGCTTCGACGCTTTGTCGATTTCCCGACACTTCCGCCCCACAAACCCCGATACCGTCCTCCTTGGCGACGGTCGATAGTACCGGAGCGGTTCCCACCGCTTCCGGGCGAGAAGGCCCCGGAAACACCAGAGGCCCGGAGGAAGGATCCTCCGGGCCTCTGGCCTTTGTAGCGGGGACAGGATTTGAACCTGCGACCTCTGGGTTATGAGCCCAGCGAGCTACCGAGCTGCTCCACCCCGCGTCGGTAGTTGAACTGTAGCACGGACGCGGGGTGGAACGGAAAACGGTTGCCGCAGCTCAGCGGGCCGGGGCCGGTGCGACGGCCGGGGCTGCCGCCGGGACTACGGCTGGGGGCTCGGCGATCCGGCGCCGGTGGCCCCCGGGGCGGGGGTGGCGCCCGGGGCCGGAGCCGGGCCGGCGCCCCGGGCGGCGTCCGCCGCCTTCAGCGCGTCGCCGAGGGCCTTCTGGGCGTTGCCGTAGGCCACCCAGTCGCCGTTCTTGAACGCGGTCTGGCTGTCGCCGTACGCCTTCGCCGCGTCCGAGAGCGCCTTCTGCAGCTCCGGCGAGATCGTGCCGCCCGGTGCCGGGGTGGCCGGTGCGGTGGGCGCGGGCGTCGCCGGGGAGGTCGGCGTCGTCGGAGAAGTCGGGGAGGTCGGAGAGGTCGGGGCCGTCCCGCTGCCCGGGTTGGACGCTGCGACCGGCGTCGCCGGCGGCGCCTGCCCGGCGAACAGCTTCTTCAGCGCGTCCTCCAGGGTGTTCTCGAACGCCACGTTGTCGTCCCCGTACACCGCCAGGACCTTCTGCAGCGTCGGGTACTTGGCGCCGCGTCCGCGCACGTACACCGGCTCGACGTTGAGCAGGCCGCCGCCGACCGGGAGGGTCAGCAGGTTGCCGTACTCCAGCTCGGTGTCACCGCCGGTCTTCAGCGCGTAGATCTGCGAGGCCACCTCCTGGCGGGAGTTGAACTTCGACTGCACCAGGCCCGGGCCGGGGGCGCCGGACTCGCCCGTCATCTTCAGGACCCGGATCTTCCCGTAGTCGTCGCCCGGGTCCGCGTTGACGGCCATGAACGCCGCCAGGTTCGGGCGCCCGTTGGGCACGAAGGAGCTGGTCAGCGAGAAGCTCGCGCCGGCGGCGTCCGGCATCCGCACCGTCACGTAGTACGGCGGCTGGACCTGCTTGGTGTCACTGGTCGGGTCCACCGGGACCTGCCAGATGTCGCTGCCGTTGAAGAAGGAGTTGGCGTCGGTCACGTGGTACTGGCCGAGCAGGTCGCGCTGCACCTTGAACATGTCCTGCGGGTAGCGCAGGTGCGGCAGCAGCGACTGCGGGATGTCCGCCTTCGGCTCGACGGTGCCCGGGAAGGCCTTCATCCAGGTCTTCAGCACCGGGTCCTTCTCGTCCCACTGGTAGAGCTTCACCTCGCCGGTGTAGGCGTCCACCGTGGCCTTGACCGAGTTGCGGATGTAGTTGACCTGGTTGGCGACGGTCAGCAGCTCACCGCGCTGGTTGGTCAGCGAGTCCTTGGTCGCGGCGCCCAGCGTCGTCTTCGACGAGAACGGGAAGCCGTCCGAGGTGGTGTAGCCGTCGACGACCCACACCACGTGGCCGTTCTGCACCACCGGGTACGGGTCGGCGTCGATCGACAGCCACGGCGCGACCTTCTCCACCCGCTCCTTCGGCGTCCGGTTGTAGATCACCTTGGCGCCGTCGGTGATCGCCCCCGCGTAGAGGATCTGCGGCTCGGTGAAGTGCACCGCGTACGCGGCCCGGGTGATCGGGTTGTCCAGCGAGACGCCGCCGGCGCCGCCGTACGTGTACTCGACGTTCTGGCCGGTCTTGACGTCGGTGTAGTCGATCTCCTTGTTCGAGCCGCCGACGATCGAGTACGTCGTCGTCTTCTCGCCGTAGTAGATCCGCTGCTCGTAGTCGCCCAGCGCGCCGGTGGCCGGCAGGCCGGACTCGGTGAACACCGGGCCGCCCTTGTCGTCGACCTGGTTGCCCTTGGCGACGGCCGCGCCGTAGCCGTGGGTGTACTTGAAGTGGTCGTTGATCCAGTTGCGCTGCACGCCGTTGAGGTCGAGCTCGCGCAGGCCGATCACGGTGTCCTGCTTGTCCGCGCCCTTGCCGTAGCGGTCCACGTCCAGCGTGCTCGGGAAGGCGTAGTAGTTGCGCTGCTGCTCCAGCGACTGGAACGTCTGCGAGACGATGTTCGGGTCCAGCAGCCGGACGTCCGCGATGGTCTGCGCGTCCGGCTTGAGCGCGTCACCGTTGGTCGAGCCCTGCGGGCTGTACGGCGTGGTCTGCGCGGCCGCGATCCCGTACGCCTGCCGCGTCGCGTCGATGTTCTTCTGGATGTACGGCGTCTCCTTGGCCTGCTCGTTCGGCTTGACCTGGAACTGCTGCACGATCGCCGGGTACAGCCCGCCGATCAGCACCGCCGACAGCACCATCAGCCCCAGCCCGATCAGGGCCGGCGCCCAGGTGCGGCGGATCGGCGTCAGGAAGAACAGCACCGCGCAGATGATCGCGACGAAGAACAGGATGGTCTTCGCCGGCAGGAACGCGTTGGCGTCCACGTAGCGCAGGCCCGTCCAGCCCGAAACCCCCTTGTACGAACCGGTCTTGACCGCCAGCGCGTACCGGTCCAGCCAGTAGGCGACGGCCTTCAGCAGCACGAACACGCCCAGCAGCACCGCCAGGTGCCCCTGCGCGCCCGCGCTCGCCCGCCGGCCCGGCCCCTGCAGCCGCAGCCCGCCGTACAAGTAGTGCACCAGCGCCGAGGTCAGCAGCGAGACGATCACCGCGCTGAACGCGAAGCCCAGCACGAACTCGTAGAACGGCAGGTCGAAGGCGTAGAAGGAGACGTCCATGCCGAACTGGGCGTCCTTCTCACCGAAGGGCGTCGCGTTCGTCCACATCAGCCAGGTCCGCCACTGCCCGGACGCCGCGGCGCCCGCCACCAGGCCGATCACCAGCGAGACGCCGATCAGCGCCCAGCGCTTGAACGGCGCCAGGCCCGCCCGGTAGCGGTCCAGGCTCTGCTGCTCCACCGACATCGCCGACAGCGGCGGCCGAAGCCGGTGCGCCAGCCAGATGTTGACGCCGACGATCACCGCCATCAGCAGGCCGAACACGGCGAACAGCCCGATCTTCGTCCACAGCTGCGTGGTGAACACCGAGGAGTAGTGGACCGACCTGAACCACAGCCAGTCCGTCCAGAACCCCGCGAACATGACGAACAGCAGGAACAGCACCGCGAGTACGCCCAGGGTCAGCAGGGCCACCCGCGCGCGCCGGGAGGGCGGCCCGACCCTTCGCCGGAAACCCGGTCCTGAGCGTTCCGGCATCTGGAATACCACGGTGGCACCTCAGCTGTGTCGTCTGGGAATCGGTCGGTCGTCAGAGCAACTTAACCAGGCTTCGGCCGAGTTCCCACCGTTAGCAGACGGTTACGACGGCTCCCCGGCCCCTCCCCGGCCCCGGCGTCCTCGCCGGGAGCCCGCCCGGCCCGCCCCCGCCGGGCCGCCCGGCGGCCACGCCCGGCCCGGCGTGTGAGGATTGAGGCATGTCCGACGCGCCTGATCTGAACAACTCCCCCGACGACGTCTCCAAGCTCCCGGCCGCCACCCCGCTCACCCGGGCCGCGCTGGAGATCGACGAGTACGCCGCCACCCTCGGCTGGGACCTCCCGGCCCGGCTGTTCGCCCTGGTGGACAGCGCCGCCCTGCGCAAGGCCGACCCCCGGATCGCCGAGCAGCTCGGCCTCTCCGGCACCGACGAGCCCGGCCTCACCCCGGTCGAGCAGGACGAACTGCCGGCCGGCATGGAGCTCGACAAGTTCCTCGGCACCATCG
Source organism: Kitasatospora sp. NPDC023385 (assembly GCF_055664045.1). Classification (NCBI taxonomy): domain Bacteria; kingdom Bacillati; phylum Actinomycetota; class Actinomycetes; order Kitasatosporales; family Streptomycetaceae; genus Kitasatospora; species Kitasatospora sp. NPDC023385. Next base: position 180,739 of record NZ_JBVOOL010000008.1, on the reverse strand, counting down.
CCTGGCCCGACGCGGTGGCCGGCTGCGCCCTGGTCGTCGAGCGCCTGATGCTGCCGCCGGGCGCCGAGCAGTCCCGCCCGCGAGGCGCCACCGACGCCCAGCTCGCCGACTGGGTGGCCAATCACCCCAAGCGCGAGGAGGTGCGGATCACCGCCGCCGTGCTGCGCGACGGCCGGAAGGAGATCGCCCTGCGGCTGCGCTCCAAGGACGTCGCCCGCGAGGTGCTGACCGGCCCGGACCTGGTGCCCGGTCTGACCGAAGCCCTGCTGGCGACCTTCTCCTGAGGCCCGCGCCGGGTAGGGGCCCGCTGCGGCCGGCCCCTACGCGGCGGGGCAGGAGGGCAGGGCGGAGGTCTGCCCGGAGCGGATCTGCTCCAGCGACTTCAACGCGCCGTCCAGGGTGTCCGTCCTGATCAGGGTCAGCCCGGACGGGATGCTCTTGGTGGCCTCGGCGCAGTTCGAGGACGGGGTGAAGAAGTACTGGGCCCCGGCGTCCCGGGCGGCGATCAGCTTCATCGATATCCCGCCGATCGGGCCGACCTTGCCGTCGTCGTCGATGGTGCCGGTGCCTGCGACGAACCGGCCGCCGGTGAGGTCCCCGCCCGGGGTCAGCTTGTCGATGATGCCGAGCGAGAACATCAGCCCGGCGCTCGGGCCGCCGACGTCCTGCAGGCCGATGTCGATCTGGAACGGGTAGGTGTGCCGGAGCCCGGTGCCGATGCCGACCACCGCGAGCTCGGCCCGCTCGGCCGGGGCCTTCGGGTCGAGGTCCCTGGCCCGTACGGTCGGGACGGTGACGTCGGTCCTGGTGCCCGGGGCGGCGGCCCCGCCGGCGGCGTCCTTGACCCGCGGCACGACGGTGAAGACCACGGACTCGCCCGGCTTGTGCCTGGTGACGGCGGCGACCACCTGGTCGACCGAGCCGACCGGCGCGCCGTCGACGGCCACGATCTGGTCGCCCGCGTGCAGCCTGCCCTCGGCCGGGGCGCCCGCGGTGACCGTCTTGACGATCAGCTCGCTGCCGACCGGGACGCCCAGCTGCTTGAGCGCGGCGGTGCGGGCGCTGTCCTCGGAGGAGGCGAACTCCTCGGCGTTCTGCTTCTTGGCGTCGGCGTCCGTCTGCCCCTTCGGGTAGACGTTGTCGTGCGGTACCACCAGCACGTCGCCGCGCAGCCAGCCGACCACCGCGTTGACCAGGCTGGGCTCGTACTTGGCCCCGGTGACCTGGACGGTCGTCATGTTGAGGTGCCCGGTGGTCGGGTAGGAGTCGTGCCCCGTGACGCTGATCACCGGCTTGCCGCCCTGGTGGCCGAGCGTGTTGTACGTCGGCCCCGGGCTCATCTCCGTGTACGGCACCTTCATCAGCACCGAGACGCAGAGCAGCGCTATGAGCAGGAGGGTGGCAGCGAGCATCGTCGCGGAGCGGCGTGGCATGCGTCGACAGTACGGGACGCGGGCGAAGCGGCGCCCGCCGGGCTACCGGCCGACGTGCTCGCCGGGGGCCGCGGTCCCGGCCGTGGTGCGCTCCATGGCGGCCATGAAGCGCCGGTGCTCGGCGAGTGAGGCCGGATCCCCCGTGGCCCGCGGCGCCCGCTGGGCCCAGCCCGCCCAGAGGGCGGCGAGGAGGACGGCGACTACCGGAATGATCAGCCAGGCGAGCGCACCCATGTCAGTACTCCCAGCTCGTCGTGTCTATGAGCAGACTAACCACTCCGGCGGACAACGCGGCCGGCGCCGTCCGGGTTACGGGACGGCCGATCGGCTCACTTCCAGGGAGTATTCGGGGCACCGCCACGGGCCCGTTCGAGTGAGGCCCCGGCGCGCCTGACCCGACGGATGCCCGCGGTGTGCGGCCGGTCGCGCCGGACCGGCCCCGGGCTCAGCAGCCTCCGGCGCCGACCCACTCCTCGTCGCCGTCGGCGAAGACCTGGTGCTTCCAGATCGGCACCTCGTGCTTGAGGTCGTCGATCAGCCGGCGGGCGGCCGCGAAGGCCTCGCCGCGGTGGGCGCAGGAGACGGCGACGATCACGGCCTTGTCGGTGATCTCCAGCCGGCCGATCCGGTGGACCGCGGCGAGCGCCCGGACCGGGAAGTCCGCGACGACCTTCTCGGCGATCCGCCGCATCTCCTGCTCGGCGGTGGGGTGGCAGCTGTACTCCAGCGCGGCGACCGACTTGCCGCCGTCGTGGTCACGGACCGTCCCGACGAAGACGGTGGTGCCGCCGGCCGCGTCGTCGCCGACCGCCTCGTACACCTCGTCCAGCGAGAGCGGGGTGTCGCGCACGGCGAGCAGGCGGATGGGGTCGTGGTTCTCGGACATGCCCCCATGATTCCTCATCCGACACCCCTGGAGGCAAGGGTCTTCCGCATCACGATGTCGAAATTTCGCATCGTGAGAAACGGACGCCGGCCGGGCGCCCGGCGCCGGATCAGAACCGGCGCCGCTTGCGGGCCCGGCGCACCAGCGCCGCCGTACCGACCAGCGCCACCGTCGCCCCGGCCGCCCCCAGACTGGTCGCCGCCTCCTTCCCGCCCAGCCGGCGCCCCGCCACCGCGTGCTTGCCGGACACCTGCGCCAGCAGCTCGGCCAGCACCTGCTCGTTGGTGTGCGCCGGACGCCAGCCCGCCTCGTACAGCCGGCTGCCGGACACCACCCACGGGTACATCGTGTACGCCAGGTCCCCCGCCGGGGCCGGGGTCAGGCCCAGCCGGTGCAGCCGGGCCGCCGTGCCGAGCGCCAGCGCGGCCGGCAGCTCCATCCGCCGGATCCCCGACAGCCGCTCCACGTCCTCCTGCTCCAGCCAGCCGTCGCAGCCGACCGTCACCTCGCCCTCGACCAGGCCCAGCGCCGCGTACTCCAGCGCCGCCGCCAGGTCGTCCACGTGGCAGAACTGCCAGCACGGGCGCGAGCCGGCCACCACCAGCAGCCGGGGCGCCTCGAAGTGCCGGGTCAGCACGGTGTCCACGCCGGGGCCCACCACCACCGCCGGGCGCAGCACCGTCACCTGCAGCCCCGGGTGGGCGCGCGGAGCCCGGCGGGCCAGCCGCTCGATCTCCAGCAGCTCCCCGACCAGCGAGGCCTCCTCGGTCGCCCGCAGCTCCGAGTCCTCCGCCAGCGGCACCTCGTTGTCCGCCAGCGCGCCGTAGACCATCGCCGAGGTGCACAGCACCACCCGGTGCACCCCGGCGGCCGCGGCCGCGGTCAGCACCGTCTGCGCGCCGCGCACGTTGTAGGCGCTGCGGGCCCGCGGGTCGGACTCCATGCCGAAGTCCATCGCCAGGTGCACCACGACGTCGACCCCGGCCAGCCGCTCGGCCACCGCCGGATCCCGCACGTCCAGCACCCGCCACTGCACGCCCGGCACGTCACCGCGCCGGTCGTCCACCGCCAGGACCTTCCGCACGTGCGGGGAGGCCACCAGCCGCGCCGCGACCCGCTCGCCCAGCACGCCGGCGGCACCCGTCACCGCCACGGTCAGCGGCCGCCCGCCGTAGGCTGGAGGCGGTGACGCCGTGGTGTCCGAGGCGTCCTGTCCTCCGGTCAGCCCAGAGCGAACGTCCGAGGGCGGGGAACTCACCGACCATCCTCCACGGTTAGCTTTATGTGCGTACGGACGTGTGTCACGTACGCCCATCCTGCCCGAGGCGAAGGCCCGGCGGTGCACCCGGCGCGGGCCAGCCGTGCGGGAGCCGCCCCCGAGTCCCCCGCTCCGCCGCCGCCCCGGGCACAGACTTCCCCCGCCACACCCGTATGACGGCCGACCGGATCGAGGACCCCGTGAGCGACCTTCCCTTCGGATTCGGCGTTCCGCCCGAGGAGCCCGAGGACGGCAAGGCCAAGCCTGACGACGCGCAGAACAAGAACCAGGACCAGCCCGGCGGCGACTCCGACGGCGGCCCGCAGCCGTTCGGCTTCGGAGGCGGCAACCCCTTCGGCGCGCTCTTCGGCATGCCCGGTGCCCCGGGCGGCCCCGGCGGCGGCGGAGCCGACAACCCCTTCGCCGCGATGTTCGGCGGCACGAACCCCGGCGACCTCGGCGCCGCCTTCCAGCAGCTCGGGCAGATGCTCTCGTTCGAGGGCGGCCCGGTGAACTGGGAGCTCGCCACCAACATCGCCCGCCAGAGCGTCGTCGCGGAGCCCGCCGAGGGCAAGAGCAAGGACCGCTCGGTCAGCGCCGCCGAGCGCTCCGCCGTCGCCGAGGCCGTCCGCCTGGCCGACCTCTGGCTCGACGGCTCCACCGAGTTCCCCTCCGGTGCCGCCGGCGCCGTCGCCTGGAGCCGCGCCGAGTGGATCGAGGCCACCCTCCCGGTCTGGAAGGACCTGGTCGACCCGGTCGCCGAGCGGGTCGGCAACGCCATGGGCGGCGTCCTGCCCGAGGAGATGCAGGCCATGGCCGGCCCGCTGATGGGCATGATGCGCTCCATGGGCGGCGCCATGTTCGGCACCCAGATCGGCCAGGCGCTCGGCGCGCTCGCCGCCGAGGTGGTCGGCTCCGCCGACATCGGCCTGCCGCTCGCCCCGGCCGGCAAGGCCGCGCTGCTGCCGCAGAACGTCGCCGAGTTCGGCGAGGGCCTGAGCGTGCCCGCCGACGAGGTCCGGCTCTACCTCGCCTTGCGCGAAGCCGCCCACCAGCGCCTCTTCGCCCACGTGCCGTGGCTGCGCGCCCACCTGCTGGGCGCCGTCGAGGCCTACGCCCGCGGCATCAAGGTCGACACCTCCCGCATGGAGGAGCTCGTCGGCCAGCTCGACCCGGGCAACCCCGAAGCACTCCAGGACGCCCTGGCCGGCGGCCTCCTCCAGCCCGAGGACACCCCCGAGCAGAAGGCCGCGCTCGCCCGCCTGGAGACCGCGCTCGCGCTCGTCGAGGGCTGGGTCGACGCCGTCGTGCACGACGCCGCCCGACCGCACCTGCCGCAGGCCGGCGCCCTGCGCGAGACCGTCCGCCGCCGCCGCGCGGCCGGCGGCCCCGCCGAGCAGACCTTCGCCACCCTGGTCGGCCTGGAGCTGCGCCCGCGCCGCCTGCGCGACGCCTCCCGGCTGTGGGCGCTGCTCGCCGACGCCCGCGGCGTCGAGGGCCGCGACGCGCTCTGGCAGCACCCGGACATGCTGCCCACCGCCGCCGACCTGGACGACCCGGACGCCTTCGTGCACCGCGGCTCCGCGGACGGCCTGGAGGGCGGCTTCGACTTCGACGCGCTCGACAAGCTGCTCGGCGAGGCCGCGGCCGGCAAGCCCGACCTCACCAAGGGCGGCGAGAAGCCGAAGACCGACGGCACCGACACCGGCACCGACACTGACACCGGCACTGGCACCGACGGGAAGGGCGAGCCCACCGCATGACGGACACCGCCTCGTCCACCCTGCACACGGACGCTGTCCGCACCCTGACCGCCTGGCAGCCCGCCGACGCGGACCAGGAGCAGCTGCGGCTCGACTACCTGGAGCACCTGGCCGCCCAGCCCGACGGCCTGTACCGGTCCTGCCTGCCCGCACACATCACCGCGAGCGCGGCGGTCGTCGACCCGGCGGCCGGGCGGGTGCTGCTCACCCTGCACCCCAAGGTCGGCATGTGGCTGCAGATGGGCGGCCACTGCGAGCCCGGCGACCGCGACCTCGCCTCGGCCGCGCTGCGCGAGGCCGTCGAGGAGTCCGGCATCCCCGACCTGGTCCTGCTCGCGGCGGACGACGCCCCCGTACCGGCCAAGCTGGACCGCCACCTGGTCCGCTGCACCGGCAAGGACCGGCCGGAGAACACCCACCTGGACGTCCAGTACATCGCCCTCGCCCCGGCCGGCGCGCAGGCGCTGATCAGCGAGGAGTCGCTGGACCTGCGCTGGTTCGACTACGACCGCCTGCCGGAGCTCACCGACCACTCGGTGCGCGACCTGGTGGCGCGGGCACGGCGGCTGACCGGTTGAGGTGAGACCTCGAAGAGGGGCGCTGGCCGATACGGCCCGCGCCCCTCTTTCCTGCCCTTTCCCTACCCTCCGTGGCCGCCGCTCCGCCCTCAGCCTCAGCCGCGCTCAGCCGCAGGACGCGGCCGGGTCCGGCCCGGGCGAGGCGTGCCGGGCGCCGGGGATGTGCGGCAGCCGGGCCGCGGAGACCACGCCCTCCAGGTAGCCGCGGGCCCGCTCCGTCCGGGGGTAGGCCTCCAGCAGCGCCCAGAACGCCGGGCCGTGGTCCGGCACCAGCAGGTGCGCCAGCTCGTGCAGCAGCACGTAGTCGAGCACGTACTCCGGCATGCCCTGGAGCCGGTGGGAGAGGCGGATCGTGCCCTCGCTCGGGGTGCAGGAGCCCCAGCGCGAGTTCTGGTTGGTGACCCAGCGGACGTGGGCGGGGTGGGCGCGACCCTCCAGGTAGACCGCCGACAGCTCACTGGCCCGGGCCATCAGCGCCTCGTCGCCGGGGATCCGCCGGGACTCCTGGGCGGCGAGCTTCTCCAGCATCTGCGCGACCCAGCGCTGCTCCTCGGCGTGCGACATCCGGGCCGGGATCAGCACGACGGTGCGGTCGCCCTCGCGGTACGCGGAGACGGTGCGGCTGCGGCGGGCGCTGCGCCGCACCTCGACCCGGCTGCGGTCGAGCGGCTCAGGGGAGGCGGCCCCCGCCGACGGGTGCTGCTGCGACGCCGGCCTCGGCTGCTGCGGCTGGTCCGGGCGCCCGCGCGTGTTCGGCGTCGCCGTCTGTGACCCGGATGCCGCACGGGCACGCCGACGCGACGCCGGTGGATGGGAGTCCCGCTCGGCTGCCATGGCACACGACGTTACCCGGTACCACGGACAGAAGTCCGCTGCCATGGCCGGAATCTTTCATGGAGTGATCGGGAACGAAAAGTCGACGAGGGGTGTCCGGAAACCGACGTCGGCGCGGATGGCCGGTTATCCACAGGGGGTGCGAACCGATCCTGTGATCATGTGCACGGACCTGTGGATAACTTTCCGCACGCCCTCGGCGCGATGGGGCAAGCTGCGGTCAGCCGTCCGGAAACGATCGGAAGGGAGATCGTCGTGCGCCTCGCGTTGAAGCCCGCTCTGTCCCGCAGCTGGCGGGACTCCGAGACCCTGCAGTTCGGCACCGTCACCCGCTTCGCGGGGGTGCTCGGCAACGCCGACCAGACCCTGTGCGAATTCCTCGGGCTGCTCGACGGCACGCGCGGCCGGCCCGAGCTCCTGGAGGCCGGCGAGCGGATCGGGCTCGGCCGGGAGCCGGCCGACACGCTGCTGACCGAACTGGAGGAGACCGGGCTGCTGGACGACGCGGAGGCGTCCGACACGGCGCTGGCCCGCTTCCCCCAGCCGCATCGGGACCTGCTCGGGCCCGACCTCGCCTCGCTCTCCCTGGTCCACTCCGGCCCGGGCGCCGGCCCAGCGGTGCTGGGCCGCCGGGCCGACGCCCGGATCGAGGTGCGCGGCGCGGGCCGGGTCGGCGCCGCCGTGGCGGCGGTGCTCGCCGCGGGCGGAACGGGCACGGTCACCGTCGCCGACGGCGGCCGGGTGAAACCGGGCGACTGCTCCCCGGCGGGGCTGCCACCCGTCGACATCGGGCGGCTGCGCTCGACGGCGGCGCGGGAGGCGGTGCAGCGCGCCACCGGCCGGCCGGCCGTGCCGGCACCGCGCCGGAAGCCGGGCGATCCACCGCCGGACTTCGTGGTCCTCGCGCCGCGGGACGGAAGCGCCGCCTTCGCCGGCGGGACGTACGAGGCCCGGCTGCTGCTCCGGGCCGGGGTGCCGCACCTGTACGTGGGCGTGGTCGAGGAGTTCGGCATCGTCGGGCCGCTGGTGATCCCCGGAATGTCGGCGTGCGGGCACTGCCTGGTACTGCGCAGGGAGGACGAGGACGCGGCCTGGCCGAGGGTGCTGGCCCAGCTGGCGCACGAGGGCCCGGGGCGGGCCCGCACACCGGCCTGCGACACGGCTCTGGCGACGGCCGTCGCCGGGCTCGCCGCGCTGCAGGTGCAGGTGTACCTGGACGGCGGCCGGCCACCGAGCGTGGACGGGTGGTGCGAGGTGTCGGCGAGCGACGGCATGGCCCGGCGGCTCCGGTTGCGCGGGCACCCGGACTGCGGGTGCCTGTGGCAGCCGCTGCCCCCCGGGTGAGACGCCCCGGGGACAAGCAGGAGCCGGGAGGCGGGAGGCGGGCGGGGGAGGGGGGAGGGGGCCCCGAAGGGGCCGGAAACCAACCCGAAGCAACCCCACCCGGCGCGGAAAGTCGGCCCCGCCGACTCCCGCGCAACGCATCACCACAGGAGAAACGCCGAAGGCCGGCGCCCACCAGGGCGCCGGCCTTCTCGGCTTGTTCGTCGGCCGGATTCGTCCGGCCAGCCAACCGACCGACCGACCGGCCGACCCGCCGACCCGCCAACCCGCCGACCCGCCGACCGGCCCAGGGATCAGGCCGCGATCACCGGCTCCCCCGCGTCCACTCCCGCGGTCCCCCCGGCGTTCTCCGCCGCGTCCGCCCCGCCCTCCGGGCCGGCACCCTCCTCGGCCTTCCGGTCCCGCATCACCAGCGCGGCCAGCAGGGCCGCCGCCAGCACACCGATCGCGCTGACCGTGAAGGTCGTCGTCATCGCCCCGGTGAACGCCTCCCGAGCGGTCCGGACGAGCCCGGCGTCCCCGTCGGCGATCGCCAGCGCCCCGGCGATGGAGTGCTTCGCCTGCTCCGGCGTCCCGGCCGGCATCCCGCTCGCGAAGCCGCTCGACAGCAGCGAGCCCAGGATCGCGATGCCGAGCGCGGTGCCCGCCTGCTGGATGGTGTCGTTCAGCGCCGAGCCGACACCTGCCTGCTCCGGCGGGATCGTGCCCATCAGAGCGCCCACCGCGGCCGGCATCGCCAGGCCCGCCCCGAGGCCGAGCAGTCCGAGCGCGGTCGCCGGGACGGTGAAGCCGGTGTCGGCCGAGACGGTGGTCAGCAGGGCGAACGAGGAGGCCATGCCGATCATCCCCGCGAGGATCAGCAGCCGGTTGCCGATCTTCGCCGCGAGCTTGGCGCCGGCCCCGTTGCCGATCAGCGCGGCGACGGCCAGCGGCAGGAATGCCACGCCCGCCTTGACCGGCGAGTACCCGAGCACGAACTGCAGGTACTGGGTGAGCACCAGCAGCAGGCCGCCGTTGCCGATCTGCACGAGGGTCAGCGACAGCGAGCCGCCGCTGAAGTTGCGGGCCTTGAAGAGCACCAGCGGCACCATCGGCGCGGCGGTGACGTTCTCCCACACCACGAATCCGACGAGCCCGACCACCGCGACGGCCAGGGTGGTCACCGAGCGCCCGGAGAACGCGCCGTGCTGCGGGATCTCGATGATCCACCAGATCAGGGCGGTCATGCCGACGGCCGACAGCACCGCGCCGAGCGGGTCGGGCTTCTGCCACGGCCCCTTGGACTCCGGCATCAGCAGCAGGCCGGCCAGGATCGCCAGCGCCACCACCGGGACGTTGATGAAGAAGATCGAGTGCCACGAGAAGTGGTCGATCAGCACGCCGCCGAGCACCGGGCTGCCGACCAGGCCGAGCATCGCCACCGAACCCCAGGCGGCCATGGCCTTGTTGCGCTCCTCGCCGTCGAAGACGGTGATGAGGATCGACAGGGTCGAGGGCATGATGAGCGCTCCGCCGACGCCCATCGCGATCCGGGCCGCGATCACCTCGCCGGGGTCGGCGCAGAAGGTCGCCGCGAGCGATGCCGCCCCGAAGAGCAGCAACCCGATGATCATGACCTTCCGCCGGCCGAAGCGGTCCCCGAGGCTGCCGGAGGTCAGCAGCAGCCCGGCGAAGACCAGGACGTAGGAGTCGAGGATCCACTGGGTGTCCTGGGCGCTCGCGCCGAGGTCGGCGGTCATCGAGGGCACCGCGACGGTCAGGGCCATGCTGTCGACCACCAGGACGAGCGAGCTCAGGCAGAGCACGATCAGGATCCACCACCGGTGCGGGTTGCGTTCTCCGGCTCCGGCCACGTTGTCGGCTGACATCAGCCACCCCTCCCCATCTGCGCACGACGTTCCCGAGGTGCGCACTGCGTTCCTTCGTTGCGAACACTGTACGCACATCGGAACAGTGTGCGCAATCTCCGACTCCTGTACGCTCGACGCGAACGGTGTACGCAACGCGTAGGAGGAGGAGCCGCCATGGCCGCCCGAACGAACCCGATCCCGTCCGTGTGGGCCCGCCGACAGGCCGCGCCCGACCAGCCCGCCCTGAGCCGGGCCGCGATCGTCCGCGAGGCGATCGCCATGCTGGACGCCGACGGCATCGAGGCCCTGAGCATGCGCAAGCTCGCCACCCGCCTCAACGCGGGCGCCACCTCCCTCTACCGGCACGTGGCGACCAAGGACGAGCTGATGGAGCTCGCGGTGGACGAGGTCTTCGGCGAGATGGCCCTGCCGCCGGCCGACAGCCCCGACTGGCGCGCCGCCGCCACCGAGGCCGCCGAGGCGTTCCGGACGACGGCCCTGCGCCACCGCTGGTTGTCCTCCGTACTGGGCCAGGCCGGCCTCGCCTACCTCGGCCCCAACCTGGCGTCCTACGGTGAGCGGCTGACCGCCTTCTTCGCCGCCGTCGGCTTCCCCGAGCCGGTCCGGGCGATCGACACGCTCATCTCGTACGTCGTCGGGATGAGCACCACCGAGGCGGCCTGGCTCACCACGGTCGCCCGCGCCGGGGAGAGCGAGGCCGACTTCATCGCCCGCCTGATGCCCGCCGCCCAGCAGGCCAGCGCCGGGTACGCCCATCTCAACGACGCCTACGCGGCCGCCGCTGCCACGCTGCCGAACCCGGCCGAGGTCCGGAACGCCAAGTTCGCCTACGGCCTGGAGGTCGTCCTGGACGGCCTCGCCCTGCGCCTCCCCCGCTGACCGACCGCCTACCGCTGACCGCTGTCCGCCGCCCGACGCCCGACGGATCGAGCCGTCGGCCCCACCGGACCAAGCCGCCCAACTCCCCGCAAAGGGACGGCACTCCCCGCCCCACCCCGCGGAATTCCGGCGGGCCCGGGGCGGGGAGCGGGCACAATGGCGTAGTGATGGTCGGCCGTCCGGTGTCGGGGGGCCAGGGAAATGGAGGCCCGGGTGAGCGATCTTCCGCGCAAGGCAGTGACCCGCACGGCACGGCTCGCCGCGCTGCCGCTGGGGATAGCCGGCCGCGCCACGCTCGGCCTGGGCAGGCGGATCGGCGGCCGGTCCGCCGAGGTGGTGACCGCCGAGCTCCAACAGGCCACCGCCGACCAGCTCTTCAAGGTCCTCGGCGAACTCAAGGGCGGGGCGATGAAGTTCGGGCAGGTGCTGTCCGTCTTCGAGGCCGCGCTGCCCGAGGAGGTCGCCGGCCCGTACCGGGCGGCGCTCACCAAGTTGCAGGACGCCGCTCCCCCGATGCCCGCCGCCAAGGTGCACACCGCGCTCGCCCAGCGGCTCGGTGAGGGTTGGCGCGAGCTGTTCCGGGAGTTCGACGACCGCCCCGCGGCGGCGGCCTCGATCGGCCAGGTGCACCAGGCGGTCTGGCACGACGGCCGCCGGGTCGCGGTCAAGGTGCAGTACCCGGGCGCGGGCGACGCCCTGCTCGCGGACCTGTCCCAGCTGAGCCGGGTGGCCTGGCTGCTCGGCCCGCTGATCCCCGGCCTGGACATCAAGCCGCTGATCGCCGAGCTGCGCGAGCGCGTCTCGGAGGAGCTGGACTACGAACTGGAGGCGCAGGCCCAGCGCCGGCACGCCGAGGAGTTCGCGGGCGACCCGGACATCGCGGTGCCGGGCGTGGTGGCGCAGGCCGACCAGGTGCTGGTCACCGAGTGGATGGACGGCACCCCGCTGGCCGAGGTGATCGCGCGCGGCACCCAGGAGGAGCGCGACCGCGCCGGGCAGCTGCTGGCCCGGTTCCTGTTCGCCGGCCCGTCCCGGACCGGTCTGCTGCACGCGGACCCGCACCCGGGCAACTTCCGGCTGCTGAAGGACGACGGCCCGGTGTCCGGCTGGCGGCTGGGCGTGCTGGACTTCGGCACGGTGGACCGGCTGCCGGGCGGGCTGCCCGCGCCGATCGGGGCGTCCCTGCGGATGGCGCTGGACGGGGACGCGGCGGGCGTGCTGCAGATGCTGCGCGAGGAGGGCTTCGTGAAGCCCGCGATCCGGCTGGACCCGGACGCGGTGCTGGACTACCTGCTGCCGATCATCGAGCCGGCGGCGGTGGACAGCTTCCACTTCACCCGGGCCTGGATGCGCGCCCAGGCGGCCCGGATCGCCGATCCGCGCTCCCCCGCCTACAACCTGGGCAAGCAGCTGAACCTGCCGCCCGCGTACCTGCTGATCCACCGGGTGACGCTGAGCACCATCGGCGTGCTCTGCCAGCTGGGCGCGAAGGCGCCGTTCCGCGCGGAGATGCTGCAGTGGCTGCCGGAGTTCGCCGAGCAGCCGACCAGCCGACCTGACCGGAGCGACCAGCCGACCTGACCGGCGCGGCCGGCCGCGCCGGCCCCCACCGCACCGCACCCGCACCGACGGCCGCAGGCCGCTCCCCACCAACGGGGAGCGGCCTGCGGCACGACGGGGGTCAAGCGGAAGGGGCGCGGACGCGCTACATCAGCGCTACATCAGCGCCACGGCGAGCGCCTTGCGGGCCCGCATCGAAGCCCGCTCGGCCCGCTGCCTGAGCTTGCGGGCCCGGACGACCCGGCTGACGAGGCGTTGGTTCTCGGCCTCGTGGAGCCTGTCTTGCATATGGGCCCGGGCCAGGGATTCGTGGAGGAGTTGCATTTCGAGGATCCTGTTCTGGGTCTGACGTTCGGTGGCCTGCTCGGCGCGGGCGGTGGGATCGGTGGCGGCGGGGGTCATGTCGTGGTCCTGCTCGTGGTGCGTGCTCGGAAATGGGGTACGGGCTGCGGCGTCGGCCTTGGCGGCGGCGATCCGCACGGATCGGCGGAGGGCGTTGTCCAGCGGGGTGTGCGTTCCCCTGCGGACGGCCCCGGCCTCGACGGCGGGGTTCACGCCATGACCTCGGTCTTGCGCGGGCGGCCACGCGGCCGCTTGCGGGCCACGACGACGCCCTGGACGAACAGCTCGCCGCCCCAGACGCCCCACGGCTCGCGCCGCTCCAGCGCGCCGGTGAGACAGGCGTCCTTGACCGGGCAGGTGCCGCAGAGGGACTTCGCGTACTCGACGTCGGCGGGCGTCTCGGCGAAGAAGACCTCGGGGTCGAAGGCGCGGCAGGGGATGGGGAGCCCGAGCGCTTCGGCCTGCTCGATGGAGCTGATCTGCATGGAAGGAACCTCCGGGGGGTCGGCCTGGTCGGCCTTGGTGATCTGGCTTGTCGGCGGTACGGACGGGGTGGGCGGTGTGATGACCGTGGACACTGTGGCGTCTTCCTCGTCTTCTCAGTGGTTCCGGCCCAGGTGACTGGTGGTGCTGGGCCGGAGGCCCCGGAGGGCCTGGGTGGTCTTGCGTACCGGACAAAACAGAAGGGCCGCGGATCCCGGTGTACGGGTTCCGCGGCCCTGGAGGTGCCGACCTGAGGCTGGCTCAGGTTCGTTCTCTCCAGGGTTCAGGCCCGCGGAAGGCCCGCATCCGGATGGCCTCGGCGCCGGTGAAGGCGGCCATGGCCTGGTTGATCAGCTGCTCGTTCTGCTTCTGGGGGTTTCCGGCACCGACGACCTGCGCATAGCCGCCATGCGTGGCGGCGGCTACTGCTGCCTTCGGTGCCTGAGTCGGTCGCTCGTCGCGCAGGGAGCGCGGCGTGCCGAACGACGCCCAGCCACGGGACAGACCGGTCTCGACGGAGATGCCTTCGACGCTCCTGTTGCCCGTGAGGCAGAGATCAGTGTGTCCAGGACCACTGACAGTGGGGGCGACGGAGACACCGGTGGTGTCGAGACCCAGACCGGTTCCACCGAGCTCGGCGAGCGCCCGCAGGCGGGCGGCACGCAGGGAGGCAGCGACAACGGTCCGGCCAGTCATTTTGGTGATCATGATGTTTCCCACTGTGCTCGCCTCCTCTCGGCGTCTCGCGGAGCCGGGTTTCCCCAGCGCCGAATGTTCGGATGTCTGTCTCGGTGAAGCAGTGAAGCAGTGAAGCTGTGTATCGGTGAAGCTGTGGGTGCAGGAGGCCGCTCGGCACAGGTGTGACCCCGTGCGACCGCGTCTCCTTGACCGCCCCGGCAGGCTATTGCGCTCCCGGTACGCCGCGCAAACTATTTTTCACGGCGAGTTCCGCGGCGAGTCCCGCGGCGTGTTCCGCGGCGGTCGTGCGGCCGGCGTCGAAGTCCCCCGAGCAGTCCCCTGGACCGCGCCCGTGCCGGCTCACGCCGGATCGACCGGACCGTCGTCCTCGACGCCGTCCGGATCCTCCTCGGGCTCCTCCCCCGCACACAACGAGAGCACGGCGGCCCCGTACTTGTCCAGCTTCATCGCGCCGACCCCGGAGATCACGGCCAGGTCCTGGCGGCTGGCCGGGACGTCCTCGGCGATCGCCATGAGCGTGGCGTCGGTGAACACCACGTAGGCCGGGGCGCCCTGCTTCTTCGCCTGCCGGGCCCGCCACTCGCGCAGCCGCTCGTAGAGCGCCTCGTCCATGGTGGAGGGGCAGTCCTCGCAGCGGCGCAGCTTGCGTTCGACGGCCTCGGTGAGCGCCTTGTCGCAGACCCGGCACTTGACCGGTCCGCGGGCCCGTCGGGCGGCGGAGCGCTCGCCGGCCTCGACGCCCCCGCGCCCGCCGCGCGCGCCGGTCCGTGCGCCGGGTGCGCTGGAGCCGGGGCGCAGCCCGTCCATGAAGCGGCTGGGCTTGCGGGAGGCGCGGCCGCCCGGGGAGCGGGAGAGCGCCCAGGAGAGGCTGAGGTGCTTGCGGGCGCGGGTGACGCCGACGTAGAGGAGGCGGCGTTCCTCCTCTACCTGCTCGTCGGTCTTGGCGTAGATGATCGGCAGGGTGCCCTCGGTGAGGCCGACGAGGAAGACGGCGTCCCATTCGAGGCCCTTGGCGGCGTGCAGGGAGGCGAGGGTGACGCCTTCGACGGCGGGGGCGTGCTGGGCGGCGGCGCGGGCGTCGAGTTCGACGACGTAGGCGGCGAGGTCGGCGTCCTGGCCGGCGGCGGTGCGGGTGCGCTCGAACTCCTCGGCGAGGCGGACGAGGGCGGCGAGGGACTCCCAGCGGTCGCGGACGGCGCCGGAGCCGGTGGGGGGTTCGGCGGTGAAGCCGCGGGTGGCGAGGACGGCGCGGACCTGGCCGGCGAGGTCGGGGGCGCCGTCGGTGAGGGGGTCGGAGGCGGCGCGGGCGGCGCCGCGCAGCAGGACGCCGGCGTCCCGGACCTCGGGGCGTTCGAAGAACCGTTCGGCGCCCTTGAGCTGGTAGGGGACGCCGAGGTCGGCGAGGGCCTGTTCGTAGACCTCGGACTGGCCGTTGGTGCGGAAGAGGACGGCGATCTCGCTGGCGCGCACGCCGGCGGTGAGCAGGTCCTTGATCCGGCGGGCGGTGGTCTCGGCCTCGGTGGGTTCGTCCTCGTACTCCGTGTAGACGGGTTCGGGGCCGGGGTCGCGCTGGGAGACGAGTTCGAGCCGGTGGCGAGCGGCTTCGCCGCGGGCCTGGGCGAGGAGTCCGTTGGCGAGGTGGACGACCTGGGGGGTGGAGCGGTAGTCGCGGACGAGCTTGACGACGGTGGCCTCGGGGTGGCGGGCGCGGAAGTTCAGCAGGTAGTCGGGGGTGGCGCCGGTGAAGGAGTAGATGGTCTGGCTGGCGTCGCCGACGACGCAGAGGCTGGCGCCGCCGTCGGGGCCGGTCCACTGGTCGAGCAGGCGCTGCTGGAGCGGGGAGACGTCCTGGTACTCGTCGACGGTGAAGTGCCGGTACTGGGAGCGGACCTGGTCGGCGATGTCCGGCCGGTCCTCCAGGATGGCGGCGGTGAGCAGCAGGACGTCCTCGAAGTCGATGCTGCCGCGGCGGCTCTTGGTCTCCTCGTACACGCGGTAGACCTGGGCGGTCTCGGCCGGGTCGCGGGGGGCGTCGCGGCCGGACTTGACGACGGCGGCGGGGTAGTCGTCGGGGCCGGTCTGGGTGACCTTGGCCCATTCGATCTCGGCGGTGAGGTCGCGCAGTTCGGTTCGCTGGACGCGCAGGCCGCAGCGGCCGGCGGCCTCGGCGACGAGCTGGACCTTGCGTTCGAGGAGCTGGGGCACGGGGCCGCCGACGGCGCGGGGCCAGAAGTATTGGAGCTGGCGCAGGGCGGCGGCGTGGAAGGTACGGGCCTGGACGCCGTCGGCGCCGAGCTGGCGCAGGCGGCCGCGCATCTCGCCGGCGGCGCGGGCGGTGAAGGTGACGGCGAGGACCTGCTGGGGGTGGTAGACGCCGCTGCGCACGCCGTAGGCGATGCGGTGGGTGATGGCGCGGGTCTTGCCGGTGCCGGCGCCGGCGAGGACGCAGACGGGGCCGTGCAGGGCGGTGGCGACGGCGCGCTGTTCGGGGTCGAGCCCGGCGAGCACGGCGTCGGGGCCCGTGGCGGCGCCGGGGTCGGCCCAGGGGGAGCCGTGGGTGCCGTCGTCGGGGCTGCCGCTCAAGAGGTCTTCCTGCATGCGTTCCATCTTCTCAGCCCGGTGGGACAGCCGGGGCGGGGTTGTCCACAGGCCCGGTGTGATCGCAGGATGATCGCTCCGAGCGACGGTCGACGGCCGACGGCCGACGGTCGACGGCCGAGCCGACGGTTGACGGTCGACGGTCGACGGAGTGCCGGAATGCCCGCCGCCCGGTGGACGTTCCGTCCTGAGACCGTACGCACCCCTCTTTCGAAGGAGCCCCCTCGATGTCCGGCACCGTGACGATGTACAGCACGACCTGGTGTGGGTACTGCAACCGCCTGAAGAGCCAGCTGGACCGTGAAGGCATCGGCTACACCGAGATCAACATCGAGGAGGACCCGGCGTCGGCGTCCTTCGTCGAGTCCGTGAACAACGGCAACCAGACGGTGCCGACGGTGCTGGTGACGCCGGTGGGCGGCGGCGAGCGGGTCGTGATGACCAACCCGAGCCTGCTGCAGGTCAAGAAGGCCCTGGCGGCCTGATCCGGCCGGGCCGCCCGGGGCCGGCGCGCGTCACGGCGCGTCGGCCCGGGCGGGGTCGACGGGTGCGGCGGGCGCGGGCAGGGTGGTGCGCGCGCCGAGGTCGCCGACGCCGTAGACGAGCCGGCTGCGGTCGGCGGAGTAGCGGGTCTCGATGACCCGGACCGGCCCGCGCCGGTCGTAGGTGACGCGGGTCTGCACCACGAGCGGCACGCCGGGGCCGCCCTGGAACCA
The DNA here is from genome assembly GCF_055664045.1 of Kitasatospora sp. NPDC023385. NCBI lineage: Bacteria > Bacillati > Actinomycetota > Actinomycetes > Kitasatosporales > Streptomycetaceae > Kitasatospora > Kitasatospora sp. NPDC023385. The sequence continues at coordinate 163,495 of NZ_JBVOOL010000008.1, read as the reverse complement.
CTGGGCCTCCTCGGGGCCGGGCATCCGGGCGACGAGGTGGTCGACGGCGCCGATCTCGGTGCGGCCGAGGGTGGCGAGCACGGCCTCGTCGCCGCCCTCGACGGGGTCGGGTTCCATCAGGGGGGTGCCGGCGGCGAGGCCGGCCCGGTAGTGGCTCTCCTCGATGGAGTACGGCTCCCGGTCGAGCAGCCGCAGCTGGCGGCGGACCACGATGGCCTCGCCGGGGCGCAGTCCGAGCCGTTCGGCGATGTCCACCCGGGCCCGGACGATCATCATCTCGAAGTCGGTGCCGAGTTCGCGTCCGGCGTCGGCGGCTTCGCGGAGGTAGACGTCGGAGGGCGCGGCGAGGCAGTCGCGCGGGGCGGGGGCCGGGCCGGGTCCGTAGGCGCGGTGGTCCAGGACGGGGTGCTCGCGAAGGTAGGTGCCCTTGCCCTGGAGGCGGACCAGGCGGCCTTCGTTGACCAGGACGTCGACGGCGAGGCGGACGGTGTTGCGGGCGACGCCGTACTGGCGTTCCAGTTCGCTCTCGACCGGCAGGGCGGCGTCGGCGGTGAATTCGCCCTCGGCGATCCGACGGCGCAGGTCGGCGGCGAGGCGCTGGTATTTGGGGGATTGGGCGGTGCCCCGGGGGATTGTCACCCGAGTGAATCTAGCGAGCGCGGTGACCCGGTTTCAGCCGTTTCCGGCAATGTCGTCCGTGTGGGTTGACGGCGGGGCGTCGAGAGTGCCTTCCGGTAGCAGAACTGGCCCGTCCGGCCACGAACAGATGGGTCGTGGCGAATCGGGGAAGGGTTTGCGGAGAAAAACGGGGGCGCATGGCATAAGCCGCACGCCCCCTTTTCCGGGAAGCCCCGGACCGCATTACCAGCGCACCGCCGAGGGCAGCGGCTCGCCGTACCAGAGCTCGACCAGGTGCCGCGCGATCGAGATGCCGGACGGCGGCAGGATCTCGCCCGCCTCCATCCCGGCCCGCAGCTCCTCGCGGGAGAACCAGCGCGCCTCGGCCAGCTCCTCGCCGTCCACCGTGATCTCGGTGCCCCCGGGCAGCGCCTTGCCCTCGAAGCCGAGCATCAGGCTGGACGGGAACGGCCACGGCTGGCTCGCGACATAGCGCACCTCGCCGACCCGCACGCCCGCCTCCTCGTGCACCTCGCGGGCCACCGCCTGCTCGATGGACTCCCCCGGCTCGACGAACCCGGCCAGCGTCGACCAGCGGCCCTCCGGCCACAGCGCCTGGCGGCCGAGCAGGCAGCGGTCCTGCTCGTCGGTGATCACCATGATCACCGCCGGGTCGGTGCGCGGGTAGTGCTCGGCCGCACAGGAGGTGCAGCGCCGCACGTGGCCGGCCCCGGCCTTCTCGGTCGGGTGGCCGCAGCGCGAGCAGAAGCTGTGCAGCCGGTGCCAGTGCTCCAGCGCGACGGCGTGCACCAGCAGCCCGGCGTCCCGGTCGGACAGCATCGCGCCGACCTCGCGCAGCCCGGCCGGCCGGGCGTCGCCGTCCAGTCGCCCGGGCAGGCTCTCGCCGGCCAGCGCGAAGTACGAGACGCCGTCCTCGTCGGTGCCGAGGAAGTAGCGGTCGCCGTTCTGCGGCGCCTCGAAGGAGGGCAGCAGCACGAGTTCGGTGCCCTGCGCGGTGTCGACCACGAACGCCTCGCCGCCGGCGATCGGCAGCACCCGGGTCGCCGGGTGGCTCCAGGCCGCCGCCAGCCAGGGCTCGTCGAAGCGGTGCTCGGCCGCCCGTTCCACCCCGGCCCGGGCCAGTGCCAGGTGCAGCGGGCGCTCGGTCTCAGGCACGGTGCTCACAGGTTCCATCCCCACGTGGTGAATCATCCGGATGAGTGATCTGACTGGCCATGGTGTCCACGGGGCGGGTCACGCGCCGGGCCGGAAGTTCTCGGCCAGGTCGCCCCACAGGTACGCGGCGGTCTCCACGCCCTTGGCCAGCAGGTCCAGCTCGACCTTCTCGTTGACCGAGTGCCAGCCGTCCGAGGGCACCGAGATGCCGAGGAACAGCACCGGCGCGCCCAGCACGTCCTGGAGGTCGGCGGCGGGCCCGGAGCCGCCCTCGCGGGTGAACAGGACCTTCTGCCCGAAGGCCCGGCCCATCGCGCGGACGGTGGACTGCAGCGCCGGGTGGTCCAGCGGGGTCAGGCAGGGCCGGGTCGCGCCCGGGAAGGCCAGCTCGTAGCGGACTCCCTCGGGCACCCGCTCGGCCACCCAGGCCCGTACGGCCTCGCGGACCTTCTCCACCTCCTGCCCGGCGACCAGCCGGAAGGACAGCTTGAGGTGCGCCGAGGCGGGCACGATGGTCTTGCCGCCGGGGCCGGTGTAGCCGCCCCAGATGCCGTTGACCTCGGCCGTCGGGCGGGCCCAGATCCGCTCCAGGGTGGTGTACCCGGCCTCGCCCCGGGTGCCGTACGACTTGGCGACCCGCAGCCACTGCTCCTCGTCGAAGGGCAGCTCGGCGAACAGCTCGCGCTCGCGGTCGGTCAGCTCGACCACGCCGTCGTAGAAGCCCGGCACCGCGACCCTGCGGTCGGCGTCGTGCAGGGCGGCGGCCAGCTCGGCCGCGACCTGCGCCGGGTTGGGGACGGCGCCGCCGAAGGAGCCGGAGTGGATGTCGGTGTCCGGCCCGTACAGGTCGATCTGGGCGTCGGCGAGGCCGCGCATGCCGGTGCAGACGGTCGGCGTGTCGGCGGACCACATGCCGGTGTCCGAGATGACGACGACGTCGGCGGCCAGCCGGTCGGCCTCGCGGCGGACCAGGTCGGCGAAGTGCGGCGAGCCGGACTCCTCCTCGCCCTCGATCAGCAGCTTGAGGTTGACGGCCGGCGCGGTGCGGCCGGTGGCGTCCAGGTGGGCGCGCACCCCCAGGGTGTGGAAGAAGACCTGCCCCTTGTCGTCGGCGGCGCCGCGCGCGTACAGCCGGCCGTCGACCACGGTCGGGGTGAACGGCTCGGTGTCCCAGCCGTCCTCCTGGGCGGCGGGCTGCACGTCGTGGTGCCCGTAGACCAGGACGGTCGGCGCGGACGGATCCCCCGAGGGCCATTCGGCGAACACCGCCGGCAGGCCGTCCGTCTCCCACACCTCGGCGACCGGGAAGCCCGTCTCGCGCAGCTTGCCCGTCAGCCACTCGGCGGAGCGCCGCACCTCGCCGGCGCGGGCCGGGTCGGCGGAGACCGAGGGGATGGCCAGCCATTCGGCGAGGTCGGCGAGGAAGGCGGCCTGGTGCCGGTCGATGTAGGAGCGGACGGCGCTGTCCGGGGTTCTCGTCATACCGACGACTGTAGTTCGCCCGTACGGGTGCCCGCCCCGGACGTCCGGCTGCCGGGCGCTCACGGGGCTGTAACCTCCGTCACCCCCGCCGCGGTACGGCTGCGGCGGGGGTGGGGAGCGGTCGGACGGGCCTCAGCCCGGGCGGCGCGGGCAATCAGCCCGAGCGGCGCAGCATCGTGATCCGCGAGCGGGTCAGTACCGCCGCGAGGGCGGCCGCGAGCAGCGGGAGCACCACGACGGTGGCGGCGATGGTCGGCCACGGGAAGACCACGGACGCCCGGTGGGCGAGCTCGTCGGGGCTCATGCCGGGGTAGTAGCTCGCCGCGCCCTCGACCTTGCGCAGGGCCGCGCCCGGCACGATGCCGCAGACCACGCCGAGCAGGGCGCCCATGGCGGCGATCACGCCGCACTGGAAGCCGGACAGCGAGCGCCGGATGCGGGGCTCGGCGCCGACCGCCGCCAGGGTGGTGAGGTCGCGCTGGGAGTCCGCGGCGGCGAGTCCGGTGGCGATGCCGGCCGCGCCGAGGGCGACCAGCCCGGCGAAGACGGTCAGGCCGAGGGTGATGAGGTCGGCGTGGGACTGGTAGCCGCGCTCGACGGTGAGCAGGTCGCGGTCGGTGATCCTGGCCAGCGCGCCGTCGGCCTTCTGCTGGGCGCTGTCGGAGGGCGCGGAGCCGGGCAGCCAGACCGAGCCGGCTTCCGAGGTGGTGAACCCGAGCTTCGCGGCGGTGTCCGGGCTGAGCACGGCCTGCGCGGGGGAGGGCAGCGAGGCGTCGGCGAGGACGGCGTCGACGGCGACCTCGTGGCGGACCTGCTTGCGGGAGGCGTTGCCGCTCGCGTTGTAGTCCACCGGGTCGCTGTACTGCAGGGCGACCTTGCCGTCCCGGAGGTACCGGGCGTCGAAGATCACCGCCTTCCCGGCGGCGAGGGCCTGGCCGGCGGCCGGGTCGGTGACGCCGTAGAGGTTGCGCAGCAGGGTGGCGTCGCCGACGGTGAGCGGGCCGTACGGGCTTCCGCGGCGGGTGTCCGCCTGGCAGCGCTTGTCGGTCTCCAGGATCCGCTCGGCCTCGCCGGGCCCGAACTCGCGGTCCTCGTCGAGGACCGGGCAGCGCATCTCCTTGGGCAGGTCCACGCTGATGTAGCCGCAGGGCCCGCCGTCGGAGCAGTTGCCCTTGTAGTGCACGTTGCGGACGTCGGCGCGCGGGCCGAGGTCGGGGATGCCGCGTTCGACGGCCTCGCGCATCTGGGGCAGCAGCTTGCCGTCGGTCCCGCTCAGCCAGCCGCTGCCGAGCAGGACGGCGCCGGACGGGCCGTGGGCGACGTACTCGCTCCGGTACTGGTCCTCGAAGCTGGCGGTGTACACGCTGACGGCGACGGAGCCGGCGACGGCGGCCATGACGGCGGCGACGGCGGGCGCGGTGCGGCCCCGGTGGCGCACCGAGTCGCGCAGGGCGAGCCGGGGGCCGAGCGAGAGCCAGCGGCCGAGCCGGCCGAAGAGGCCGACCAGGTAGGGCGTGAGCGCGACCATGCCGAGTTCGGCGACGGCCGAGCCGCCGAGGACGGCCAGGCTGCGGTTGCCGATGCCGCTGGTGGCGCCCACCAGGGCCAGGGCGGCGCCGCCGCCGAGCATCAGCAGGCCGAGCACGGCGAGCTTGCGGCTCGGCGGCTTGAGCGAGTCGCGGCCGGTGAGCGCGGAGACGACGTCCTGCCGGGAGGCCTGGACGGCGGGGACGACGGCGGCGAGCAGGCCGGTGACCAGGCCGACCAGGAGCACGCCGAGCAGGTCGAGCGGCTGGAGGGCGAAGTGCCCGAAGCGCCGGCCGGAGTACTGCTCCGCCTGGGTGCGCAGCAGGGCGACCAGGCCGACGCCGAGGGCGAGGCCGGTCGCGGCGCCGACGACGCCGAGGACGATGCCGCCGCCGAGGACGACGGCGCGGACGTTGGCGCGGTCACCGCCGGCCGCGGCGAGCAGGCCGAGCTGCCGCCGGGAGCGCCGGGCCCCGACGGCGAAGGCGGGGCCCGCGAGGAGGACGATCTCCAGCAGGGCCATGCCGACGACGGTGGCGAGGATGACGACGGAGGTCCGGTTGAAGTACGACGCCTCGCCGAAGCCGTGCCGGTCCTGGTCGGTGAAGTACGGGACGTCGGCGCGGGCCGGGGGGTCGGTCAGGACCGCGCGCGAGGTGACGTGGAAGCCGTACTCGTTGAGTTCGGTGACCTTGTGCCAGTCGAGGCCGGCGCCGTCCGGGAGCTTGACCAGCCAGGTGGTGGGCTCGCCGGTGCCGGAGCCGGGGCCGCGGGCGGCGCCGGGGGTCTTGGCGATCCGGTCGATCAGGGCGCCGGGCTGGGCGAAGAGCTCGGTGGCGTTGAGCTCGCCGGGGTACTCGTAGACGCCGGTGATGGTGAACGGGGTGGCTTCCAGGCCGCGGACGGCGGTCCGGTCGCCGACCTTGAGGCCGGAGCGCTTGAGGAAGTCGGGGGTGACGGCGGTCTCGTGGTCGTTCGCGGGTGCCCGGCCCGTGACCAGGTCGACGCGGCCGTTCCAGACCGGGTCGCCCAGGTCGGCCTCGGTGACCCGGGTGGCGAGCAGGCCGTCGGTGCTGCTCGCCGCGGTGTACGGGCCCTGGCGTTCGGGCACGAGGGTGGCGCCGGCCGGCAGCAGCTGCCGGGCCAGTTCGGCGGGGTCGGTGCCGAGGGAGCGCTGCTGCGTGGCGGTGTACTGGGGCTCGGCGCCGCCGTTCTTCGCCGCGTCCTTGGGGCTCTTGACGGTGAAGCCCTGGTCCGGGTCCGGCGCCTGCACGACGGTGGCGCCGGGCTCGACCATCTCCAGCTCGGCGGCGGCCCGGCCCATGACGCGGACGGCGCGTTCGGCGGGCGAGAGGGCGGCGCTGCGGAAGACCACGTCGGCGCCGGTGACGCCGAGGACGGGCAGCGCGACCATCGCGATGACGAGGGCGCTGCGGCCCTTGGCGCGCAGGGCGTCGCGGCGGGCGATGCGCAGGGCGACCCGCCAGGTGCTGAGCTTCACTCGTCCACCTTCGCGCTGTTGGTGGCGGCGCTGACGAGCAGGCTGGCGGCGTCCTGGCTGACGGACTCGTCGACCATGCGGCCGTCGCGCAGGAAGACGACGCGGTCGGCCCAGGCGGCGTGCCGGGCCTCGTGGGTGACCATCATGGCGGCGGCGCCGGCGTCGCAGCGGGCGCGCAGGACGGCGAGGACGGCTTCGCCGGTGGTGGAGTCGAGGGCGCCGGTGGGTTCGTCGGCGAGGACGAGGCGGCGGTCGCCGATCAGGGCGCGGGCGATGGCGACGCGCTGCTGCTGGCCGCCGGACATGTCGTCGGGGAAGCGGTCGGCGAGCTCCGGGATGCCGAGTTCCTCCAGGGCGGCGAGGGCCTCGCGGCGGGCGGCGCGGGTGGACAGGCCGTCGAGTTCGCGCGGCAGTGAGATGTTCTCGGCGGCGGTGAGCGCCGGGATCAGGTTGTAGTCCTGGAAGACGTAGCCGACGGAGCGGCGGCGGACCTGGGCGAGCTTCTTGCGGTTGAGGTCGCCGAGGGCGACGCCCTCGACCAGGACCCGGCCGGTGCTCGGGCTGTCGAGGCCGCCGGCCAGGGTGAGCAGGGTCGACTTGCCGGAGCCGGAGGGCCCCATGACGGCGACGAACTCGCCGGGGTGGACCTTGAGGTCGACGCCGCGCAGGGCCTGGACCTCGGCTGCGCCGTGGCCGTGGACCCGGGTGACGTTCTCCAGGTGCAGCACCGGCGTGTGCCGGGCTTCTTCGGTGTGGGACACGATTCCCCCCTCGTACTGGGTGTCGGCTCGGGGTCGGGGTCCGAGCCGGTGGTTCGGTGCCGAGCGCTCAGGCGCCTCGGCGTTCAGGCGTGACGGCGCTCAGGCATTCGGGCGCTCAGGGCATTTAGGCGCTCAGGCATTCAGACGCTCAGGCGGTCAGGCGCGCAGCCGGCGGCCGCGCTTGGCCGGTGCGGCGCCGCCGTCGCGGCCGGCTTCGGCGGTGCGGGTCTGAAGCAGTTCGGCCTGCTGGGCGAGCCGGGTCTCGCAGTGGTCGAGCCAGCGGATCTCGGCCTCGGTCTGGAAGATCAGCTGGTCGAGGACGAGCAGCCAGGCGAGGTCGTTGCTGGTGGCGGGCACGGTGCCGGGCCGGTCCGCTTCGCCGGGCTGCGGGGCTCCGGCCAGGGCGCGGCCCTTGAGCCGGGTGTAGTCCTGCAGTGCCTTGATGCTGTGCCGGCGCTGGCCCTGGACGACGGCGGAGACGTCGACGCCGGGGACGGTGACGGCCATGGCGAGCTTGATCGCCAGTTCGTCGCGCGGGGGGCTGGTCCGGGGCACCGGGGTGTCGAACCAGGCCCGGAGTTCGGAGCGGCCGGCGTCGGTGACGGCGTAGAACTGGTGGCCGTCCTGGTCCTCCCCGGCGGGTTCGACCAGGCCGTCGCGCTCCAGTCTGGACAGCGTGGTGTAGACCTGCCCGACGTTGAGCGGCCAGGTGGCGCCGGTGCGCGCCTCGAATTCGGTGCGCAGTTGGTAGCCGTAGCGCGGGCCCTGGTCGAGCAGGGCGAGCAGACCGTGACGGATGGACATACTCGGTATGTATACCCGGTATGCCCTCCCACCTCAAGCCGCGCCCCTCACCTCGCCCCGCGCCCTCGCACCCCGCGCCCCACCCCTCCGCCTCGCGCCCCGCCTCTCCCGGCGACCGGGTACCGTCGTGCGGTGTGAGCCAGTTGCGCATCGCCACCTTCAACCTGTTGCACGGTCAGCCCCTCGCCCCGGACGGCGCGCCGCGGCCCTACCCCTCCGACGCCGGCGCACCGCTGGCCGAGGCCGTGGCCGCGCTGGACGCCGACGTCCTGGCCCTGCAGGAGGTGGACCGGCACCAGGCGCGCTCCGGCGGCACCGACCAGGCCGCGGTGGCGGCCGCGGCGATGGGCGCCAAGGACTGGCGGTTCGCCGCCGCGCTGCACGGGCGCCCGGCGCCGGTGGCCGGCTGGCTGCGGGAGCCGTCCGGGCCCGACGGCCTGCGGGTGTACGGGCCGGGCGAGGTGGGCGACGACGCCCCGCCCTCGTACGGGACGGCGCTGCTGACCCGGCTGCCGGTGCGGCACTGGCGGGCCCGGCGGTTCGCCCCGGCGCCGTTCGGGCTGCCGCTGCGGGTGGCCGGGCGGCGCGGGCTGACCCCGGTGCCGGACGAGCCGCGGGCGGCGGTGGCCGCGGTGCTGGAGGGCGACCTCGGGCCGTTCACCGTGGTGGCGGCGCACCTGTCCTTCGTGCCGGGCTGGAACATGGCGCAGCTGGCGGGCATCCGGCGCTGGATCGCCGACCTGCCCCAGCCGTACCTGGTCCTGGGCGACTTCAACCTGGTCGGCGCGGTGCCGCGCACGGTGCTCGGCGGGGCGACGGCACTGGAGCGCACCGCGCCGCGGGTACGGGTGCGGGAGCTGCGGGCGGCCCGCCGGGCGCACCCGCGGCCGGCCGAGGCGCGCCGGCGGCGCGTGCGCGAGCCGCGGCCCCGGCTGCCGGGCTGGTACGACCTGGCGCGCACGCCGACGTACCCCTCGCACCGGCCGGCGGTGCAGTTCGACCACGTGCTGGCGGTCGGTGTGCCGCGCACGGCGGTGGGCCCGGCGGCGGCGCCGCGCACGGCCGTGTCGGACCACCGGCCGCTGCTGGTCGAGGTGTCGCTGTAGCGGGTGGGGTCAGTGCCGCGTCAGGACTCCGGCCTGCTGCGGGACGTGGACGGTCGGCGGCGCGGGGGCGTACTGCAGGAGCAGCATGGCCGCGTCGTCGCCGAGTTGGCGCCCGACGTGGCGCACCACGTCCTCGTGGAGGCGCCGCAGGACGTCGGCGGGGCGGCCGTCGGCGCAGTGCGGGAGCCGTTCGGCGAGCGGGTAGAAGGTGCCCGCGCGGTCGCGGGCCTCGATCATCCCGTCGGTGAACAGCAGCACCCGGTCGTCGTCCCGCAGCTGGACCCGGTGCACCGGCGGGTGGACGTCGGCCGGGTCGAGGACGCCCAGCGGCGGTACGGTCTCGGCGAGTTCGAGCGGGCTGACCTCGCCGGAGCGCAGCAGCAGCGGCGCGGGGTGGCCGCAGTTGACGATCTCGGCGGCGCCGTCGGGCCCGACGCCGATCAGTACCAGGGTGACGAACTCCTCCTCCACGCCCGGGTGGTCGTTCTCGTGCAGGGCGCGGTCGAGGCTGACGGCCAGCCAGCCGGCCACCCGGTCCAGCGCGGGTTCCTGGTGGGCGGCCTCGCGGAAGGCGCCGAGCACGGCGGCGGCCGTCTCGACCGCGCCGAGGCCCTTGCCGCGCACGTCCCCGACCACGGCCCGGACGCCGTGCCGGGTGTTGACCACCTCGTAGAGGTCGCCGCCGATGCGGGCGTGGGCGGCGGCGGCCTCGTAGTGGACGGCGGCCCGGACGGTGCCGACCCTCTCGGGGACGGGCCGCAGCAGCACCCGGCGGGCGATCGAGGCGACCAGCTGGGCGTCGGCCAGGGCCCGCTCCTGGCGCAGTCTCAGGGTGGCGCTGACCCAGCCGATCGTGGCGACCAGCAGGACCGCGATGACGCTGGCGGCGTGCACGGACTCGCCGAGCGTGTCGCTGCGGAAGGCCATCAGGAAGGCCGCCGCCTCGGTGCACAGACCGATGACGAGCGGGTACCAGGTGCGGCGGCTGACCATGGCGGCCAGCGCGGGTACGGCGGTGAGGGCGGGTTCGACCGTCACCTCGGTGCCGCTGACGTAGTCGAGGGCGACGATCAGCACCATGCCGAGGAGGGGCAGCGCGAGCGCCGTCCTCGGCCAGGTGCCGGTCGTGCGCGGGGCGGGTCGCGGGGTCGGCCCGGCGAACCGCTCTCTGATCCATCCGGTCGCGCTCAACTTCGGTCTCTCCAGCAGAAGACGCCGGTGCCCGGGGGCACCTGCGGTGATGACTGAGGGTCAGGGAATGTGGGCCTCGCTGGCGGCCGGAGCACGGGGGTTGACCGGTTACCGACCCCACAATAGGCGCGAAACGTGCATGACGCACAGGTTTCGGGCACTGGCGTGATGACTTGGATGCTCTGCGTGACTCATTAGTCACTGTTCCCGATCAGGAGCCGTTCCAACTCTTTTCGGTCGGGAAGTCCTGCCGGACGGACGATCCGTCCGCTGCGGACGTACAGGAACGAAGCGGTGACCTGCTCGGGGTCGACGCCCGCCTGCTCGGCCCAGGCCAACCGGTAGACCGCGAGCTGCAGCGGGTCCGCCGTCTCCTCGCGGTGGGTCTTCCAGTCCACCACTTCGTAGCGTGACGCACCACCGGATTCCGTCAACGCGCCGGCGTCCCGGTAGACCGCGTCGATCCGTCCGCGCACCACCCGCCCCGCCAGCACCAGTTGGAACGGCGCCTCGACCCGGTGGGGCTTGCGCTGCGCGTACGGGGTGCGCAGGAACGCCTCCTTGAGCCGCTCCAGGTCCTGCTCGTCCTCGATGCCGTCGTCGTCGGCGCCGGGCAGCGCGCCGGGCTCGATCAGCAGCAGCGGCTCGATCCGGGACTGCACCCAGGCGTGGAAGCGGGTGCCGCGCCGGGCGGCGGGCTGCGGGGGGCGCGGCATCGGGCGGGCCAGGTCGCGGGCGAAGCCGTCCGGGTCGGCGGCCAGCCGCAGCAGCTGGGTGGCGGACAGCGCGGCGGGCAGCGGCACCTCGCGCGCGGTGCGCCGGGAACGCTCCAACTCGCCCAGCAGCGCGGTCAGATCGCGGTCCCAGGAGGCCACCTGGCGCTGGTCCTCGGCGGCCATCGGCTCGGGCTCCGGCGCCGGCCGGCCCGCCAGCCGGGCGTGCACCACCTCGGCGACCCGGCGGCGGGCGTGCTGCGCGGCAGGGTCCAGCGGCAGCGGCCAGGGGTGCTCGACGGGGGCGGTCAGCGCCGGGTTCGCGGCGCCCTCGGCCGGCCGCTCGGCCCAGTGTTCGACCTCGCCCGCGCCGGGCTGCTCGCAGTGCTCGCGCAGCCGCTCCAGGAAGTCGGACGGGCCGCGGACGGTCTTCTGGCTCGGCCCCCACCAGTGCCCGGAGGCCAGCAGCAGCGAGCGCGGGCGGGTGAACGCGACGTAGCCGAGGCGCAGTTCCTCGGTGCCGGCGTGCTCGGCCAGCTCCTTCCGGAAGGCGGTCATCGACTTCCCGGTCCAGCCGCCGCGCACGTCGGGCAGGGTGGCGGCGTCGCCGCGCAGGGCGTGCGGGAGCACGCGCTTGGCGCTGGTCCAGCGCTCGCGCGGGGTGGCGGAGGGGAACGCGCCCCGCACCAGGCCGGGGACGGCCACCACGTCCCACTCCAGGCCCTTGGACTTGTGGGCGGTGAGGACCTTCACGGTGTCCTCGCCGCCGGGCAGGCTGCTGTCCAGGCCGCGGTCGTACTCCTGGGCGGCGCGCAGGAAGCCCAGGAAGGCGGCGAGGCCCGGGTCGCCGTCGAGGTCGGCGAAGGAGGCGGCGACGTCCAGGAAGGCGTGCAGGGTCTCCCGCCGCCGGGCGGCCAACGCCTGCGGGGAGGCGGCGAGTTCGACCTCCAGGCCGGTGACGGCCAGCACCCGGTGCAGCACGTCCATCAGCGGGTCGGCGAGCGAGCGGCGCAGATCGCGCAGCTCCTGGGCGAGACGGGCGAAGCGCACCCGCGCCTCGGCGGAGAACGGCAGCCCGTCGGACTTGCCCTCCTCACCGGACGACCCGTCGAGGAAGCTCTCCACCGCGTCGGCCAGCGACACCACCTCGGTCGGGTCGGCCTCGGCGACGGCCGCGGCCAGCGCCTCGACGCCCTCGGGCCGGGCGGTGCGCACCAGTTCGGCGGCCCGCCGGCCGAGCAGCGCGAGGTCGCGCGGGCCGATCCGCCAGCGCGGGCCGATCAGCAGGCGCACCAGCGCGGCGTTGGCGGTCGGGTCCTGCAGCACCTCGCAGACCGCCACCAGGTCGGCCACCTCGGGCAGTTGCAGCAGCCCGCCGAGGCCCACCACCTCGACCGGCACCTCGCGGGCGACCAGCGCCGCGTGGATGTCCGGGAAGGCGGCGCCGCCGCGGCACAGCACGGCGATCCGGCCGGGCGCGGTGCCGGTGCGCACCAGGTGGGCGACCGAGTCGGCGAGCCAGTCGACCTCCTCGGCGTGGGTGGGCAGCAGCGCCGCCCGGACGAAGCCGTCGTGTTCGGCGCCGGGTGCCGGGCGCAGCGCCTCGACGCCCTCGTGCATCTCCCGCAGCGGCGCGGCGAGGGTGTTGGCGAAGGCGAGCAGGCGTCCACCGCTGCGGCGGTTCTCGCTGAGCGCGTAGCGGTCGGCGGGGCGGCCGTCGGCCTTGGGGAAGTGCCGGGGGAACTCGTCGAGGTTGGCGACGGAGGCGCCGCGCCAGCCGTAGATCGCCTGGCAGGGGTCGCCGACGGCGGTGACCGGGTGGCCGGTGCCGACGCCGCCGGGGCCGGCGCCGAACAGGCCGGCGAGCATCAGGCGCTGGGCCACCGAGGTGTCCTGGTACTCGTCCAGCAGCACCACCCGGAACTGGCCGCGCAGCAGCTCGCCGACCTCGGGGCGCTGCTGGGCGAGGCGGGCGGCGGCGGCTATCTGGTCGCCGAAGTCCATCAGCCCGGCGGAGCGCTTGCGGCGCCGGTACTCCTCGACCAGGCGCAGCAGCTCCTGCCGGGCGCGGGCGGCGGCCGGGACGGCCCGCAGGTCGTCGTTGGTCAGCTTGACGGTGGCGAGGGTGTCCAGCAGCCGCTCGTCGAAGTCGCGCAGGGCCTGCGGCTCGACGAGGTGCTCGGCGAGTTCGCCGTCCAGCGCGGTGAGGTCGGCGACCAGGTTGGTGAAGGTGCCGGTGAGCGCGGGGAACGGGCCGCGGGCGGTGCGCAGCACCTTGGCGGCGAGCTGGAAGCGGGTGGCGTCGGCGAGCAGCCGTACGTCCGGTTCGATGCCGATCCGCAGGCCGTGCTCCTTGAGGAGGCGGCCGGCGAAGGCGTGGTAGGTGGAGATCTCCGGCTCGCCGAGCGGTTCGGCGGCGCCCTGGCCGGCGGCGCTCCCCCAGCCGTCGGCCGGGGCCGTCCCCAGGCCGCAGACCCGCAGGGCGGTCCGGACCCGGTCGGCGAGTTCGCCGGCCGCCTTGTTGGTGAAGGTGAGGCCGAGCACCTCCTCGGGCCGTACGGCGCCGGAGCCGACCAGCCAGACGACCCGGGCGGCCATCACGGTGGTCTTGCCGGAGCCGGCGCCGGCCACGATCACGGCCGGTTCCAGGGGGGCGCCGACGGCCGCCATCTGCTCCCGGTTGAACGGGATCCCCAGCAGCTCCTTGAGCTGGTCGGGATGGCTGAGCACGGCGGTCACCCCGCAACCGTAACCGGAGCGGCGGACAATCCTCACTCGACCAGTTGGGCGCCGTCCCGCTGGGCCGAGCAGCTGCGGCGGAAGGAGCAGCGGTCGCAGCCGCCGCCGGTCTGCGGGACGAAGCGCTCGGCGAGGACCTTCCCGGCCGCCTCGGCGAGCAGGTTCTCGATCCAGCGCTCGCCGTCCGGCGGGTCCTGCCGCTGGACCTTGGGGGCGTCCTGGGCGGCCTTGGCGGCGGGCTCGCGCAGGTGCACCAGTTCGGCGCCGCCGGTGGCCGGGGGGTCCTCGGCGAAGCCGGGCAGCCCGCCCAGGGCGCCGGCCCGGACGGCGAGCTGGTAGACGGCGAGCTGCTTGTGCTCCGGCAGCGACCGGTCGGTGGGCAGCTGCTTGCCGGTCTTGAAGTCGACCACGTAGGCGCGCCCGGAGCCGTCCTTCTCGACCCGGTCCATCGAGCCGCGGATGCGCACCGAGACGCCGCCGACGTCGAGGGTGACGTCGAAGCCGTGCTCGGTGGCGACGACGTCCCGGCCGCGTTCCAGGACGTGCCAGTTGAGGAAGCGCTCCAGGGCGGCGCGGGCCTCGGTCTTCTCCTGCCGGGACTTCCAGGGCGCGTCGAAGGCCAGCGCGTCCCAGACGGTGTCCAGGCGCTCCATGAGGACGGCGAGGTCGGCGGGAGTGCGGCCGGAGCCGACCTCGTCGGCGAGCGCGTGCACCACGTTCCCGAAGCCCTGGGCGGCCGAGCCAGCGCCGCGCGCCTTGACCTCCTTGTCCAGGAACCACTGCAGCGAGCAGTTCTCCAACTGCTCCAGGCCGCTGCCGGACAGCCGTACCGGCAGGTCGGCGCTGCGCAGCGGCTCGGGGGCGGCGGTCGGTTCGTCCAGGCCCCACCAGCGGTCCGGGTGGGCGGCGGGCACCAGCGGCAGCCCGTCCTCGTCGGTGGCGGTGGCGAGGACGGCGAGCCGTTCGGCGGCGGCGCGGCGCAGTTCGGGCGAGCGCGCGGGGTCGACGGTGACCGCGCGCAGCTCGGCGACCAGCGCGGCGACGGACAGCGGGCGGCGCGGGCGGTGGGTGACATCCTCGACGGTGACCGGCGGGGTGCGGCGCACCACCTTGCCGGAGTGCGGGTCGACGTCCTCGCGGTAGAGCTCGCGCAGGAAGCGGGAGGGTTCGTCGCCGTCGTCGGCGGGGGCCTTGACGGCGGTGACGACCAGCCGTTCCCTGGCGCGGGTCGCGGCCACGTAGAAGAGGCGGCGCTCCTCGCCGAGCAGGGCGCCCGGGGAGAGCGGTTCGGCGAGGCCGTCGCGGCCGATCCGGTCGGCCTCCAGCAGGGAGCCGCGGCGGCGCAGGTCGGGCCAGAGGCCGTCCTGGACGCCGGCGACGACAACCAAGCGCCACTCCAGGCCCTTGGAGCGGTGGGCGGTCATCAACCGGACGGCCTCGGGGCGCACCGCCCGGACGGTGAGGGTGTCGGCGGCGATGTCCTGGGCTTCGAGTTCGGCGAGCAGGTCGAGGGCGCTGCGGTGGCCGGTGACCTGCTCCTCGGCACGGGCGGCGGTCTCGAACAGGGCGCACAGCGCGTCCAGGTCGCGGTCGGCGTTGCGGCCGGCGGCGCCGCCGCGCAGGGCGGCCCGCTCCAGGCGCTCGCGCCAGCGTCGGCTGCCCTCCCAAAGCTCCCACAGCGCCTCCTCGGCGGTGCAGCCGCCGGCCAGCATCTCGCGGACCTTGCGCAGCAGCGTGCCGAGGTCGCGGGCACGGCGGGCGTACGCGGGGTCGAGGGCGACCAGCCGCTCGGGCTCGGCGAGGGCTTCGCGGATCAGCTCGTCGGCCGGGCGCGGGGCCGTGCCGGGACGGCCTTCGGCGCGCAGCGCGGCGCGTTCCTCCTCGCGCAGGGCGCGGCCCAGGCGCCGCAGGTCGGAGCCGTCGAGGCCGCCGAGCGGGCCGGTGAGCAGGGCGTGGGCCAGCTCGGTGGTGAGCGGGTCGGCTGCGGCGTCGGTGTCGGTGTCGCGGGCGCCGGGAGCCTCCACAGCGTCCGCAACGTCCGTCACATCCTCTGCGTCCGCTGCCTCCGGGTCGCCGTACCGGTCGCGGGCGGCCTGCCGCGACGCCTGTCGGGCGCAGACCCGCAGGGCGAGCAGCAGCTGGGCGACGGCCGGCTCCTCGCGCAGCGGCAGGTCGTCGCCGTCGATCTCCAGCGGGACGCCGGCCGCGCCGAGGGCCCGCCGCACGCCGGGGATGGAGCGGGCGCCGGCCCGGACGAGCACGGCCATCTCGCCCCAGGGCACGCCGTCCTCCAGGTGGGCGCGGCGCAGCAGGTCGGCGATCGAGTCGAGTTCGGCGCCGGGGGTCGGGTAGGTGTACACCTCGACCCGGCCGCCCTCGCGGGAGGGCAGCAGGGCGCGGTGCTGGGCGAGCTTGTCGGCGGGCAGGCGGCCCATCGGCATCCGCCGGGCGATCTCCCGGGAGGCGGCGAGCAGGAGCGCGCCGGAGCGGCGGGAGACGCGCAGGACCTTGACCTCGGCGGGGCTGCCGTCGGCCCGGCGGAAGGTCTGCGGGAAGTCGAGGATGCCGTTGATGTCGGCGCCACGGAAGGCGTAGATCGACTGGTCGGGGTCGCCGACGGCGACGAGGTCGCGTCCGTCGCCGGCGAGCCGGCGCAGCAACCGGACCTGGGAGGGGTCGGTGTCCTGGTACTCGTCGACGAAGACGGCGTCGTAGCGCTGCCGCAGCTCCTGCCCGACGTCGGGGCGCTCGGCGAGGAGGACGGCGCGGTGGACGAGTTCGGCGTAGTCGAGGACGCCGCGCAGGTCGAGCACGTCGAGGTAGTCGGCCAGGAAGTGGGCGGCGGCGGCCCAGTCGGGGCGCTGGACGCCCTGGGCGAAGCGCTCCAGTTCGGCTTCGCCGAGGCCGAGCTCGCGGCTGCGGGCGAGGACGGCGCGGACTTCGTCGGCGAAGCCGCGGGTGGTCAGGCAGGCCCGCAGGTCCAGCGGCCACGGGATCCGGGAGCTGCCGAGGCGGGCGTCCTCGGCGCCGCCGGCGAGCAGTTCGCGGACCATGACGTCCTGCTCGGGGCCGGAGAGCAGCCGCAGCGGCTCGGCGTAGTCCTGCGGGTCCTGGTGGGCGCGCAGCAGGGCGTAGCAGAAGGAGTGGAAGGTGGTGGCCTGCGGGGCGGCGGCGGTGCCGCCGAGCCGGCCGGCCATCCGGTCGCGCAGCTCCGTCGCGGCCTTGCGGCTGAAGGTGAGGACGAGGATCCGCTCGGGGTCGGTGCCGTCCTCGATCCGCCGGGCGACGGCCTCGACGAGGGTGGTGGTCTTGCCGGTGCCCGGGCCGGCCAGGACCAGCAGCGGGCCGCCGGCGTGCTCGACGACGGCGCGCTGGTAGGCGTCCAGCACGGGGGGGTCGGGCTGGACGAGGGGGCTGCGCACGAGCCGGTAGGGGGAGTTCACGGACTGGTCCCGGGGTCGAACAGGGCATGGCCGGGCGGGCCCCGCCGGGGCCCGCCCGCATCGAGCCTACGGTCCTGCTCCGTCATTCCCCGCCCGCGCGGGGCGTCCCCGGCGTCCCCGGCGCCCTCAGTGGGCTTCCGGCGGTTCCCCGTCCCAGCGGGCCCGCTTGAGGTCGACCCGGGGCGGGTCGGCGAGTTCGCGCAGCGGGGTGCCCTCCTCGCCGTAGTGGGCGAGGGCGCGCTGCTCGTGGCCGGGCAGGAGGCGCCCGTCCGCGCGGATGACCCGCCACCAGGGCACCGAGCCGCCGTAGTGGGCCATCACCCGGCCGACCTGCCGCGGTCCGCCCTGGCCGAGGTACTCGGCGACGTCGCCGTAGGTCATCACCCGCCCGGGTGGAATCCGCTCGGTCAGGTCGAGCACCAGTTCGGCGAAGGGCGGTAGGGCGTCCGGGAGGCCGTCGTCTGTTACGTCCGTCACCTGCGGCATTCTTCCGCACGGGCGCGCACCCGCGGTGCCGTACGAACGGGACGCCGCGCCCGATCCGCCCCCTGTCCAGCACGGGGCCTCGGGGCATGCCACCATCTTCGGGGCGGTGAGTGGTGATACGAGGACAAGACCAGATGACCGGGACGGTTGACGTGGGCGTGGACAAGGACTCCGACGAGTCCGCTGCCGCCGTGCCCCCGGCGCCCGGCGGCGGGGACGAGGACCGGCCCGCACCGGGGCCGACCCCGGAAGTCTCCCTGATCAAGGACCGGACGATCAAGACCCCCGCGCCCGGCCGGCCCGCCACCCCGCAGCCCCCGGCCCCGGAGCCCGCAGCCCCGCAGGCCCAGGCTCCGCTGCCCGACGACCACGACCAGGACCCGCTGGACGACGCCCCGCACCTGGACGTCGACGAGCCGCTGCTCGCCGCCCGCGCGCACCGCCCGTCCGACCTGCTCCGCTTCCTCACGGGCGTCTTCGGGATCGTCGCCGTCTTCGTGCTGGCCGGCATCGCCACTTCAACGACCACCGGCATCGAGCAGGACATCGCCACCAACGCGCCGCACTTCTCCGCGGTGCTCGCCACGATCACCGGCCTGGTCTCCAGCGTCGCGGTGCTCGCCGTGCCGCTGGCCTTCGCCGTCGAGCGGCTGATCAAACGCGACGGCCTGCGGGTCGCCGACGGCGTCCTGGCCTCGGTGCTCGCGTACGGCGTCTCGCTCGGCATCGACTGGTGGGTGGCCGAAGGCGCCTCCGACCACATCCGGGAGGCGCTGACCAGGCTGCCGCTGGACAGCAACGGCACCCTCACCGACCCGGTGCACGGCTACCTCGCGCCGGTGATCGCCTACATGACCGCCGTCGGCATGTCGAGCAGACCGCGCTGGCGGGTCGCCCTGTGGGTGGTGGTGGTCTTCAGCGGGGTCACCGAGCTGCTCGGCGGCTACACCACCCCGCTGTCGCTGATGCTCACCGTGCTGATCGGCTGGTCCGTCGCCTACGGCACGCTGTACGCGATCGGCTCCCCCAACATCCGGCCCACCGGCCAGCACATGATGATCGGCCTGCGCAAGGTCGGCTTCACCCCGGACGGCGCCCACCGCGCCTCCGACGCCCCCGGCGGCACCCGCCGGTACTACGTCACCCAGCAGGGCGGCCCGCCCCTGGACGTCCACATCATCGACCGCGAGCAGCAGGCCTCCGGCTTCTTCTACCGGGCCTGGCGGCGGCTGCGGCTGCGCTCGGTCGCGGTGCGCCGCAGCCCGCAGTCGCTGCGCCAGGCGCTGGAGCAGGAGGCCCTGATCGCGTACGCGGCGGCCGCCTCGGGCGCCCGCGCGCCGCAGCTCGTCGCCACCTCCGAACTCGGCCCGGACGCCGCGATCCTGGTGTACGAGAACGTCGAGGGCCGCGCCCTGGACGAGCTGGCCGACGACGAGGTCACCGACCGGGTGATGGCCTCGATCTGGCAGTCCGTGGCCGCCCTGCACGAGCGCCGGATCGCCCACCGCCGGCTGACCGGCGAGTCGCTGCTGGTGGTGGACGAGGAGACCGGCTGCCTGGTCAACCTCTCCGGCGGCGACATCGCCGCCACCGACCTGACCCTGCGCATCGACGTCGCGCAGCTGCTCACCACCTTCGCGCTGCGGATCGGCCCGGAGCGGGCCGTCGCCGCCGCCAACGCGGTGCTCGGCGCCGAGCGGGTGGCGCAGGCGCTGCCGCTCCTCCAGCCGGTCGGGCTGAGCCGTTCCACCAGGATCGAACTGGCCAGGCTCGGCAAGGAGCGCAAGGCCGCCGCCCGCGCCAAGGCGCTGGCGCAGGTCGCGGCCGGCGAGCGCACCCAGCAGCAGGCCGAGGAGGACATCGCGGCGGCCGGCGAGGACCTGCTGAGCCGCATCCGCGGCCAGATCCTGCAGATCGCCCCCGAGGCGCCGATGGAGCCGGCCAAGCTGGAACGGCTGAAGCCCAAGAGCCTGATCATGGTGATCGCGCTCACCTTCGCCGCCTACCTGGCCCTGACCACCATCAAGCCGGCCCAGCTCAAGCTCTCCCAGATGAACTGGGCCTGGGCGGCGGCCGCCCTGGTCGCGGCCGCGTTCAGCTACGTCGCCGCCGCGATGAGCCTGACCGGCTTCGTCCCCGAGCGGCTGCCGTTCCGGCGCACCGTCGCCGCCCAGCTGGCCGGCTCCTTCGTCAAGCTGGTCGCCCCCGCCGCGATCGGCGGCATCGCCCTCAACACCCGCTACCTGCAGCGGGCCGGCATCCGTTCCGGCCAGGCCGTGGCCTCGGTCGGTGCCTCCCAGCTGGCGGGCCTGGCCGGGCACCTGCTGCTGCTGTTCAGCTTCGGCCTGATCACCGGCAGCCAGACCAACGGCGACCTCTCCGCCTCCCGCGCGGTGATCATCGGCGTGCTGACCGCCGCCGTACTCGCCCTGGTGGTGGCCGCCGTCGCGCCGCTGCGCCGGTTCGTGCTGGGCCGCCTGCGCTCGCTGTTCTTCGGCGTGGTGCCGCGGATGCTCGACCTGATGCAGACGCCCAGCAAGCTGGTCACCGGCTTCGGCGGCATCCTGCTGCTGACCCTGTCCTTCACCGCCTGCCTGGACTTCTCGGTGCAGGCCTTCGGCGGCGACGTCAGCTTCTCGGCCGTCGCGGTGGTCTTCCTGACCGCCAACGCGGCGGGCTCGGCGATCCCCACCCCGGGCGGCATCGGCCCGGTCGAGGTGGCCCTGATCGGCGCCCTGACCGTCGCGGACGTGTCCCCGACGGTCGCCACCCCGGCGGTGTTCCTCTACCGGGCGCTCACCTTCTGGCTGCCGGTGCTGCCGGGCTGGATCGCCTACAACGTGCTGCAGCGCAGGCACGCGCTCTGACCGCACGACGAAGGGCCCGCCGAACGGCGGGCCCTTCGTCGTCAACGTGAACGCGTCGGTCAGTAGACCGGCTTGTGCGGCTCGATCTGGTTCACCCAGCCGAGCACGCCGCCGCCAAGGTGGACGGCGTTGGCGAAGCCCGCGGACTTCACCACGGCCAGCACCTCGGCCGAGCGCACGCCCGACTTGCAGTGCAGCACGATCTTCCGGTCCTGCGGCAGCGACTCCAGGGCGTTGCCCATCAGGAACTCGTTCTTCGGGATCAGCACCGCACCGGGGATGTTGACGATCTCGTACTCGCCGGGCTCGCGGACGTCGACCAGGAAGATGTCCTCCTTGTCGTCCTGCCACTGCTTGAGCTGCTTCGAGGTGATGGTCGAACCGGCGGCGGCGGCCTGCGCCTCGTCCGACACGACGCCGCAGAAGGCCTCGTAGTCGATCAGCTCGGTGACCGTCGGGTTCTCGCCGCAGACCGCGCAGTTCGGGTCCTTGCGGACCTTCACCTGGCGGTAGGTCATCTCCAGGGCGTCGTAGATCATCAGCCGGCCGAGCAGCGGCTCGCCGATGCCGGCCAGCAGCTTGATCGCCTCGGTGACCTGGATCGAGCCGATGGACGCGCACAGCACGCCCAGCACGCCGCCCTCGGCGCAGGAGGGGACCATGCCCGCCGGCGGGGCCTCCGGGTACAGGCAGCGGTAGCAGGGGCCGTGTTCGGCCCAGAAGACGCTGGCCTGGCCGTCGAAGCGGTAGATCGAGCCCCACACGTACGGCTTGCCGAGCAGCACCGCGGCGTCGTTCACCAGGTAGCGGGTGGCGAAGTTGTCGGTGCCGTCGACGATCAGGTCGTAGCCGGAGAAGATCTCCATGACGTTGGAGTTGTCGAGGCGCTCCTCGTGCAGGACCACGTCGACGTAGGGGTTGATCTCCTTGACCGAGTCGCGCGCCGACTCCGCCTTGGAGCGGCCCACGTCCGACTGGCCGTGGATCACCTGGCGCTGCAGGTTCGACTCGTCCACCACGTCGAACTCGACGATGCCCAGCGTGCCGACACCGGCGGCGGCCAGGTACAGCAGGGCGGGCGAGCCCAGGCCGCCGGCGCCCACGCACAGCACCTTGGCGTTCTTCAACCGCTTCTGCCCGGCCATGCCCACGTCGGGGATGATCAGGTGGCGGGAGTACCGGCGGACCTCATCGACGGTGAGCTCGTCGGCCGGCTCGACCAGGGGTGGCAACGACACGGGGACTCCGATGGGTGTCTTGTTCGGGTGGCCTGGGCCAGCCTCTTCGTGGGGTTGTTGCTCCACCACTCGGGTGGCTCTCTAGGCCAACAGTGTCACGCCCCCTCTCTATTCCGAGACAGCCTGTCCGGTGGGCGAGACAGGTGGCGCCGGATCGTGGGACCGGGCGCCGGGCCCCCGAAGGCGCCCCGGGCCCGTGTCCCACCGGCCCCGAGGCACCCCGGAGCCTCCTCAGACCCGGCAGGCCGTCTCCAGCCAGACGTCCCCGAGGGACTCCTCCAGCGGCACCTGCGTCCGCCATCCGAGACGGTCCCGGGCGGTGCGCACGTCCGCCTGCCGCCACGGCACCGGCTCGCCCGCCGCCGCCCGGCCCTCCGGCCGCTGGCCGTCCGCCCGGTGGCCCGGGAGGTAGGGGCCAGGCTGGTGGTGGTGATGGCCGTGCGGGTGCTCGCCCGCCGCCACGCCGGCCTGCGCGGGCAGCAGGACCTGCCGGTTCTCCTCCACGATGGACCCCTCGAACCCCGAGGCCCGCACCAGCAGTTGGGCCGCGTCACGGGCCCGGACGGCGTGCCCGCTGCCGATGTTGACCACCCCGGTGGCGGCCGACACCGCGGCCGCCTGGATGGCCCGTGCGACGTCCCGCACGTCCACGAAATCCCGGTATCCGGACAGGTCCGGCATCCGCACCTGGCTCTCGTCCCGCTCCAGCGCCCGCCGCAGCCCCTCGGCCAGCCGCCCGAACAGCGAGGCCGTCGGCGCCCCCGGCCCCACCACGTCGAACACCCGCAGCACCGCCGCGTCCAGGCCGGAGGCCAGCACCAGCTCCGTCCCGGCCAGCTTGGACACGCCGTACGGGCCGACCGGCCGCGGCTCGGCCTGCTCCGAGACCGGCACCCCGCCGGGCACCGGCCCGTACTCGGCGGCCGAGCCGACGTGCACCAGCCGGGCCGGCTCCCGGCTGCGCCGGATCGCCTCGCAGACCGTCGCGACGGCCAGCGTGTTCGACCGGATCAGGGTGCGCGAGCTGCCGTAGGTGGCGCCGGCGCAGTTGATCACCACCTGCGGCGCGACCGCGTCCAGGAACCGGGCCAGCGCACCCGGGCTCCCGGTGGTCAGGTCGAAGCGGATGTCGGCCGAGTCGCGCCGGCCGAGCACCGTCACCTGCAACTCCTGGTCCATCAGCAGACGGTCGGTGACCCGGCGGCCGATGAAGCCGTCGGCGCCCAGCAGCAGCACCCTCATCAGGGGTGTCCTTCCACGAAGCCAGGCCGGGGACGACCTGGCGGACTGAAAACAGACGGAAAAACAGACGGAAAACGGACTGAGAACGGACTGAGAACGACGAACGGACGAAACGGGGGATCACGAAAGGGGGCAGCGGTACGAGCCGGCCCGGCCGAGCACCGCCCAGGCGTACGCCAGCAGCACCACCGCGACGGCGCCGCCGCCGAGCAGCAGGGCCGCCGGCAGGGAACGGCCCAGGGCGAGCAGCCCGAGCGTCGCGGCGGCCCCGGCCGACGCCCCCAGCGCGGCGGCCGTCGTCCGGCCGCAGCGCGCCAGCAGCGCGGGCAGCACCAGCAGCAGGCCCAGCACGCCCTGCGCCGCCCACGGGCCGGGGCCGGCCCGCTCGGCCACCACGTGCAGCAGCCCGCCGCCGTGGCCCGGCCCGGGACGCGGCGCGAGGACGGCCGCCACGGCCAGCGCGGCGAAGGTCAGGGCGCCGAGCACCGCCAGGTGCAGGGCCAGCGCGACCGGCAGCACCGGCCGCATCCGGGCCCGGAACTCGGCCATGGTGGCCGCCGCACCGAGGTGGCCGCAGCCGACCTGCCGGTACCAGCGGGCCACCCGCTCGGCCGACCCGGCAGACAGCGCCGCCGCCGGCACCAGCGCGGCCGCCAGCGGCCGGTCCGCGCCCGGTACGGCCGCCGGGACCAGCAGCAGCGCGGCCAGGCCCAGCCCGTACCCGAGCGCGGCGGGGTCGTACCGGGAGCCGCCGCGCCATCGAGGCCGCACCCGGGGCCGCCGCCGGGGCCCGAGGGCGTCCGACGGACGGGCGGGCCCGGCGAACGGCGGGCCGGGCTCGGCCCGGGGCGGCGCGGTCAGCGCGGGCAGCAGCACCAGCGGCAGGGCGGCCGCCACCGCCACCGCCGCCGTCACCGGCCGGCGGGCGCCGAGCGCCACCACCGCCGCGCAGGGCAGTGCGGCCAGCGCCGCGGCGGTCAGCGCCGCCCGGGCATCGGCCCCCCGCCGCCGCGGCGGGGCCGGCCCGGGCTCCGGCGGCCGGCGGGGCACCCGGGCGTACAGCTCCTCGGCGAGCGCGAACAGGTCGGCGTGCCGGCAGCGGGCGGCGGCGTCCGGCCCGAGCCCGGCCTCCTCCAGCCCGGCAGCGATCTCCAGCGGATCGACGGCGCGCTCGCACAGCTCCCGGTGCTCCGCCATGAGCTCGCGCACCGGGTCCGCGCTGCTGCCGAGCGCCGCACCGCCGGCCATCAGACGGCGTCCGCGAGCTCGGCCGGCTCCCGGACGCCGCCGGCCTCGGGCCCGTCCTCCGGGGCGCCGTCGCGGCCGCCGCGCGGGCCCTCGGCGAGCCAGTACTCGGCGGGCCGGGCGAACGGGCGCGGCGCCTGGCCGCGCTCACCGCCGCCCGCGCCGCTCCCGCCGTCGGGGAAGGCCGGGTACTGCGAGACCAGTTCCAGGTAGATCTCCCGGAAGGCGCCGATCACGGGTTCCACGGCGAAGCGTTCCTGCGCCCGGAGCCGCCCGGCCAGCCCGAGCCGGGCCCGCCGCTCCTCGTCGCGCAGCAGTGCCAGGCAGGCGCCGGCCAGGGCCCGCGGGTCGCGGGCGGGCACCAGCAGCCCGGTCGGCCCGACCACCTCGCGGGCCACTCCGACATCGGTGGACACCACCGCCCGGCCGCTGAGCATGGCGTCCACGAGCAGCCTGGGGCGGCCCTGGGAGAGCGCCGAGAAGACGGCCACCGTGCCGGCCTCCCACGCCTCGGCGAGCGGGCCGGGCGGCCCGGCGAAGTCCACGGCCGGGGCCACCCCCATCCGTTCGGCGACCGCCGCGCAGTGCGCCTGGTAGCCGGGCGCCGCCTCCTCGCCGTGCAGCACCAGCCGGGTGCCGGGCAGTTCGGCACGGACCCGGGCGAAGGCGTGCAGCATCAGCTCGGGGTCGCGGCCCGGCTCCAGCGCGCCCGCCCAGACCAGCGTCGGCGCAACCGGCTCCGGCCCGGCGGCGGGGCGGTCCACCGCCGGCGTGCCCTCGTACACCACCCGGGTCCGCGCCGGGTCGGCCCCGCAGCGGCGCTGCCACTGCTGGTCGTGGGCGCTGCCCGGGGTGAGGACCGCGGCCTGCCGGTAGGTCTCCTCGGTGAGGGCGCGGAAGAAGGACAGCAGCAGCGCCCGCACCGGCCACCGGTACGGCGCCTCGCGGTAGCCGAGGTACTGCTGGCGCAGGTGCAGGCCGTGTTCGGTGACCACGAACGGCACGCCGTGCAAGTGCCGGGCCACCAGGGCGGGCAGCGCGGCGGGGCCGCCGCCGACCACGTGGCACAGGTCGGCGGCGCCGAGGCCGCCGGGGCCGGTGCCGTACCAGGGCGCGGACAGCGGGCGCAGGCACTGTTCCAGCAGGTCGGTCGCGACCAGCACGTCGCGGACCAGCGGCTGCCCGGCCGAGGTGTCCGCGCCGGGCAGCCGCCAGGTCCGCTCGACTATCCGGCGGGCGTGCGCGGACGCCAGGAAGGCGGGCAGTGTGCCGTCCTCCCGGGCCTGCGCGGCCAGCCGGTACAGCCCGGGGCCGAAGCCGGCCCGCTCCCGGGGCAGCACCAGCGCCCGTACCAGTCGTTCGTACGCCCCGGCGTACTGGCGTCTGCGCAGCGCGCCCGGCGCCCGACCGCCCGGCCGGCGCCCCCACAGCGCCAGGCCGTGCGTGCCGCGCCAGACGGGCGACGGCGGCTCGGCGGCGGTCGGGCTTTGCGGGCCGGTCAGCAGGTACCGCGCGAACTCGTGCTCCGGCAGGCCCTCGGCCAGCCGGTCGCACCATCCTCCGGCACCACGCCGGGAGTGCGGACGGGCACCCTCGGTGATCAGGGCAACGCGCACGGGGACCTCCAGGGCAGAGCGGTTCTCGGGGCGGCTTCGGGACGGCTTCGCGGGCGGTTCACGGACGGGTCGACGGTCGGCCCAGCGGCCCGGGCAGCGGCCGGCGGCACCCCGCGGGCGGCGGCGGGGACGGCCGGGGCCGGGTGTCCGGCCGGGCCGGCTCCGCGTCCCGTTCCCCCGGGTGCCCGCCCCACCGGGGCCCCAGGTACGGCCGCCCTCCGGTCTCTCCGGCGGCCGCGACTCCCCCACACCTGTTCGGTCCGACAGCAGAAAGGTAGGACCGGCCCCGGGCAATCCATCGGTCACATGCCTGGCTGCCACCTGATCGAGTGAACCGCCGTGACCTCGGCCCGAACCGGGCCGTTACCGGGCGCTCCGCGCGGCCGCCCGCGACGAGGGCCGCCGGGCCCGACGGACTGCCTGCCCGCCCCGCTCAGCCCGCGGCGTGCGAGACCAGCTCCCGTACGGCGCGGGCGACGTCGTCGGGGTGCTCCGTCATCGCCACGTGCCCGGACTCCGATAGCACCGGCAGCCGGGCGTCCGCGAAGGCCGTCCCGGCCCGGCGGGCCGACCGGTCGGCGACCAGCTCGTCGCGCAGCCCGTACACCGGCAGCACCCGGCGCCGGTACTCGGCGACCGCCTCGGCCCGGGCGGCCGGGGTCAGGGCGCCCGGGTCGCCGTAGACCAGCCGCACCCGCTGCTCGGCGCCGCGCATGGTGGACGATGGTACTGAGCCCGGGCCGGGGGCACCGGGGGTGGCCCGGCCGTCCCCGCCCTCGTCACACCCCTGCCGAGGCCGAGGTCAGCGCCGTATTGTGGGCTCCTGACAACCAGGACGACCAGCTTTTCCCGCCTTCGCCGAACCCGGGCGCGGTTACCGAAAAGTAGAATCGGCCATCTTGCCAGCCCCGAACAGACCCGAAGTGAGGAGCGCCGTGACGGCCATCCAGGAGGCGCAGGAGCGCCCGCGCGGTGCCCGCCTGCCGCGAAGCGCCCGCCGTGAACAACTGCTCGGTGCCGCCCAGGAGGTGTTCGTCGCACACGGCTACCACGCGGCCGCCATGGACGACATCGCCGACCGCGCCGGGGTGAGCAAGCCGGTGCTGTACCAGCACTTCCCGGGGAAGCTGGAGCTCTACCTGGCGCTGCTGGACAAGCACTGCGACGCCCTGGTCGAGTCGACCCGCGAGGCGCTGTCGACGACCGTCGACAACAAGCAGCGGGTGGCCAACACCATGGAGGCGTACTTCAACTACGTCTCCAGCGAGTCCGGCGCCTTCCGCCTGGTCTTCGAGTCCGACCTGACCAACGAGCCGGCCGTGCGCGAGCGGGTCGAGCGGGCCTCCGAAGCGAGCGCGACGCTGGTCAGCAAGGTCATCCAGGAGGACACCGACCTGCCCGAGGCGGAGTCCAAGCTGCTCGCCGCCGGGGTCTGCGGCCTGGCCCAGATCACCGCCCGGTACTGGCTCTCGCAGGGCCTGGAGATCCCGCGCGACGAGGCGGTGCGGCTGGTCGCCAGCCTGTCCTGGCGCGGCCTGAAGGGCTTCCCGATGCACCCGGGCGAGCAGTCCGGCGAGGCCGCCCACCAGGAGTGATCCGCCGACCCTCGCCTGGGCGGTGATCCGGTGCTCTATGGTGAAGCCGTACGGCGCGGTCGCCGCGAACGCTTGTCCCAGGCGGTGCGGCGCCCGTGCGTGGAGGCTGCAACCCCGGAGGGACGGAAGCCGTGGAGGTCAAGATCGGCGTGCAGAACGCGCCCCGCGAGATCGTGATCGAGAGCTCGCAGACTGCCGATGAGGTCCAGAGCGCGATCGCGAAGGCGCTGGAGGGCCCGGACAAGCTCCTGGCGCTGACCGACGAGCACGGCCGCCGCGTCATCGTCCCGGCCGAGCGCCTGGCGTACGTGGAGATCGGCGAGCCGGCCGTCCGCAAGGTCGGCTTCGGCACGCTCTGAGGCGCCCCGAGACGGTCGTCCCGGTGCCCCGTTCCCGCGAGGGAGCGGGGCACCGCTGCGTGTACGGCCCGGCGGGGCGGGGTACGGCGACGAGTGCGGCGCCGGTGCCGCACGCCCGCCCCCGGGAGGCACTCTTGCTGGTCGAGTCGATCGTCTTCGCCGTCGTCGGCCTGGTGACGGGCGCCACCGCGCTGCTGGCCCTGCCCTCGTACTTCCGGGCGCCCCGGGCGCTGACCGTGGGCACCGCGCTGGCGGCGGCCCTGGTCGGCGGGGTGATCGCGCACTTCTGCCTGGACGGGCGCTACCCGCCGGTGTCGGTCGCGGCGTCCGCGCTGGCCTCGGGCGTGCTCACCTCGCTGCTGGCCCGGCCGGACCTCGCCGCCGGGCGGGCCCCGGCGCACCGGCACCACCCGCACCGGGCCGGCACCCACCGCGCACCACGGCGGCACCGGCCGGCCTGACGGGCCTCAGCTGGCCAGGCCCAGGGCGGCCATCCGCTTGGTGTGGGCCTCGGTGATCCGGTTGAACATCTTGCCGACCTCGACGAGGTCGAAGCCCTGCAGCTGCACGCCGCCGACCAGCAGGTTGGACAGCGCGTCGCGCTCGGCGACCACCCACTGGGCCTGGCTGAGCGCCTCGCCCATCAGCCGCCGGCCCCACAGCGCGAGCCGGCCGCCGGCCCGCGGGTCGGCCTCGATCGCCTCGCGCACCTTGTCGACGGCGAACTGGGCGTGGCCGGTGTCGGACATGACGCCGAGGACCAGGTCGCGGGTGTCGTCGTCCAGCCGGACGGCCACCTCGCGGTAGAAGTCGGTCGCGATGGCGTCGCCGACGTAGGCCTTGACCAGGCCCTCCAGCCAGTCCGAGGGCGCCGTCATCCGGTGGAACAGCTCCAGCGGCTCGACGAAGGGGCGCATCGCCTCCTGCGGGTCCGCGCCGATCTCGGCGAGCCGGTCGTGCAGGCGCTGGTAGTGCTGGAACTCGGCGGAGGCCATCCGGGCCAGGGCCGCCTTGTCGGCGAGGCCGGGCGCCAGCTTGGCGTCCTCGGCGAGCCGCTCGAAGGCGCTCAGCTCGCCGTAGGCGAGTGCGCCGAGCAGGTCCAGCACCGCCGCCCGGTAACCGGGGTCGGCCGAGCACGCGGCCCAGTCGCCGATCGAGCCGGGCGCGGCGTCCTGCGTCTCACCATGGGTCTCCATGACCCGCCACCTTAGTCCCGCGGGCCCGGCCGCCCCACCACCCCCGGCACCCGGGTGACCAGCCGGATCGCCCGCCCGGGCGCCGGTCGCCGGGGCCGGTGTCAGACGCGTCACGTGTTCGAGTCGTCGGCTGACTGTATGGTGGTACGGAGCCCCGTCGTGCTCGCGTGGTGTCGCCGCCGTCTCGGCAACCCGCGCAGGCCCGCTCCCTAGCGGCACCGTCCAGCCGGACGTGTCCGCACCGGAGGCACGGGTACTCACGTACGCGGATGCCCGGTCGGAGAGCCGATCGGCTCCGACCATGGCTTGGACTTCAAGCCCTGGCACCGCATCAGTGGCCGAGCGAGGGCCGCCGAGACCCCGCCCCCTGGCGGAGGTCCCGCGCAGGTCCCTCACGGGAAACCCTCCCCGACGCCGCCGGCGACGCGCCCCCGCACCGGGGCAGCGCGCACCGGCCGGCCGCAGGGACCGGCGCGGTTGTGCGTCCGCGCAGCTGTAATCGGGGCCGCACAGGCCCGTACGCAGCCGCGCGGCTGCCCGCCCGCCGCTCGCTCTCGGCCCCTCCACACGGAAGAGGCAGCACCCTGTCCACCACCGCTGAACCCATCAAGACGACCTTCCGGGACCTGGGGATCCTCCCGGAGACCGCCGAGGCGCTCGAAGCCGTCGGCATCGTCCACCCCTTCCCCATCCAGGAGATGACCCTCCCGGTCGCGCTGACCGGCCACGACGTCATCGGCCAGGCCAAGACCGGCACCGGCAAGACCCTCGGCTTCGGCCTCCCGCTGATCGAGCGGGTCGTCGTGCGCGCCGACGTGGACGCCGGCCGGTCCACCGAGGAGCAGCTCTCCGACTTCCCGCAGGCGCTGATCGTCGTCCCGACCCGCGAGCTGTGCACCCAGGTCACCAACGACCTGCAGACCGCCGGCAAGGTGCGCGACGTGCGCGTCCTCGCCGTCTACGGCGGCCGGGCGTACGAGCCGCAGGTGGAGGCGCTCACCAAGGGCGTCGACATCGTGGTCGGCACCCCGGGCCGGCTGCTCGACCTGGCCGGGCAGAAGAAGCTGAACCTGTCCACGGTCCGCGCGCTGGTGCTGGACGAGGCCGACGAGATGCTCGACCTGGGCTTCCTCCCGGACGTCGAGAAGATCATCACCATGCTGCCGGCCAAGCGGCAGACCCTGCTGTTCTCGGCCACCATGCCGGGCCAGGTGATCAACCTCGCCCGCCGGTACATGAGCCAGCCGACCCACATCCGGGCCACCGCCCCGGACGACACCGGCGCGACCGTCGCCAACACCGAGCAGCACATCTTCCGTGCGCACTCGCTGGACAAGGTCGAGATGGTCTCGCGCATCCTGCAGGCCGACGGCCGCGGGCTGGCGATGATCTTCTGCCGCACCAAGCGCACCGCCGCCGACGTCGCCGACCAGCTGACCCAGCGCGGCTTCGCGGCCGGCGCCGTCCACGGCGACCTCGGCCAGGGCGCCCGCGAGCAGGCCCTGCGGGCCTTCCGCAACGGCAAGGTGGACGTGCTGGTCTGCACCGACGTCGCCGCCCGCGGCATCGACGTCGAGGGCGTCACGCACGTCGTCAACTACCAGTGCCCCGAGGACGAGAAGACCTACCTGCACCGGATCGGCCGCACCGGCCGGGCCGGCGCCTCCGGCACCGCCGTCACCCTGGTCGACTGGGACGACATCCCGCGCTGGCAGCTGATCAACAAGGCGCTGGAGCTGAAGTTCAACGACCCGGAGGAGACCTACTCCACCTCGCCGCACCTGTACGAGCTGCTGAAGATCGCGCCGGGCACCAAGGGTGTCCTGCCGCGCTCCGAGCGGACCCGCGCGGGGCTCGGCGCGGAGGAGGTCGAGGACCTCGGCGAGACCGGCGGACGCGGCGGCCGGGCCGGCCGTGGTCGCAGCGGGAACGCGAACGGCAACGGGAAGAGCGCCGCCCCGGGCCGCCCGGCTGCCGCCGCCCCGGTCGAGACCGAGGAGGAGAAGCCGCGCCGCACCCGTGAGCGCCGCCGCACCCGTCGGGGCTCGGCGGTCGGCGCCGAGGGCGAGGGCGGTGCCGTCACCGAGGCCGCCCCGGCTGCGGCCGGCGAAGGCGCCGAGGGCGAGGCCGCGCCGCGCCGTCGCCGCCGCCGCTCGCGCGGTGCCAACGGCGAGGCTCCGGCCGCGGTCGGGACGGCTCCGGTCGTCGAGGCCGCCGAGGCCATCGTCGCCGCGGCCGCCGCGGCGCAGGCTCCGGCCGTGGCGCAGGCTCCGGCCGTGGCGCAGGCTCCGGCCGTGGCGCAGCCGGCGGCCGAGAAGCTGGCCGCCCGCACCCGGACGCGCAAGCCGAAGGCGGAGGCCGTCGCCACCGAGATCGTCGCGGCCGAGGTCGTCGCGGCCGTCGAGGCGGTCGTCACCGAGGCTCCGGCCGAGGCGAAGCCCGCCGCCCGGACGCGCACCCGCAAGCCGAAGGCCGAGGTCGCCGAGGCGGCCACCGCCGAGGCGCCGGCGGCCGAGAAGGCCGAGAAGCCGGCCACCCGTACCCGGACGCGCAAGCCGAAGGCGGAGGCCGTCGCGGCCGAGGCCGTCGAGGCGGTCGTCACCGAGGCTCCGGCCGAGGAGAAGCCCGCCGCCCGTACCCGGAGCCGCGCGCGCAAGGCCGCCGCCACCGCGGAGACCGCCCCGGAGGCCCCGGCCGGCGAGGTCCCGGCCCCGCGCAAGCGCACCCGGACCCGCAAGGCCGCCGTGGAGGCCACCCCGGAGAGCTGACCCACCCGGTCTCCCCGAGGGGGCGCGCCAGGCCATCCGGCCCGGCTCGCCCCCTCGGGCGTTCCCGTCCGGTGCTCGCGGGTTGCGGGACCGGCCCCCCACTCCCCGGCGCCGCCACGCAGGCGGGGGTTCGAGGGCGGGCCCTAAGCTCGGGACGTCGGAAGTCGCGGGTAGCAGAGCAGGGAGAACGCCCATGAGCACGCCGCCGTTTCTGAGGTTGCCCGGGTGTGCGCGGGCCGAGCGGGTGCTGACCGGGCGCGGGGAGTTCGCGGTGGTGCGGGCGGAGCCGGCCGGTGCGGTGCGGGGGTCGGCGCTGCTGGTGCCGGGGTTCACGGGCAGCAAGGAGGACTTCATCGCGCTGCTGGAGCCGCTGGCCGCGGCCGGGTACCGGGTGACCGCGGTGGACCAGCGCGGGCAGTACGAGACCGGCGGGCCGGACGATCCGCGGGCTTACGCCGTCGAGGCGCTGGGCGCGGACGTGCGGGCGCTCAGCGAGGTGCTGGCGGCGGACGGCGGGCCGCTGCACCTGCTGGGTCACTCCTTCGGCGGCCAGGTGGTGCGCGAGGCGGTGCTCGCCGCCGCCGAGCAGGGCCCGCTGCCGTGGCGGTCGCTGACCCTGGTGTCCACCGGGCCCGGCGCGATCGACCCGGCCGAGGCGGCTCGCACCAAGCTGCTGCTGGACGCGCTGCGGGTGATGAGCCTGGAGGAGATCTGGCAGGTCATGCGGCAGATGGAGGCGGACAGCGGGCAGCCGCAGCCGAGCCTGGACCCGGCCGTCGCGCAGTTCCTGCACCGCCGCTGGCTGGCCAACGTGCCGCAGGCGCTGTCCGTCACCGGCGGCCACCTGGTCTCCGCACCGGACCGGGTGGAGGAGTTGGCCGCCGCCACCGCCGGGCTGCCGGTGCTGGTGCTGTCCGGGGTGCGGGACTACGCCTGGCCGGTCCCCGAGCAGACCGTGATGGCCGAGCGCCTGGGCGCCCGCCGGGTGGTGGTCGGGGACGCCGGCCACTCCCCCAACGCGGAGAAGCCGGCCGAGACCGCGGGGGCGCTGGCCGCGTTCTGGGCCTGACCGGCCCGGTCGATCCGCCCTCCCCGAGAGTGGTCTCTACCACTTCCGGAACTTCGACCGGCTTCAACGCAGGACAAAAGTCGTTAGTTACGGTAATCTTTGATTCTGTCCGGGAATCATCGCCGGCCTCGACGCCGACGCGCGCCACCCGAAACCTGGACTTCACGGACGGGCAACGGCCCGGTAGCACCGCCACGACACCGTGGTTCACGAGGCACTGGACGCACCAGGCAAGCAGGGGGAGCCCTTGCCGCAGCAGACCGCCGCACGTACGACCCGCCCGGTCCGGCCGCTTCGCCGGATCCGCAGGACACCGAAAGAGCTGATACCGACTCAGCCGCAATCGCCCCGCTCGGCGGGGCCAGGAAAGGAGACGCCCATGACGAAGACCATGCGCTTCGAGATCGTCCGGCTGGACGACACCAACGGCTCCGCCACCGACCGTCTGATCGCCGACGCCGCCACGGTGCGCGAGCACGTCCAGGCCGCCGCCCGCACCGGCGAACGCCTGCTCATCCGGCCGTGCCCGACCGTCTGATCCAGCGCGGCGCCCCCGACCGGGGGCCCGCACCCGCCGCAGACGAGCCCGGCGCGTCCGATCCGGACGTTCCGATACCCGACTGACGCCCCGTCACCGCAACCGCCGATGACGGGGCGTCAGTGCGTCCGGGCCCGGCCCGGGACGTTTGCCGCCGCCCGCCACGGGACATCCCCCAACGGGAACCGCTCGCGCCGCGCCCACCCGGCGCCGCCGGGCGTCCGCCACCGACAGGTGCCGCCGAGCCCTCCGTACGGGTGATCGTCCTTGACGCGGCGGTCCGGAGGGAGGAGCGTTGACGGCTATGAGGGGCGAGCCCAGCTGCCCGAGGTGCGCCGGTCGGGTCCGCGCCCCCGGTCTGTTCTCAGACACCTGGCAGTGCGACCGGCACGGAGCGGTGCACCCGATGCAGCCCGTGCTGCCCCCGAGTGTGGAGGCCCTGGGCGTCGCCGTCGCCCGCTCCCAGGTCCCCGTCTGGCTGCCCTGGCCGCTCCCGGTCGGCTGGCTCTACACCGGCATCGCGCACGTCGGCGACGACGTCTCGGGCGCCCGGGCCACCGCCGTCGCCTGCTCCGGCCCGGCGCCGCTCGGCGGCTTCGGCGAACTGGTGCTGGTCGCCGAGGAGCTGGGCGTCGGGCTCGGCGCCCGCTACGCCGGACTCCCCGGGCCGGACCCGGGCGACTCCGTCGGCCTCTACAAGCCCGCCGACGCCAAGCTGATGGCCGCCGGCCGGCCCACCCCGATGTTCCACGTCCCGGACGCGCCGGCCGACCGCGCGGTGTTCGTCGGCGAGGCCCGCGGGCTGTGGCTGTGGGCGATCGCCTGGCCCGAGCAGTCCGCCCTGGTGATGTACGACGAACTGGTGCTCACCGACCTGCGCGACGCCGGCGCCGAGCTGGACCTGCTGCCCTGCGGGGCGCCCTCCCCCCGGCTGCTCGGCTGACCCCCGCCGGCTCGCCCGGACGGCCTATCCTGGCCGCACCCACGAGCCTCCAGGAGCCCGACCCGTGCGCATCGACCTGCACGCCCACAGCAACGCCTCCGACGGCACCGACAGCCCCGCCGAACTGGTCGCGGCGGCCGTCGCCGCGGGCCTGGACGTCGTGGCGCTCACCGACCACGACACCGTGGCCGGCCACGCCGAGGCCGCCGGGGCGGTGCACGCGCTGCCCGACGGCACCCGGCTGACCGTCGTCCCGGGCGCGGAGCTGTCCTGCGTCGTGGACGGCGTCAGCATGCACCTGCTGGCCTACCTGTTCGACCCCGCGGAGCCGGCGTTCGCGCGCGAGCGGGAGCTGGTGCGCACCGACCGGTTCCGGCGCGGGCAGGCGGTCGTCGAGCGCTGCCGGGAACTGGGCGCGGACATCAGCTGGGAGCAGGTGCGGCGGATCGCGGGCGCCGGCTCGGTCGGCCGGCCGCACGTCGCCAGCGCGCTCGTCGAGGCCGGCGTGGTGGCGACCGTCTCGGACGCCTTCACTCCCGAGTGGCTGGCCAACGGCGGCCGGGCGGACGTCCGCAAGCACGAGACCGATCCGATCGAGGCGGTCCGGCTGGTCCGGGCGGCCGGCGGGGTGCCGGTGTTCGCCCACCCGGGCGCGGACAAGCGCGGCCGGACCGTTCCCGCCGGGGTGATCGCCGACCTCGCGGCGGCCGGGCTGGCCGGGCTGGAGGTCGACCACACCGACCACGACGAGGAGACCAGGGCCCGGCTGCGCGGCCTGGCCGGCGAACTCGGCCTGCTGGTCACCGGCTCCAGCGACTACCACGGCGCCCGCAAGGCCGTCCGGCTCGGCGAGCACACCACCGACCCGGCGGTGTACGAGGCGCTGCTGGCGCAGGCCACCGGCGCGAAGCCGATCGAGCGCTGAGGACGCGGGCCGCCGCGGCCCGGCGTGCGGGGCGCGGCGAGGGTGTACGGGCCCGCCGGACCGGCCGCGCCTGAGCGCCCGTCAGTCCAGCCGGACGCCGCGCCGGTCCGGGTCGCGCAGGTCGGTGCCCTGGTCCAGCCAGCGCTCCTGGAGCGCGGCGGCGCCGTGCACCCGCTTCCAGCCCGCCTCGTTGGGCGTCATCGGCAGCAGCGGCAGGAAGCGGACCGGCTCGGCCGGCTCGGCCAGGTCCAGGTCCTCGACCAGCCCGCCCGGCTCGGCGGCCAGCACCGAGGTGAAGGGGGCGCCGTCCCAGAGCGGGGCGCCGAGGTCCAGCGAGCCGCCCGGGGCCACCACCAGGCCCTCGACCTGCGGCGTCGCCGCGAAGGTGGCCAGGCTGCGCAGCACGCTGTCGCGGCCGCCGCGGACGGTCAGCACCAGTTCGACGCGCGGGCCGCGCAGTTGGTCGGCGACCGCGGCGGTCGGGTCGGCCATCGGCGCGGCCGCCATCCCGAGCGTGGCGTACCGGACCAGGCCCTCGGCGTCCGGGCCGAAGCGCAGCACCTCGATCCGGTCGGTGCCGAGGAAGGTGACCGCGGCGCGGCCGCTCGGCTCGCCGAAGGTGGCGATCAGCCGGGCCTCGACGGCGGCCAGCACCGCCTCCCGGGAGAGCTCCGGGGAGCTGCCGCCGTGGGGGTCGCCGAAGAGCGGGAAGTCGTGGGCCATGCCGGTGAGCGTAACCCGCTGGGGCGGCCCGGTTCCGGGCGGGCCGAGCCGCTCCCCGGCGGCTTGCCCGCCGCTTGCCCCGCCGCCGCCCGTAAAGGCTTCGGAAAGCCCTGGGCAACCCGTCGGCGCCGATGGCCGGTCAGCTGTTAGGGTGAGCGACTGGCCACCGGGATCGTTCCGTTCCGGGGCGGCGGCGCGAAGGAGGTGGTTGCGGTGGATACCGGCCGACCATGCAGTACCGGCAGCTCTGCCCGGCCCCGACTCCCCCGTACCCCGCGCCCCGCAGGCCCAACCGGCTGATCCAGCCGCAGTAGCCCCCGGGCGCAGGCCTCACGGCGGACGAACCGGCCGGGAGAGCACCTTCATCCCCCTTCACCGGTGTTCTTCGCCGTCGTACCGCGGCCGAACGTTTCCACTTCCGTGCCGCTGTGTGACGGCTCCTGCCCCTGGGAGCCTGCCATGTCGATGATCAACAGCCTGCGTGCCGCCGTCCGCACCAACCGTCGGCGCGGCGCGGCCGGGGTGTACGACGTCGCCTCCGACGACGCCGGCTCGGCGGTCGTGGACTGCGCGGTCTACCAGCACGGCAAGCGCGAGGGCGACGTCTGCAGCCCGCGCGAGGCCGTCCGCCGGGTCAAGGCGGAGCAGCAACTGCCTGACGGCGTCAGCTCGTTCAGCTGGATCGGGCTGCACGAGCCGACCGAGGCCGAGTTCGAGGGGATCGCCCAGCGGTTCGGCCTGCACCCGCTCGCGGTCGAGGACGCGGTGCACGCGCACCAGCGGCCCAAGGTCGAGCGCTACGACGACGTGCTGTTCGCCGTCTTCAAGACCATCCGCTACGTCGAGCACGACCAACTCACGCCCACCAGCGAGGTGGTGGAGACCGGCGAGCTGATGGTGTTCGCCGGCCGGGACTTCGTGATCACCGTGCGGCACGGCGGCCACGGCTCGCTGCAGGAGCTGCGCCACCGGCTGGAGGCCGACGCGGACGAGGCCGGGCTGCTCGCCAAGGGCCCGGCGGCGGTGCTGCACGCGATCGCCGACCATGTCGTGGACAACTACCTGCTGGTCGCCGAGCGGCTGCAGAACGACGTGGACGAGATCGAGTACGGCGTCTTCTCGGCCAAGGGCGGCCGCAGCTCCGACGTCGGCCGGGTCTACCAACTCAAGCGCGAGGTCCTGGAGTTCAAGCGCGCCGTGGTGCCGCTGCTGCGCCCGATGCAGCAGCTGTCCGAGCCGCTGCAGCGTCTGGTGGACCCGGACATCCAGAAGTACTTCCGGGACGTCGCCGACCACCTGGCCCGGGTCGCCGAGCAGGTCCACGGCTTCGACGAACTGCTGAACTCGCTGCTGCAGGCCAACCTCGCGCAGGTGTCGGTGGCGCAGAACGAGGACATGCGGAAGATCACTGCCTGGGCGGCGATCTTCGCGGTGCCCACCATGATCACCGGCGTCTACGGCATGAACTTCGAGTACATGCCCGAGCTGCACCACAAGTACGGCTACCCGATGGTGCTCGGCGCGATCGTGCTGATCTGCGTCGGGATGTACCGGGGCTTCCGCCGCAACGGCTGGCTCTGAGCGCTACCGGCGCCCGCCGCGGGCGACCAGCACCAGCCCGAGCAGGATCAGCACCACCGCCGGGTAGGCGGCCGCCGGCGGCCACTGGCCCAGCCAGAGGGCGGCGATCAGCGCCGCCCCCGGCGTCTCCAGCAGGATCGCGGTCGAGGTGATCGACGGGCCGAGGCTGCGCACCACCCGGTTGCTCAGCGAGTGCCCGAGCAGCTGGGCGGCGACCATCAGCAGCACGATCTGCCACCACACCCCGGCCGGCCACCCGGCCAGCGGCGTGCCGGCGACCAGGCAGATCCCGAGCAGGACCACCGCCGTGGTGGCGTAGCAGACCAGGGTGTACCCGGTGGTGCTGACGGTCTTGCGGACCTCCGCGCCCAGCAGCATGTACCCGGCCGCGGCCAGGCCGGCGGCGAGGGCGAGCGCGTCGCCGAGCAGCGCGCGCGGGGAGAGCGCGAGGTCGACCCCGGTCAGGACCAGCACGCCGGCGAAGGCCACGACCGTACCCAGCCAGACCATCCGTGGCGCCCGGACACCCATCAGCCGCATCAGCAGGATGGTCCACAGCGGGGTGGTGGTGACCAGCGCGGTGGCGGAGGCCACCGACGTCATCCGCAGGCTGGGCATCCAGAGCGCGAAGTGCACGGCGAGCAGGGCCCCGGCCGCGACCGCGAGCAGCAGCGCCCGGCGGCCGATCCCGCGCAGCTCGGCGCGGTGGCGCAGCAGCGCGTACGGGCCGAGGACGCCGACCGACATGACGTTGCGCCAGAAGGCGATCGCCAGGGCGGGCGCGGCGGTGGCGCTGATCAGCGGGCCGGAGAGGGAGATGCCGCCGATCGAGACGGCGAGCAGGAGCAGGTCGAGCGTGGGCAGCGGGTGTGTCGGCCGCTGGTCGGCGGCGACGGCGCGGGCCGGGGCGTGGGCGGTCGCGGGCCGGGCGGCGGGCACGGCGCTCCTCTTCCTGGTCGGGTGGTGGGCGCTCATACGGTAAGGCCCGTGGTGCGCCGAAGGAACTGTCGCCCGGCAGCTGAGACATCCGGCGGACCGGCCGGGACGGGAAAGCCGTACGCTGTCGGCCATGGACCGTACGCCCGCCGCCGCGACCGCCGACGCCTTCCTCGACCGGGCCCTCCTGGAGGAGGCCGCGAAGAAGTCCGGCCTGCTGTGGGTGTGCGCGGACGGGCAGGAGCAGGCCCGGCCGCTGTGGCACGCCTGGCACGACGGCGCGGTCGTGGTGGTCGGCGACGGCGGCGAGCAGCCGCTGCACGGCCTGACCGCCGGCGCCGGCGCCGTGGTGACCGTCCGCAGCAAGGACAAGGGCGGTCGGCTGACCGGCTGGCGCGCCCGGGTCGTCGAACCGGCGCCGGACAGCGAGGCCTGGCGGGGCGCCGTCGAGGAGCTGAAGGGCAAGCGGCTGAACGCGCCCGACACCGACGCCATCGCCGAGCGCTGGGCCCGCGAGTGCCGGGTGCTGCGGCTGGAGCCGGCCGGTCCGCTCACCGAGCGCCCGGGCGCCATGCCGGACGGCTCGCACGCCGCCGAGCCGATGCCCACCCCGGTCACCACCCGCCGCCCGATCCCGGCCGGCCTGCCCAAACTGCTGTTCAAGCGCCGTTAAAGGTTCACGCCGAGGACGCCCGCGGCCGCTACCGTGCCCTCGTCGGGCCGGGCTCCGCACCAGCGGGTAGCCTTGGCCGCGGGTGCGCCCCGGCACCACGCACGGCGTCGAGCGAGTCGAGGGAGTCCATGGCCGGACCAGGCACCCGGGTCTTCATCTCCCACCTCTCCGCCATCGCGGTCTTCGACCCGAACGGCGACCAGGTCGGACGGGTCCGGGACGTGGTCGTCTCGCTGCGGCTCGGCGGCCGCCCGCCGCGCGTGCTCGGCCTGGTGGTCGAGGTGGTCGGCCGGCGTCGGATCTTCCTGCCGATGACCCGGGTCACCAGCCTGGAGTCGGGCCAGGTGCTCACCACCGGCGTGATCAACCTGCGCCGCTTCGAACAGCGCCCGTCCGAGACCCTGGTCCTCGGCGAGCTGCTGGACCGCACCGTCACCTGGTCCAAGACCGGCGAGGACGTCACCGTGCTGGACGTCGGCATGGTGCAGACCCGGCTGCGCGAGTGGGAGATCAGCAAGGTCTTCGTGCAGGTCGGCCGGGCCGGCCGGCTGCGCAAGGCCAAGGGCGAGCGGCTGACCCTGGACTGGCAGGACGTCACCGGCTTCTCGCTGCCCGAGCAGGACCAGGGCGCCGCCAACCTGCTCGCCACCTTCGAACAGCTGCGGCCCGCCGACCTCGCCAGCGTGATGCACCACCTGTCCGCCAAGCGCCGCGCCGAGGTGGCCGCCGCCCTGGACGACGAGCGGCTGGCCGACGTCCTGGAGGAGCTGCCCGAGGACGACCAGGTCGAGATCATCGGCAAGCTCCAGGAGGAGCGCGCCGCCGACGTCCTGGAGGCGATGGACCCGGACGACGCCGCCGACCTGCTCTCCGAACTGCCCGGCGAGGAGGCGGAGCGGCTGCTCCAGCTGATGGAGCCGGACGAGGCCGCACCGGTGCGCCGCCTGCTGTCGTACGAGGAGGACACCGCCGGCGGCCTGATGACCACCGAGCCGGTCGTCCTGGAGCCGGACGCGACGGTCGCCGAGGCGCTGGCCCGGGTCCGGGTCAGCGACCACAAGCCCGCCCTCGCCGCGCAGGTCTTCGTCTGCCGCCCGCCCAACGAGACCCCGACCGGCCGCTACCTGGGCACCGTGCACTTCCAGCGGCTGCTGCGCGAGCCTCCGTACGTCCTGGTCGGCTCGCTGGTGGACGACGACCTGGACCCGCTGCCGCCGGACACCCCGCTGACGCTGATCACCAGCTACCTGGCGACGTACAACCTGGTCGCCGCGCCGGTCGTGGACGAGGCGGACCACCTGCTCGGCGCGGTGACCGTCGACGACGTGCTCGACCACCTGCTGCCGGACGACTGGCGCGACGCCGCGCTGCACGCCCACGACGACGACGCCCGGCACGACGAGACGGAAGGGGTGACCGGTGGACGGTGACCGCAACGGCCGGCCCGACGACCCCGCGCGCCGCCGCCTGCAGGGCGAGCTGCGGCAGCTGCGCCGGCTGCGCGAGCTGCGCACCCGCGAGGGCAACCGGGAACGGCGCGTGGAGACCGCCCCGATCACGGGCACCGGCCGCACCCGGCTCGACCAGCCGCGCACCGCGCGGCCCGGCCTGCTGTCGCTGCCCTCCTACGACCCGGAGGCCTTCGGCGTCCTGTCCGAGCGGATCGCCCGCTTCCTCGGCACCGGGCGGTTCATCGTCTGGATGACGGTGGTGGTCGTCATCTGGATCGGGTGGAACACGCTCCTGCCGGCGGCGGTGCGCTTCGACAAGTACCCGTTCATCTTCCTGACCCTGGCGCTGTCGCTGCAGGCCTCCTACGCGGCCCCGCTGATCCTGCTGGCGCAGAACCGCCAGGACAACCGGGACCGCGTCAACATGGAGCAGGACCGGGCCCGCAGCGACCGCAACATCGCGGACACCGAGTACCTGACCCGCGAGGTCGCGGCCCTGCGGCACGGGCTCGGCGAGGTCGCCACGAGGGACTTCATCCGCTCCGAACTGCAGTCCCTGCTCAGGGAGATCGAGGAGCGCCGGGAGGCCCCCGAACCGCTGTGACCCGCGGCACGCCACCGCCCGGTCACCCGGTTCGTCCGGCGCCGTACCATCAAGGCATGGCCAACGAGACAGAGGTCGCGGTCGGCGTCACGGAGGAGTCCGTACGCGAGGCACTGGCGACCGTCAACGACCCGGAGATCAACCGCCCGATCACCGACATCGGCATGGTGAAATCGGTCGAGATCGCCGAGGGCGGCGCGGTGCGCGTCGCGGTCTACCTGACCGTCTCCGGCTGCCCGATGCGCGACACCATCACCACCCGGGTCCGCGAGGCGGTCGGGAAGGTCCCCGGCGTGAGCGGCGTCGAGGTCGAGCTCGACGTGATGAGCGACGAGCAGCGCAAGGAACTCTCCCAGCTGCTGCGCGGCGGCGCCCCCGAGCGGGAGATCCCGTTCGCCAAGCCCGGCACGCTGACCCGCGTCTACGCCGTCGCCTCCGGCAAGGGCGGCGTCGGCAAGTCCTCGGTGACGGTCAACCTGGCGGCCGCGATGGCCGCCGACGGCCTGAAGGTCGCCGTGGTGGACGCCGACATCTACGGCCACAGCGTGCCGCGCATG
The DNA here is from genome assembly GCF_055664045.1 of Kitasatospora sp. NPDC023385. Lineage (NCBI taxonomy): Bacteria > Bacillati > Actinomycetota > Actinomycetes > Kitasatosporales > Streptomycetaceae > Kitasatospora > Kitasatospora sp. NPDC023385. Next base: position 121,822 of record NZ_JBVOOL010000008.1, on the reverse strand, counting down.
CTGGGCGTCGAGGGCCGGCCCACCCAGGTCCAGGACATGATCATGCCGCCGCAGGCGAACGGCGTGAAGGTCATCTCGATCGGCATGTTCACCCCGGGCAACGCCCCGGTGGTCTGGCGCGGCCCGATGCTGCACCGCGCGCTCCAGCAGTTCCTGGCCGACGTGTACTGGGGCGACCTGGACGTCCTGCTGCTGGACCTGCCGCCCGGCACCGGCGACATCGCGATCTCGGTCGCGCAGCTCGTGCCGAACGCCGAGATCCTGATCGTCACCACCCCGCAGATGGCCGCCGCCGAGGTCGCCGAGCGGGCCGGCACGATCGCGGTGCAGACCCACCAGAAGATCGTCGGCGTGATCGAGAACATGTCCGGCATGCCGTGCCCGCACTGCGACGAGATGATCGACGTCTTCGGCACCGGCGGCGGCCAGACCGTCGCCGACGCGCTCACCCGCACGGTCGGCGCGACCGTCCCGGTGCTCGGCTCGATCCCGATCGACGTACGGCTGCGCGAGGGCGGCGACGACGGCCGCCCGGTCGTGCTCGCCGCGCCCGACTCCCCGGCCGGCGCCGCCCTGCGCGCGGTGGCCGGCAAGCTCGGCGGCCGCCGGCGCGGGCTGTCCGGGATGTCGCTCGGGCTGACGCCCAGGAACAAGTTCTGAGCCGGTAGCCGACGGAGGGGCCGGGTGGTGCAGTCCGCACCGCCCGGCCCCTCCGTCGTCGCCGCGGGCGCTACGGCCGGGTGTAGTCGGCCAGGTCCTGAACGGTCGAGAAGCCGACGCCGTAGGCGCTGACGCCCCGGCCGTAGGCGCCCAGCAGGACGCCGGGGGCCTCGCCCGCCAGCACCCAGCCGTACTCGGACTCGCGGTAGCGGAAGGGCTGCGGCAGGCCGTTGACCGGCAGGCTCAGGGTGGACCAGCCGGGGCCGGCCAGGTCGTCGGCGAGGTCCCAGGCGAGGCTGCTCTGCTGGTCCAGCCAGTCCTGGCGCAGCGTGCGGTCCAGCTGGCCCGGCCAGGTCGCGGCGAGCAGTCCGGAGCCGGCCAGCCAGGCGGCGGAGGAGGCGGAGGTCGCCTCCAGGGTGCCGGTGTTGTCGGCGCTGCGGCGGCTGTCCCGGCGGGCCATGGTGACCACGGCCGCGAACTTGCGCATGTCGCGCGGCTCGTACTGCTTGGCCGGCTCGTCGCCGTGGCCGAGCGAGCCGTAGTCGATGGTGCCCGCGGCCCGCAGGCCGGCGCCGGCCTGCATCAGGTAGCGGCGGCCGGTCCAGCCCTCGTCCAGCCCGTACCAGCGGAAGTCGGCGGACAGGTAGGGCACCAGCGGGTCCGCCGGGGCGGCCTGCCCCCCGACCACCGGGCCGCCGGCCGTGGCCGTCGCCCCTCCCGCCTGACTCGTCGCGTCCATCCCCGGGCCTCCTCAAACACACGTTTGCCTGTCGTGGCGCGCTCCCATGGTGGCGTACCGCGGCGTTCCCGGGAGCCGTTCCTGGTCCGCGACGGCGCGGAATGTGACGGACGGCTCAGCGGGAACAATCAGCACAATAGCGGCGCACACGCCACCGCCCCGCTCAGCCGGGCGGCCGGGCGGGGCGGTGGCGTACGGCAGGGCGTCGTGCCGGCCGGCGGTTCAGGTGGCGTCGGGGTCGAACGGGGGCCGCTCGCCGGCCGCCAGCGGGGCGCCGGCGGAGGCGGGCGCCGGGCCCGGCTTCTCGAAGCTGACGCTGCGGCCGTTCACCGGGGCCGCGGGCTTGTCGTCCAGGACTGACCGGATGTCCAGCGAGTCCTTCATCTCCTTGAAGCCCAGCGGGTCCTCCTGGCCGCCCATGAGCTGCTTGCGGACGAAGTTCTTGGGGTTGAGGTCCTCGAACTCGAAGTCCTGGAACTCGGGGCCGAGTTCACTGCGGATGTCCTCCTTCGCGTTGTCGGCGAAAGCGCGGATCTTCCGGATGAAGCCCATGGTGTCCTGGATCAGCTTGGGGAGCTTCTCCGGGCCGAAGATGATGATCGCCATCACGATCAGGGTCAGGAGCTCCAGCCCACCTACGTCGCTGAACACCTTTGCTCCCTAGCTCGCCGGACGACGGTTCCTACAGGGTAATGGCCACCGGCGAGTCCCTGGCCCACGCTGGGATGAAGCCGTGGTAAAGACCTACCGGTGGCCGGAACCCGCCGCAACCGCCGGGACCTGAGTGGGGCCTGGGTGGGGCCTGGGTGCCGGGGCCCCTCCAGGGCCGCTCTAGCGGGTCTGCTGGCGAAGTGCGGCGACGCCGCCGGGGTAGCGGTCCGGGGACGACGGCGTGGACGCCTCGCGGGTCGCGGCGACCGGGCGGCCCGGGAAGTCCACCGGGACCTGCGCCGTCATCGGGACCAGGCCGCCGCCGCGGCCGGTGCCGGCGTTGCCACCGGCCGGGCTGACCGTCGTGCCGTGGCGGTCCTCGCCCTGCGCGGTGAGCCCGCCGACACTGCCGAGCGTGACCGCGGCGACGGAGAAGGCGCCGGCGGCGGCGAAGACCAGGCGGCGCCCGCGCGCGGGCGGGCGGACGGCGGCCGCCGAGGACTGCGGACGGGCGCCGCCGTCCGCTCCGGCGGCGGCCTCGGGGCCGGCGGAGCGCCGGCCCATCAGCGGCCGCAGCACCGCGCCGCGGCCGAAGGCACGCGGGTCGACCCCGGGTACGGGGGTGTCGGCGCCGAGCGCGCCCGCGCCGAAGGAGGCCCCGGCGCCGCGGCCGAAGGAGCCGCCGGTGAGCCGGCTGGCGCCGAACGTGCCGGTGGCCGCGATCCCGCCGCCGGGCAGGTCGTCGTCGTCCTCGCGGCGCCCGCGCCCGGCGGGCCGGCCGCCGTCCGCCGGGCCGTCCTCGGGGAGGGTGCCGACGGCCATCAGCCGCGCCATCAGCGCGGAGGACGGGGCGGGCGTGCCGGTACGGGTCAGCAGGTGCTTGACGCTGCGGCCCTCGTCGACCTCGGCGAGGCACTGCGGACAGGTCGCCAGGTGGGCCTGGACGCGGTCGCGCGAGTCGTGGCCGAGTTCGCCGTCCAGGAAGGCGGACAGGCGCTCGCCGAGGTGGTGCTCCTCGGCGGCGGGCTCGGCGGCCCGTACGGGCAGCGCGCGCATCTCCGTGTCGGCGGGGAGCGCCAGCGCGGGCAGCACGGGCTCACCGGGTTCGCCGGTGCCGCGGCGCCCCGGCAGGGCCCAGCTCCGCCGGGACAGGGACCGGCCGGACGAGTCCGACCGGTCCGAGCCGGACCGGCTGGTTCCGCTCACGACCGCCTCCGTCCGCGCCCACCGGGCGCGACCGCGGCCTCGACCGCCCCGACGCCGACCGCCACCGGCTCCTCCGAGCCGCCGCGGCGCTCCCGGCCGGGGGCCGAGCCGGGGGCGCGGTGCTTGAGCGCGGCGCGCAGGTGGGAGCGGCCGCGGTGGATGCGGCTGCGGACGGTGCCGAGCTTGACGCCCAGCGTGGCGGCGATCTCCTCGTACGACAGGCCCTCGATGTCGCAGAGCACCACGGCGGCGCGGAACTCCGGGGCGAGGGTGTCCAGCGCCTGCTGGACGTCGGCGTCGAAGTGGGTGTCGCTGAAGTGCTGCGCCGGGCTGGGCTCCCGCGAGGGGAGCCGCTCGGCCGCGTCCTCGCCGAGCGCGTCGAAGCGGATGCGCTGGCGGCGGCGGACCATGTCCAGGAACAGATTGGTGGTGATCCGGTGCAGCCAGCCCTCGAACGTGCCGGGGGTGTAGGTGGACAGCGAACGGAACACCCGGACGAAGACCTCCTGGGTGAGGTCCTCGGCGTCGTGCTGGTTGCCCGTCAGGCGGTAGGCGAGCCGGTAGACGCGGGCGCTGTGCGCCTCGACGATCTCCTCCCAGGTGGGCGGAGTCCAGGTCTGCGCGTCGGGGCCTTCGGTGAAGGTCGCGAGGGCGGGGGCCTCGGTGGCGCCCGCGGCCGGCGTCCGGGCGGCGGGCTGGTCCAGGTCGGAGTGCGCAGGCTGGTTCATCACGGGCTTCGGCGTACGGGCCGACGCGGTGCCGCGGAAGTGCCGCCGCACGGGGACGTCGCCCTCGGCCACACCTCCTCGGTCGGCTCTTCTGCCCAGCAGGGCCACCACCATATCCACCTCACCCGTCAAGCCCGGATAAAAGTGCCCGGGAGCTCTCCCGTACCCGGTCCGTCATGACAACGGCCCGCCGCCGTACGCGGTTCCCGGCAGGCCAGTAATCTGTGCCAGGAAATATCGACATCCCCCGGCACCGGGCCGCCACCCGGGGCTCCGAAAGAGGCAGCCATCAGCGAGTTCGGGCCCGCGCACGCGGCCCTCGCCGACACCTTCGTGAGCGAGGACGCGGTGCTCACCTACGCCCGGGCCCAGTCCGCGCGAACCGGCATACGCGCGATCGGGCCGAGCGGCGGGGCCTGCCTGCGGCTGCTCGCGGCCGCCCTGGACGCCAAGGCGGTGGCCGAGATCGGCACCGGCACCGGGGTCTCCGGGGTCTACCTGCTGCGCGGGATGCGGCCGGACGGCGTGCTCACCACGGTCGACGCGGAGCCGGTGCGCCAGCAGCTGGCCCGCGAGGCGTACCACGCGGCCGGCTTCGCCGCCAACCGCTCCCGGTTCATACCGGGCCGGGCGCTGGACGTGCTGCCCCGGCTCGCCGACGGCCAGTACGACCTGGTGTTCTGCGACGGCGATCCGGCCGAGTCCCGCGAGTACCTGCTGGAGTCGCTGCGGCTGCTGCGGCCGGGCGGGATGGTCTGCTTCGAGGGGGTCTTCCAGGAGGGCCGGCTGGCCGAGCCGGAGCTGCAGGATCCGCAGACCGGCGCGGTGCGGGACCTGGTCCGGGACGTCCGGGAGAGCGAGTCCCTGCTGCCGGCGCTGCTCCCGGTCTCGGACGGGCTGCTCTGCGCCGTCAAGCGCCACTAGCCCGCCGGACGGGGCGCCGGACGCCCGGGCCGCCCTCGAACCCGCCGCCGGAAAACGCACGGACCCGGGCCGACATGACGTCGAACCCGGGCCCGGCGGCGCATCTCCAGGAGATGGCGAGCACACCTACTGCGGTCAGCCGCAGGCCTTCTTCAGGGCCTCGCCGAGGGCGTCGGCCTCGTCAGGCGTGAGCTCCACCACGAGGCGTCCGCCGCCTTCGAGCGGAACGCGCATGATGATGCCCCGCCCCTCTTTGGTGACTTCGAGCGGGCCGTCACCCGTCCGCGGCTTCATGGCCGCCATGCTCGTTCCCCTTCCTGCAACCGCTCAGCTACGCACCGGAAGTCCGTCCACCGCCGGTATCGAACGCATTGATCGGAAGCCATTATCCCGCATGCCACGGGCTGATGACCAACATCACTCTCGGTGCAACCTCGGCCGGACCGCCCCCAACCGCCGTAATTCATGGCATAAGCCCCGGCGTGGCGACGGTGCGGGCTCCGGCGGAAGGTGCGATACCTCACACTCCCCAGGCCACCCTGTGCTCCGGCATCCTGGCACACGACACCGACACCGCGACGATCACCCGGGGAGCCCTCACCGATGTCCGATTCCGTGCTGTACGAGCTGGACGGCGGCCTGGCCGTCATCACCATCAACCGTCCGGAGGCGATGAACGCCCTCGACGTCGCCACCAAGGTCGCGCTGCGCGACACCGTGGTCGCCGCGGCCGAGGATCCGGCGGTGCGGGCCGTGCTGCTGACCGGGGCCGGCGAGCGCGCGTTCTGCGTCGGGCAGGACCTCAACGAGCACCTGGCGCTGCTGAAGCGGGCCGAGGAGACCGGCGAGGGCGCGCTGCGGACCGTCGCCGAGCACTACAACCCGCTGACCCGGGCGCTGGCCGGGATGCGCAAGCCGACCGTCGCCGCCGTCGGCGGGGTGGCGGCCGGCGCGGGCGCCTCGCTCGCCTTCGCCTGCGACTTCCGGATCCTGTCCGACCGGGCCGGCTTCAACACCGCCTTCGCCGGGATCGCCCTGACCGCCGACTCCGGAGCGTCCTGGACGCTGCCCCGGCTGGTCGGGCACGCCAGGGCCACCGAACTGCTGATGCTGCCCCGGACGGTGAAGGCCGCCGAGGCGATGGAGCTGGGCCTGGCCACCAAGGTGGTGCCGGCCGAGGAACTCGCCACCACCGCACGGGACTTCGCCCGCGAGCTGGCTGCGGGCCCGACGGTCGCGTACGGCGCCATCAAGGCCTCGCTGGCGTACGGCGCCTCGCACTCGCTGGACGAACTCCTCGACCAGGAGGACGAGCTGCAGACCCTGGCCGGGGAGAGCGAGGACCACCGCATCGCGGTGCGCGCCTTCATCGCCAAGGAGAAGCCGAAGTACGTGGGCCGCTAACCGCGCTCGCCGGTGCGGACGTGGCAGTCCGCCAGGTGGTCGTCCACCAGCCCGCAGGCCTGCATCAGGGCGTAGGCGGTGGTCGGGCCGACGAAGCGGAAGCCCGCCGCCTTCAGCGCCTTCGCCAGCGCCGTCGACTCGGGCGTGATGGCCGGCACCTCGCTCAGCGTGCGGGGGGCCGGCCGGCCCGGCTCCGGGGCGAATCCCCAGATCAGCCCGTCCAGTCCGCCCGCGAGGTCGCGGGCGGCCCGCGCGTTGGCGACCGCCGCCTCGATCTTGGCCCGGTTGCGGATGATGCCGGGGTCGGCGAGCAGCCGCTCCTTCTCCGCCTCGCCGAACTCGGCGACCTTGGCGATCTCGAAGCCGGCGAACGCGGCCCGGAAGCCCTCGCGGCGGCGCAGGATGGTGAGCCAGGACAGCCCGGACTGGAAGGCCTCCAGGCAGACCCGCTCGAACAGCGCGTCGTCGCCGTGGACCGGACGGCCCCACTCGGTGTCGTGGTAGACGCGGTAGTCGTCGGTGGAGTCGCCCCAGGCGCAGCGGCGCCGTCCGTCCGCGCCGAGCACCGCACCGACGGCGAGCACGGTCACTGGTCCGCCGCCGGCCTGGCGTCCTCGGGCGCGCGGGCTGGCTCCTCGGCCTGCGGCTTGGTGAGCGCGACGGCCGGCTCGACCACCTTGGCGAACTCCTCCAGGCCGGGCAGCGGTTCGGCCGCCGGGTCGGGGCCGGCGGTCGCCTCGACCGCGCCGCGCAGGTGGGCGGCGGCCTCCAACTCGGCGATCCGCGCGTCGCGGTAGGCGAGTTCGGCGCCGAGGCGGTCGAGGACGTCGTCCACCTCGTCCATCCGGTAGCCGCGCAGTGCCATCGGCAGGCGCAGCTCGTCCACGTCCGCCTTGCCCAGCGGGCGGTCCTGCGGCAGCCGCGCGGACAGGCGGTCGGGTACCGCCTCCGGCATCGAGCCGCCTCCGCCGAGCGCCACCAGGGCGGCGCCGCCGACCACCACGGCCATGGCGACCACGATCACCCAGAACACGAGCTGTCCTCCCGAACTCCCGGACGGTCCTCGTCGAAGTGCCGGGGAACCAGACTGATCATGACAGCATGGTCCCCAAGTGAGGCCGGGGGCCATCATCGCACCCGCAGGAGCTCTGGAGGAGACATCGGTGGCACTGCGCCTGGGACCGCGGGAATTCGGTGACGACGAGCTGGTGATCATGGCGATCGTCAACCGGACTCCGGACTCGTTCTTCGACCGGGGCGCGACCTTCGCCGACGAGGCCGCGTTCGCCGCCGCCGACCGGGCGATGGCCGAGGGTGCGGCGATCCTGGACATCGGCGGGGTGAAGGCCGGGCCCGGCGACGAGGTCTCGGTCGAGGAGGAACTGCGGCGCACCGTGCCCTTCGTGGCCGAGCTGCGCAAGCGCCACCCCGAGGCGGTGATCAGCGTGGACACCTGGCGGCACGAGGTCGGCGAGGCGGTCTGCGAGGCCGGCGCGGACCTGCTGAACGACGCCTGGGGCGGGGTGGACCCTAAGCTCGCCGAGGTGGCCGCCCGGCACCGCGTCGGGCTGGTCTGCACCCACGCGGGAGGCGTCGAGCCGAGGACCCGCCCGCACCGGACCGGGTACCCGGACGTGATGGCGGACATCCTGCGGGTCACCGTGGGCCTGGCCGAGCGCGCGGTGGAGCTGGGCGTGCCGCGGGACGCCGTGATCATCGACCCGGGGCACGACTTCGGCAAGAACACCCGGCACTCGCTGGAGGCGACCCGGCGGCTGCCGGAGATGACGGCGACCGGCTTCCCGGTGCTGGTCTCGCTCTCCAACAAGGACTTCGTCGGCGAGACCCTGGACAAGCCGGTGGACGAGCGGCTGCTCGGCACGCTGGCGACCACGGCGGTCTCGGCCTGGCTGGGTGCGCGGGTCTACCGGGCGCACCAGGTCGCGCAGACCCGGGAGGTGCTGGACATGGTCGCCTCGATCCGGGGCACCCGCCCCCCGGCGGTCGCCCGCCGGGGGCTGGCGTGACGCCGCGGCGCTAGATCTCGTTGCCGGGCCGGCGGGCGTCGGCGAGGATCTTCATGACCTCGTCGACCTCGTCGGTGATGTGGAACAGCTCCAGGTCGTGCGGGGCCGCCTTGCCCTGCGCGACGAGGGTGTTCTTCAGCCACTCGAACAGGCCGCCCCAGTACGCGGTGCCGTAGAGGATCACCGGGAAGCGGGTGACCTTCTTCGTCTGCACCAGGGTGAGCGCCTCGAACAGCTCGTCCAGGGTGCCGAGGCCGCCGGGCAGGACCACGAAGCCCTGCGCGTACTTCACGAACATCGTCTTGCGGACGAAGAAGTAACGGAAGTTCAGCCCGAGGTCGACGAACTCGTTGAGGCCCTGCTCGAAGGGCAGCTCGATGCCGAGTCCGACGCTGAGGCCGCCGGCCTCGGAGGCGCCGCGGTTGGCGGCCTCCATCGCGCCCGGGCCGCCGCCGGTGATCACCGCGTAGCCGGCCTCGGCGAGGGCCCGGCCGATGGTCACGCCGGCCTCGTACTCGGGTGAGTCGGCCGGGGTCCTGGCGGAGCCGAAGACGCTGATCGCGGGCGGGAGTTCGGCGAGGGCGCCGAAGCCCTCGACGAACTCGGAGGTGATCCGCAGCACCCGCCACGGGTCGGTGTGCAGCCAGTCGGTGGGGCCGGTGGTGTCCAGCAGGCGCTGGTCCGTGGTGCTCGTGCCGACCTGGTCCCGGCGCACCAGCACCGGGCCCTTCTGCTTCTCGGGCCAGGCCTTCCGCTTCCGCGGCACGCCGACCTGCTCGGGGCCGTGTCCGTAGTGCTTTTCGTCTCCTGTGCCTGTCATGACGAAACCCTACGCCCGCCCTCCCCCGTTTTCAGGCAACGGGGGAAGGTCGGTTGGGCAACCGGAAGGTGGCGTTCGACGGTTGACCGGATCAGCGCCCGATCGACGGTGCCCGACCGGGGGCTCAGCCGGTCAGCCAGGCGCGCAGCCGCTCCTCGGTCTCGGTGATGGCGCTCAGCGAGCAGTGCTCCTCCCGCTTGTGCGCGAGGTTCGGGTCGCCCGGGCCGTAGTTGACCGCCGGGACGCCCAGCGCGCTGAACCGGGCGACGTCCGTCCAGCCGAACTTGGCCCGGGCCTGGCCACCGGTGGCCGCCAGGAAGGCCTGCGCGGCGGGCTGGGCGAGGCCGGGCAGGGCGCCCGCGGCGAAGTCGGTGACGGTCAGCTCGAAGCCGTCGAAGACCTCGCGCACGTGCTTCTCCGCCTCGGCCTCGCTGCGGTCCGGCGCGTAGCGGAAGTTGACCGTGACGACGCACTCGTCCGGGATCACGTTGCCGGCCACGCCGCCGTCGATCCGGACCGCGTTCAGGCCCTCGCGGTACTCCAGACCGTCGATCTCCACCCGGCGCGGCCGGTAGTCCGCGAGCCGGGTGAGCACCTCGGCGGCGTGGTGGATGGCGTTGTCGCCGAGCCAGCTGCGGGCCGCGTGGGCGCGCACGCCGGTGAGCCGGACCTGCGCCCGCAGGGTGCCCTGGCAGCCGCCCTCGACCATGCCGCCGCTGGGTTCCATGAGCACCGCGAAGTCGGCGGCCAGCCACTCCGGGCGGTCCTTGGCGAGGTGGCCGAGGCCGTTGCGGTGGGCCTCCACCTCCTCGCAGTCGTAGAACACGAAGGTGAGGTCGCGGTTGGGCTCGGGCAGGGTGGCGGCGAGCCGCAGCTGGACGGCCACGCCGGACTTCATGTCCGAGGTGCCGCAGCCGTAGAGCAGGTCGCCCTCGACGTACGAGGGCAGGTTGTCGGCGATCGGTACGGTGTCCAGGTGACCGGCCAGGAGGACCCGCTCGGCTCGGCCCAGGTGGGTGCGGGCGACCACGTTGTTGCCGTACCGGTCCACCGTGAGGTGCGGGTAGCCGCGCAGGGCGGCCTCCACGGCGTCGGCGAGCGCCTGCTCGTCGCCGCTCACCGAGGGGAAGTCGACGAGTCGGGCGGTCAGCGCGCCGCCGTCGAGAGTGAGGTCCAGGGGCGTCGGGTTCGGGCTGCTCATGGCGCCAGCCTAGTCCGCGCGGTGGGCCTCCAGTGGGGCCTCCGGTGGGGCGTCCAGTGGGGCGTCCGCGGGGGCCTCCGGACGGAGGTGAACGGGTGGCCGACGGCAACCGGCGGCGCCGCACACCCGTCCGAGTGGGTACGGTGTCGGATCAAGGTGCAGGTGCGAGAGGGGCGACGGTGGCCAGGAGAAGGAGCAGCGACGAGCTGGGCGACGAGGCGGCGCCCGCCCGCCGCCGCGGGCCGCTGCGCGCCCTGCTGTTGGTGATCGTGGGGCTGCTGGGCCTGGCGCTGGTCGCCGGACTGGCCGTGGTGGGCATCTGGTGGTTCGGCTTCAAGCCGGGCGAGTCCGAGGGCTGTTCGGTGAAGACCGCGGCCGGCAACGGCACCCTGGAGGTCCCGCAGGCCGCCAACGCCGCGACGATCGCCGCGGTGGCGCGCTCGCGCGGGCTGCCGGACCGGGCCACCGCGATCTCGCTGGCGACCGCGATGCAGGAGTCCAAGCTGCGCAACCTCGCGGGCGGCGACCGGGACTCGATCGGCCTGTTCCAGCAGCGCCCCTCGATGGGCTGGGGCACCCCGGACCAGATCGCGGACCCGGTGTACGCGACCAACAAGTTCCTGGACGGCCTGGTCAAGGTCCCCGGCTACACCCGGCTGCCGCTGACCGACGCCGCCCAGGCGGTGCAGAAGAGCGGCTATCCGCAGGCCTACGCCAAGCACGAGACCAAGGCGACGCTGCTCACGTCGGCGCTGGCCGGCCGGGAGCCCGCCTCGTTCTCGTGCATCGTGCACGACTACGCCAAGCCGGACCCGGCGGACTCCGCCTCGCCGACCGCCGGTTCGCCGGCCGCGGGCGCCCCCGCCGCGGGTGCGTCCGCCCCGGCCGCGGCGCCGGACCGGACCCAGGTGCTGGCCGACCGGGTGCGCCGGGACTTCGGCCGCACCGTCACCCCGGCCACCGGCTACGCCTCGTCCATCAAGGGCGCCGAGAACGCCGTCTCGCTGACCCCGGACCCGGCCGCCGCCGCACTGACCTCCTCGGCGGACTCCGGCGCGGACGGCGGGGTGAGCGCCGAGCGGGCCAGCGGCTGGGAGGTGGCCCACTGGGCGGTCGCCCAGGCCCAGCAGCTGGGCATCGCGACGGTCGCCTACGACGGGAAGATCTGGCGCAAGGGCAAGTCCGAGGACGGCTGGCAGCCGCAGACCTCGGGCACCTCGACCAAGCTCGTCCTGGTCACCGTGGCGCCATCCGGCAAGAGTTGACGCACAGGCGTTCGGGTTGCCGCCGGACGGGTGATTCCGGTCAACCCCGGTGGACCGGACACCGGGGCCGGCGAGGTGGGACGGAGAACCGTCACTTCCCTTGACCGGGGCCGGTCCGGCGACGTCCGAGCGGCCCGGCGAAGGCCATTCCTGCAGTCGTACGATCCGATCGTCGGTCAGGCACTTTCCTTGCACCGGCCGAAACCTTCTGGCTTCTCAAGCGGTAACAACGTCGTCCGCCCGGTCGTCCACGCCCGGTCCCATGGGCGGACGGGACGGACCCAGACCCCTTCGAGGAGCCCCATGTCTCACCCCCTCACGCGCCGGATCGCCCAGGCCGCGCTCGTCGTGGCCGCCGGAGCGACCCCGCTGGTCGCGGCCGGCTCCGCGTTCGCCCTGGGCGGTGACGCCCTGCTGCCCAAGAGCGACCTCGCGGCACCGCTGGGCCAGCTCACCAACACCGACACCGGTTCCACCCTCCAGCACACCACCCACCAGCTCGGCCAGGCCGCCGGCACCACCGGCGCGGCCACCGTCGCCGCAGGCGTACCGGCCTCCGCCGACGCCGCCGGCAACATCGTCGCCCAGCAGCTCCCCGAGGCGAACGAGAAGGCGAGCTCGCTGACCGCCCCGGTCGACCAGACCGCCGCCACCACCGGCCAGCTCTCGGCCGTCACCCCGAAGGTCGCCTCGGCGCTGGCCGGCAAGCTCGGCGAGACCGTCACCGGCAAGGGCATGGGCACCCGCAGTGCCAACGCCGGCGCCAGCCCGGTCGGCGGACTCGCCCAGGCGGGCTCCGTCGCCAAGACGCTGCCGGGCGCCGACAAGCTCTCCGGCGCCGTCCCCGGCACCAACGCCGTCACCGACGCGCTGCCGCTGGGCTCCGTCGAGCGCGCCCTGCCGCTCGGCTCGGTCGAGCACGCCCTGCCGGCCGGCCTGCCCGGCACGGACGCCCTGGGGCTGGCCGAGCACGGTTCGGCCAACCGCCTCGGCGGCGCCGACCTCGGCCCGAACAACCCGCTGTCCGGCCTCACCGGCGCGCTCGGCCCGGTCGGCGGGCTGCTGAGCGGCGTCAACGGCGGCAACATCAGCGGCCTGCCGCTGTAGTCCGCGGGCCGGTCACCGCGGGCCGCGATCGGCCTGCGGTGACCGGCGTGCAGTGATCGGCATGCGGTGGCAGACGTGCCGTGGTCCGCGTGCCGGAGCCCTGACAAGCGAAGGGGCCGGTGTTCCGAGAACGGAACACCGGCCCCTTCGTCGGTTGGGTCAGCGCGCGGCGTTCAGCCGCTCCACGGCCGCCGCGACCCGCTCGTCGGTCGCGGTGAACGCGACCCGGACGAAGCGCTCGCCGGCCGGCCCGTAGAAGTCGCCGGGCGCCACCAGGATGCCCAGCCGTGCCAGTTCGGCCACGCTCTCCCAGCACGGCCGGTCCTGGGTCGCCCACAGGTAGAGGCTCGCCTCGGAGTGCTCGACCCGGAAGCCGTACGCCTCCAGCGCCGCCCGCAGCGCCGAGCGCCGGGCCGCGTACCGCGCGCGCTGCTCGGCCACGTGCGCGTCGTCCGCGAGCGCGGCGACGGTCGCCGCCTGGACGGGCGCGGGCACGATCATGCCGCCGTGCTTGCGCACCTCCAGCAGCTCCCTGACCACCACCGGGTCGCCCGCGACGAACGAGGCCCGGTAGCCGGCCAGGTTGGAGCGCTTGGAGAGCGACTGGACGGCCAACAGGCCCTCGTGGCCGCCCCCGCACACCTGCGGGTCGAGGACGGAGACCGGCTCCGCCTCCCAGCCCAGCTCCAGGTAGCACTCGTCGCTGACCAGCAGCGCCCGGTGCTCCCGGGCCCACTCGACGGCACGGCGCAGCTCGTCCGCGGCCAGCACCCGGCCGGTCGGGTTGGACGGCGAGTTCACCCAGAGCAGGCGCACCCGGGAGCCGTCCAGCTCGTGCACCGAGTCGTACTCGACCGGCTCGGCGCCGCACAGGCGGGCGCCCACCTCGTAGGTCGGGTAGGCCAGGCGCGGGTAGGCGACCTGGTCGCCGGGGCCGAGGCCGAGCTGGGTCGGCAGCCAGGCCACCAGCTCCTTGGAGCCGACGGTCGGCAGCACGGCCTGCGGGCCGATCTCGGCGCCGACGCGCCGCCGCAGCCAGCCGGCGATCGCCTCGCGCAGCTCCAGCGTGCCCCACACGGTCGGGTAGCCGGGGGTGTCGGAGTGCGCGGCCAGCGCCTTCTGGATCACCTCGGGGACCGGGTCGACCGGGGTGCCCACGGAGAAGTCGCAGAGGCCGCCCGGATGGGCCAGGGCGGTCGCCTTGTACGGTTCCAGCTTGTCCCAGGGGAAGACCGGCAGGAGGTCGGACAGCCTGCCCCGGTCGCCCTGGCGGCGCGCCGCCCCCGGGTGGCCCGGGAACGGCGCGCGCGTGCTGTCGGTGCTCACAGCTTCGTTGCCACCGATCGTCAGTGGTCGGCGTTCTGCGGCGGCAGAGCGGCGATGAACGGGTGGTCACGCTCGATCAGGCCCAGCTTCGAGGCGCCACCGGGCGAACCCAGGTCGTCGAAGAACTCGACGTTCGCCTTGTAGTAGTCCTTCCACTCCTCCGGAGTGTCGTCCTCGTAGAAGATCGCCTCGACCGGGCAGACCGGCTCACAAGCGCCACAGTCGACACACTCATCCGGGTGGATGTAGAGCGATCGCTCGCCCTCGTAGATGCAGTCAACCGGGCACTCTTCGATGCACGCCTTGTCCTTCACGTCGACACAAGGCTGCGCGATGACGTAGGTCACGCTGTCGTTCCTCCTCGGAAGGGCCTGGTGGCCCGTTCTGTTCTGCTCGCGTGCGCGGTGAGCGCGGCGTCGTCGATGCCCGCCCCTAGTATCGCGGGTCGGAGACCGCAAATGCACAGGAGGTGGCCGGATGACGACGGGCAACCCGGTCGGGGACCGTCCGGAGGTCCGGATAGATCGCTCTGACGTGGGACGACGCGTGTCGGTCCGGCGCCTGTCGGAGTTCGTGGACGACCGCCCGGTCTTCCGGGATTCGATCGGCGTGCTCACATCGTGGGACGATCATGGGTTGACGGTCGTGCCCCGGTCCGGTGATCCGGTCCACGTGCCGGAGAAGCTGCTGGTCGCGGGCAAGGTCGTGCCGCTGTTCCCCGCTCGGCGCGCCCCCCTGCCGGTCGTCACGCCGGTCGGCCTGCAGCGGATCGCGGGGCGCGGCTGGCCGGCCGTGGAGCAGGAGCCGCTCGGCGAGTGGACGCTGCGCGCCGCGGCCGGGTTCACCCGGCGGGCCAACTCCGTCCAGGCACTCGGAGACCCGGGGGTACCGCTGCCGCAGGCGCTGGCGGCCGTCCGCGCCTGGTACGCGGCGCGCGGGCTGCCCGCCTACGTCGAGGTGGTCTCCCCGGGCTCGCCGGACCGGCTCGTCGCCGAGCTCGACCGGCTGGGCGCCGGGTACGCGCCCACCCTCGTCCGCACCGCCCCGCTGGCCGGACTCGCCCGGGCCGGCACCGGACACGACCGGGTGCGGCTCGCCCGGACGGCCGACGCCGCGTGGCTGTCGGCGTACCGGCGGGTGAGCGGCGACCCGGCGGTCGAGGAGGCGGCGCGGCAGGTGCTGCACGGCGGGCCGTCGGTCTGGTTCGCCACCGTGCCAGGCGCGCCCGGGCAGCCGCCGCTCGCGATCGGACGCTGCGTCATCGAGGGCTCCTGGGCCTGCTTCGGTGCGATCGAGGTCCACCCGTACGCCCGGCGGGCCGGGCTGGGGACGACGGTCATGGCGGTGCTCGCCTCGCGCGCGGCCGAGGAGGGGGCGACCGGCGGATACCTGCAGGTGGAGGCGGAGAACGCGGGGGCGATCGCGCTCTATGACGGACTCGGCTTCACGACCAGTCACACTTACCACTACGCCCTTCTTCCCCAGGGGTAGCAGTCAGGTCGTTTTGCCCCGCTTGTCCCAATTGCCCGCCCGGAGCTCGGTCGGTCGGTCGTGCCGTCCACCGCCCCGCCCCGCCCGTTCCACCATCTCGTCCGTCCGCCGTACGAAAGCCGTCGCCGTCACCGTGACCGAGCAGAGCAGAGACCGCTTCCGGACCGCCGCGCGCGCCGAGCAGCCCGACCCGGTGCTGCTGTGCGTGCTCGCCGCCGCCGAACACGGCCCGGCGCTCGACCCGGGCGACCCCGGCGAGCCCCCGGGCGCGGACGCCCTGCTCGCCGCCTGCGAGGCCGCACTGGAACGGCACGCGGCCGCCGTCCGGCTGGCCGTCGCGGAACGCGCCCCCGCCGGGCCGGAGGAGACCGCCGCCCTGCTCGCGGCCGTCCTCGGCGGGCGGGAACGCTTCCACGGGCGGCAGGCGGACTACAAACGGCTGGAGTCTTCACTGCTGCCCGAGGTGCTGCGGCGGCGGCGCGGGCTGCCCATCATGCTCTCGCTGGTGTGGACGGCCGTCGGGCGGCGGGCCGGGCTCCCCGTCCACGGCATCGCCCTGCCCGGCCACTTCATCGTCGCCGTCGGCGGCCCGGCGGGCGGCGAGGACTACGTCCTGGCCGACCCGTTCCACGGCGGGCGGCTGCTCGACCCGGAGGACGTCCAGGGCCTGCTCGCCGCCACCGGGCACGACTTCACGCCCGCCATGCTCACCCCGGCCCAGCCCCTGGACATCGTCCTGCGGGTGCTCGGCAACATCCGCGCCTGGGCCGCCGACCGCCCCGAGCACGCCCGCACCCAGCTCTGGGCCACCGAACTCGCCCTGCTGCTGCCCCGACACCCGGCCCAGCTCCGCCTCGAACGAGCCGAACTCCTCGTCCGCACCGGCGACTTCCTCGGCGGCTCGGCCGAGATGGACGCGTACGCGGAGATCCTCGACGCCTTCGACCCGGACGGCGCCGCCAAGGTCCGCCAGGAGGCACGGGCGGCACGGCACCGGCTCAACTAGCGCCCCCCTACAGCCAGCCCTTCTCCCGGGCGATCCGGACCGCCTCGGTGCGGTTGCGGGCGTCCGTCTTCTGGATCGCCATCGACAGGTAGTTGCGGACCGTCCCCTCGGACAGGTGCAGCCGCCTGGCGATGTCCGCGTTCACGGCGCCGTCCGCGGCCGCACCCAGGACGTCCCGCTCGCGCGGGGTCAGCGGGTTGGCGCCCTCGGCCAGCGCGGCCGCCGCCAGCGCCGGATCGATCACCCGCTCGCCGCGCAGCACCCGGCGGATCGCCTCGGCCAGCTCGGCGGCGGGCGCGTCCTTCACCAGGAACGCGTCCGCGCCCGACTCCATCGCCCGGCGCAGGTAGCCGGGGCGGCCGAAGGTCGTCGCGATGACCACCTTGGTGCGCGGCGCCTGCCGGCGCAGTTCGGCGGCCGCCTCGATGCCCGTCATCCCCGGCATCTCGATGTCCAGCACGGCGACCCGCACGTCGTTCGCCAGCACCGCCGCCACCACCTCGTCCCCGCGCCCGACCTGCGCGACGACGTCGATGTCCCCCTCCAGCCCGAGCAGCGCGGCCAGCGCCTCCCGGACCATCCCCTGATCCTCGGCCAGCAGTACGCGGATCGAGGCCCCGTTGTCTGTGTCACTCATGGCCACGACCTTAGAGGGCAACGGGCTTGAGTCTCCGGCAGGGGGAAACCGCACAGGGTGCCCATGGACGCAGACCTTCGGCGGCCTGGACGCCAACCCCGAGTTCGTCACCGTGAGGCTCTCCGCCATGCCCGAACTGCCCGACGAGACACGGCCGGAGCCGGTCGAGGCCTGGGTCGAACCGGGCGAACTCGTCCAGGACCCGGACTTCCGCGCCGCCGTACGGACGATGGCCGAGCACCAGGCCGCCGACCGGACCGACGGCACCCGCCGGTTCCACGTCATCCGGGACGGCGACGGGGAGCTCGTCGGCCGGGAACTGCCCGCCGCCTAGGACTCGTTCGCACCGGGCGCGGCGTTCTCGGCCGGCGCAGACCCCGGGACAGACCCCGGCACCGCGCCCGGCACGGCCGCCGCCGCAGAGCCCGGGCCGGACAGCGTCCGCAACGGCACCGAGGCGCGCATCCGGAAGCCCTTCCCCCGCTCCCCCGGCCCGCTCTCCAGCCGCCCGCCGACCAGCGCCAGCCGCTCGTCCAGCCCGGAGAGCCCGTTCCCCGGCTGGGACTTGCCCGGCCCGCGCCCGTCGTCGGCGATCTCCAGGACGGCGTAGCGCTCGCCGTTCGCCTCCCAGCTCTCGTCGGCCGTCACCGTGCAGACGGTGGCACCCTCGCCGTGCCGGACGATGTTGGTGACGGCCTCGCGCAGCGCCCAGGCCAGTGCGCCCGCTTCCTCGTTGGCCAGGCCCGGCCAGGTGTCCGCCAGTTCCGGCGCGGCCTCCAGCCGGACCTGGGCGGCCGCGAGGGCGGTGCGGGCGGCGGCGAGTTCGACCGGCAGGGTGGGGCGGCGGAAGCCGGTCACGGCCTCCCGGACGTCGATCAGCGACTGCCGGGCGACCTGTTCGATGTCGGCGACCTGGGCCCGCGCGGCCTCGTCCTTGCCGGCGTCCATGAACCGCCCGGCCAGTTCGCTCTTGAGGGTGATCAGCGACAGCGAGTGCCCGAGCAGGTCGTGCAGGTCGCGGGCGAGCCGGAGCCGTTCCTCGGAGGCGGCCAGGTGGGCGACGGCGGCCCGGGCCTCGCGCAGTTCCTTCATGGTGGCGACCAGCCGCTGCAGGCCGGTCATCGCGAGGCCGGAGAGGAAGGCGCTGAGCGCGAAGGTGGCGATGTTGTCGGAGCCGGCGTGGACCAGCAGGCCGGTCCCGCCGGTCAGTACGGCCACCGCGGCGAGCGCCCGCACCGCGTAGTGCACCGGCGTGATGATGGCGACGCACACGGAGGTGTAGATGAACAGGGTCAGGAACGCGGCGCCCAGGACGAAGGAGGCGGCGACCGCGAGCACGACCATCGTCGCGACGATCGCCTGGCAGGCCCGGGGCCGCATCCCGGTCTGCGAGCGGAAGATCACCAGCAGGACGTAGGCCGCCATGAAGCCCACCAGGCAGAACCAGCCGAACGCCCGCCCGGCCGGGCTGTGGCCGCCGTTCAGCAGGTCGCCCGCCGGGTAGGCCAGGTAGAGCATCCACAGCAGCATCCAGGCGACCTTGACCAGCATCTGCCGCCTGGTCTCCACCGGGGAGCCGGGGATGTTCATGAACGACACGTGCTCCGCACCGCCCTCCGGGCGCTCGTCGGATCGGTGGGTCGGGCGCGTGTCGCTCATGTCGATCATCATGCCTGGCGGGTGTCGCGGCGGTACAGGGCCGCGGCGGCGACGGCGAACACGGCGAGGAAGCCGGCCAGTCCGGCGACCGCGGCGGTGTCCAGGGAGTGCCCGGGCTGGGTGAAGGTGGCCAGGTGGTTGTAGAGGTAGACGGGGTTGAACCGGGCGAACTTCTCCAGCGAGCCGCTCACCGGGAACCAGGTGCCGCCGAGTAGCGCCATCGCCATGTAGACGATCATCACGATCGGCTGCACCGCGTCCGGGGCCGCCGCGTAGCCGAGTGCCACGCCGAGCGCCGCGAAGACGAAGCTGCCGAGCCACAGCGCGACGGCCAGCCCGGTCCACTGCGCCGCGGTGAGCGAGACGCCCTGGGCGACGCCGACGGCGAAGACCACCAGGATGGCCGGCAGGGTGGTGACCGCGCTCGCCGCGATCTTGCCGACGGTGTACGCGCGGCCGGGCAGCGCGGTCAGCCGCAGTTGGCGGGTCCAGCCGCTCTTGCGTTCCAGCGAGATCCGCTGCGCGCTGCCGGTGAGCACCGCGCCGACCGCGCCGAAGGTGGCCATCGAGACCATGAAGTAGGTCTTGACCGGCAGCCCGCCGGCCTGGTCGGCGGCGCCGTAGGCGTGGATGAAGAAGACGTACATCAGCGCCGGGTAGAGGACGGTGAAGAACAGGTAGCGCCGGTTGCGGAGGGTCCGCAGGATCTCCAGCTTGATCAGGGTGGTCATCGCGCGTTCTCCTTCTCGGCGCCGTGGGCGGCGTCCTCGCGGTCCAGTTCGCCGGTGATGGTCAGGAAGGCCTGTTCCAGGCCCACGCCGGTGACCTCCAGACCGCGCGGGTACAGGCCGGCCCGGTAGATCCCGGCGACGCTCGCGTCGGCGTCCGTGGTCCGGATCCGCACCGTCCGCACTCCCGCGACCCTGGCGGTGACGTCCAGCGACTGCGCGCCCGGCAGGGTGCGCAGCACGGCGTCCTCGAACTGCCCGTCGGTGTCGTGGAGTTCGAAGGCGATCCGGCGGGCGCCGGCCCGCGCCTTGATCTCGGCGGAGCTGCCGTCGGCGATCAGCCGGCCCCGGTGCAGCACCAGGACGCGGTCGGCGATCGAGTCGGCCTCCTCCAGGTAGTGGGTGGCGAACAGCACCGTGCGCCCGGCGTCGGCCTGCGCCCGCATGCTCGCCCAGAACGCCTGCCGGACGCTGACGTCCATGCCGGTGGTGGGCTCGTCGAGGACGATCAGGTCGTTGTCGCCGGCGATCGCCAGGGCGAAGCGGACCCGCTGCTCCTGGCCGCCGGACAGCTTGTCGACCCGGCGCTCCGCCAGCTCCGTGATCCCCGCGTCGGCCAGCACCCCCGTGACCGACCGACCGCGGGGATGCACGTCGCAGGCGAGCCCGACCAGTTCGCGCACCTTGACGTCGGACATCAGGCCGCCGCTCTGGAGCATCGCACCGACCCGGCCGGCCGCGATCGCCGCCCGCGGGGTGCCGCCGAACAGCGTCACGCCGCCCTGGTCGGGTTCCCGCAGGCCGAGCAGCAGGTCCAGGCTGGTGGACTTCCCGGCACCGTTCGGCCCGAGCAGGGCGACGGTCTCGCCCGGCCGCAGTACGAGGTCCAGTCCGTCCACGGCGCGCACGTGCCCGTAGCTCTTGCCCACGCCGCGGAAGGCGGCCACCTCGGTGTCCATCGCCCGGCTCCTCTTTCCTGGTGGTGTCGTGCCCGGTGCTGTTCGCACCACCTCAGAGTCCCGCGCGGGCGGGTCGCGGCGGCAGTGTCCGCCGTCGTGCGTTCGGTATGACGGATGTCATGCCGGCGGCCGGTACCCGTATCAGGGCACCGGCCGCCGGGCGGGCTGGTGAGGGGCGGTTGTCAGGCCCCGCCACGGGCCCCGTTCACGGCCTCGTCACAGGCCCAGCGAGCGCTTCAGGAAGTCGACTTGGAGCAGCAGCAGGTTCTCCGCGACCTCCTCCTGCGGCGTCATGTGGGTGACGCCGGAGAGCGGCAGCACGGTGTGCGGGCGCCCGGCGGCCAGCAGCGCCGAGGAGAGCCGCAGCGTGTGCGCGGCCACCACGTTGTCGTCGGCCAGCCCGTGGATGATCATCAGCGGGCGCTCCAGCCCGGCCGCGTACCCGGTCAGCGAGTTGGCGTCGTACACCTCGGGCCGCTCGGCCGGGTCGCCCAGGTAGCGCTCGGTGTAGTGGGTGTCGTACAGCGCCCAGTCGGTCACCGGCGCGCCGGACACCGCCGCGTGGAAGACGTCCGGGCGGCGCAGGACGGCGAGGGCGGCGAGGTAGCCGCCGTACGACCAGCCGCGGATGGCGACCCGCCCGAGGTCCAGCGGGAACTCCTCGGCGAGCGCCTGCAGCGCCGCCACCTGGTCGTCCAGGGTGGCCCCGGCGAAGTCGTGGGCGATGGACTTCTCCCAGGCCGGCCCGCGTCCGGGGGTGCCGCGGCCGTCGGCGACGACCACCGCGAAGCCCTGGTCGGCGAACCACTGCGAGTTGAGGTGCGGGTTGTGCGCCTGGACGACGCGCTGGCCGTGCGGGCCGCCGTACGGGTCCATCAGGACGGGCAGCAGGCCGTCGCGCTCGCGGTCGTAGCCGGTGGGCAGGAAGACGGCGGCCGGGATGCGGCGCTCGCCGGCGAAGCGGAAGACCGGGCGGGCGGTGATGACCGGGGTCTCGGCGTACGAGGCGATGGTGGCGACGTCGTCGACCGCCAGGCCCTCGGGCAGGTCCCGGGCGACCTGGACGAGGCTGCCGGGCAGGTCGGGCTCGGCGGTGGCCCGGACGGTGATCCCGCCGGCGTGCACCGCGCTGGTGACGGAGGTGAACGGCCGCCCGTTGGCGGATTCCCAGCCGAGCCGCTTGCCGTCGTGGCTGATCCGGCCGACGGCGACCCAGCCGGGCTCGGGGTCGGTCTCGGTGGCGCCGCCGGAGGCGGTGAAGAACACCTCGTCCTCGGTGACGGCGACGACCGACCGCAGGTGCAGGTCGGCCCCGGTGACGGTCTGGTCGCCGATCACCAGCGCCCGCACACCGCCCCCGTCCGAGATCCGCACCAGCTTGCCGTCCGGGGTCCACGCCGGGACACCCCGGAACAGCTCCAGCCAGGCGCCGTCCTCCTCCTCGTGCAGCACCTCGGTGGCGCCGGTGGCGACGTCCAGGCCGAGGATCCGCTGGCTGCGCTGGTCGCGGGACTGCACCTGCAGCAGCGGCACGCCGCCCTTCGACCAGTGCACCCGGCCCAGGTACGGGAAGGCCGTACGGTCCCAGACCACCTCGGTGCGCCCGCCGTGCAGGTCGAGCACCCAGAGCCCGACCTCGGCGTTGGGGGTGCCGGCCGCCGGGTAGGCGACCTCGGCGGGCTCACGGTCCGGGTTGGCCGGGTCGGCGATCCACCAGCGGCGCACCGGGCTGTCGTCGGCGCGCTCGACCAGCAGCCGGTCGCCCTCCGGGGACCACCAGAAGCCGCGGTCGCGGTCCATCTCCTCCTGGGCGATGAACTCGGCCTGCCCCCAGGTGACGTTCGGGCCGTCCGGCTCGGCGAGCACCCGGTCGCCGCTGCCGTCGGTGCGGGTCAGCCGCAGTTCGCCGGCGGTGTTGGCGTAGGCGACGTACCCGCCGTCCGGCGACGGCCGCGGGTCCAGCAGCGGCCCGCGGGCGGGCAGTTCGGCGGTGGCGCCGGTGACGAGGTCGGCGGTGAACAGTCGGCCGGAGAGCGCGAACGCGGCCAGCGTGCCGGCCGCGTCCAGGGCGTAGCCGACGATGCCGGCCGAGCCCTCGCGGCTGCGCTCGCGGCGGGCCTTCTCGGCCGGCGAGAGGTCCTCCTCGCCGCCGCCCAGCAGGACGGCGGGGTCGGCGGCGATCCGCTCCTCGCCGGTGGCGGTGTCGAGGGTCCAGAGCAGGTTGGCCCGGCCGCTGCCCGTGGGGGCTCGCCCGGCGGGGGGCCGGGGCGAGGAGCGGAGGAAGAGGACCCGCGAGCCGTCCGGTGCGACGGAGAAGGAGCGGGGCGCGCCGACGGTGTAGCGCAGGGTCCGCGCGTACTGCCGGGGGAAGGTGTCCGCAGGGGTGTGGGAGGTCATGGCACCAGACCCTACGACGCCGAACTGCCGCCACCGGGAGGCTGGTGATCACTCGTTCGGAGCATCGTTCCCGAGTGCACCCCAAAGGGCCCCGAACCCCTTCCGACCGGCCCGTGCGCCCCCTGCACGCCTTCCACCCCGGCACGCCAGAGCTCACCGAACGTGATACTCCCCTCACCCATCGGGTATGACTTGTCGAGCGAGTGATCGTCGGCCCCGTCCCGGGCCCCGGCCACCCGCAGACGCCAGTCCCGTGCCGTCCCATCGCCGCCCTTTCCCGGGGTGGCGGAGCCCGAGAAGGGGTGTGAGCCGACATGGCCCTGAACATCTCCGCAGCCGTACTGATGCTGGTCATCGTGGTGATGCTGATCCGCCGCTCCGGCCTGAAGCTGGCCCACGCGATCGTCTGCGCGCTGCTCGGCTTCTACCTGGCCTCCAGCTCGATCGCCCCGTCGATCAGCCAGGTCACCAGCAACCTCGCCGGGATGATCAACGGCCTGAAGCTCTGACCCCGCCACGGCGGTCGTTAGGCTTCCTCCCATGACCGCGACTACCGGCCGCCGACTCCTCCTGGTGCACGCGCACCCCGACGACGAGTCGATCGGCAACGGCGCCACCATGGCCCGGTACGCCGCCGAGGGCGCCCGGGTCACGCTGGTGACCTGCACCCTCGGCGAGGGCGGCGAGGTGATCCCCCCGGAGCTGGCCCACCTGACGGCCGATCGGGACGGCACCCTCGGCGCGTACCGGATCGGCGAGCTCACCGAGGCGATGCGCTCCCTGGGCGTCACCGACGTCCGCTTCCTCGGCGGACCGGGGCGCTACCGCGACTCCGGGATGATGGGCGTGCCCGACAACGACGCACCCGACTGCTTCTGGCGGGCGGACGTGGACGAGGCGGCCGGCCACCTGGTCGCGGTGATCCGCGAGGTGCGGCCGCAGGTCCTGGTCACGTACGACGAGAACGGCGGCTACGGGCACCCGGATCACATCCAGGCGCACCGGGTCGCCATGCGCGCCCACGAGCTGGCCGCCGATCCGGCGTACCGCCCGGAGTCGGGCCGGCCCTGGCGGGTCGCCAAGGTGTACTGGAACCGGGTGCCCCGCTCGGTGATCGAGGCCGGGCTCGCCGAGACGGCCGCCAAGGCCTCCTTCCCGGGCGTCGCCCAGCCGTCCGACGTACCCGGCGTGGTCGCCGACGAGGTGGTCACCACGGTGCTGGACGGCGCCGCGTACGCCGGGCGCAAGGCCGCCGCGATGGCCGCGCACGCCACCCAGATCACCGTGGACGGCGCGTTCTTCGCGCTCTCCAACGACCTCGGCCAGCCCCTGCTCACCACCGAGTACTACCAGTTGGCACGCGGTCAGGCCGGACCGGGCGACCCGGAGGACGACCTGTTCACGGGCCTCGACACCGCGCCCGCGGACCCCGAGGAGGACGCCCGATGAGCAAGCCCGCCGCCCAGCCGCCGCGCCGGTCCGTCCCGGCGGCCGTCCTCGGCACCCGCGCGGAGCGGCTGGCCGAGCCCCAACCCCCGCGCGCCGCCCGGATCGCGGCGTATGTCCTGTTCTTCCTGCTCGGCATCGCCGTGTCGGTCTGCGGATCCTTTGTGCAGGCCCTGTGGCCGCCCGTGGGGGTCCTGCTGGCGCTCGCCGCGACGGCCGCCACCTTCTACGCCGGCCTGCGGGTCACCGGCACCCGCCTCGGCGCGGGCGCCCCCGCCGCGGGCTGGTTCCTGGCGATGCTGCTGCTGATCGTGCCCCGGCCGGAGGGCGACAACGTGCTGTGGTCCAACGCCACCTCGCTGGCCTGGCTGTTCGCCGGCTCGGTGCTCGGCGTGATCTGCGCCACCCTGCCCACCCGCACCAGCTGGTTCCCCGGGGTGCCCGGCCCCCCGCGCTGACCCGCCCGCCCGCGGCGTACGGCACCGCGTACGACGCGCAGTCAGGAGCGCCCGGCCTTACTCTCATACCGGAGGAACCGGACGTATCAGGATCTGTCCGAAGCCGTTCACCGCTCAGTTCTTCCCAGTATGGTGGTCCCGCAGAACGCCGTACCCGACCGCCGCCCGCCCCAGCCGGGCCCGGCGACCACGAACCGCGGTCGCGCCGCACGGCCCGCCCGCGAACCCGGAGCAGAGCAGCATTGAGCAGCCGCGAATCTGACAACGCCCACCCGACGCCCCGGCGCACGGGCCCGGACGCCTACCCGTCGGGCACGCCGCCCTACGGCACACCGGGGCTGCCCGGCGGCGACCGGTCCGCGGCCGGCGCCGGCCAGGGCGCCGCGTCGGGCGGCGAGGACGACGGCCCGAAGACCGAGACCACCCTGACCACCCGGGTCCGGATCAACATCCCCGGCTCGCGCCCGATCCCGCCGGTCGTCGTCCGCAGCGCCGTCAAGAACGAGGACGCGCCGGCCGAGGAGGCCCCGGCCGCCGCCCCCGAGCAGGGCGGCCCGCGGCACCGCTCCGCGCCGGCCTCGCCCGTCCTCGGTGTGATGGACGGCGGCGGCGCCTCCACCCCGCCGAACCTGCCGCCGGAGTGGCAGGTCCCGGCGATCCCGCCGGCGACCTCGGAGTCGGAGTCCACCGGCGCCTGGTTCCGGCCGCGGCAGAAGAAGGCCCAGACCGCCGAGCCCGCCCCGGCCGCGGTGCCGGCCGGCGCCCCGAACCCGGCGAAGGCCGCGCCCCGGCCGCAGGCCGCCCGCCCGGGCGGCGGCACCGCCGCCCGGGCGAACGGCGGCGCCCCGAACGGCCGTCCGGTGCCCGCCCAGGGCAAGTCGCCGAACCCGGCCGCCCCGACGCCGCCCGGCGTGCCCCGCCGCGCCGAGGCCCCGGCGGAGGAGCCCGGCGTCTACGAGGCCGCCGCCCCGTTCGCGCCGGGGGCCGACCCGTTCGCCCCGGCTCCCGGCCCCGACGCCGGTACGCGCGGTCCGCGCGGCGGCCGTCCCCAGCAGGATCGGCAGCAGCAGAACCGGCAACAGAACCGGCAGCAGCAGAACCGTCCCCGGCCGAACGGCCCGCAGCAGAACCGGCAGCAGCCCGGCCCGCAGAACGGCTTCCAGCCGAACGGCCCGAGCCCGGAGGACACCTCCGTCGACGGCTTCCGGCCGATCCGCGAGGACACCCCGCCGCCCGCCGCGATATCCGGCCCACCCCGCAACGGCGCCCCGCGCGGTGCCGACGGCCGTACGCAGCCGGGACTGTTCGCCTCGGCGCCCACCGGCACCGACCCGTTCGCCACCCAGCGCCCGGCCGCCCCCGGCCAGGACGTCCCCGCCGCCCCGGCGGGCCCCGGCGGGTTCTTCCCGGGCGCGCCCGGCGCCGGCCCGCAGCCCGGCCGCCCCCAGCCGTCCGGCCTCGACCCGGAGGCCACCGAGTTCACCCCGCTGCCGACCCCCGCCGAGGACGCCCAGGGCGCCCCGGCCGCCACCCCGCCCACCCCGGCTCCCGCGAAGGCCGAGTCCGCGCCCGCCAAGTCCAAGCGCGGCGGCGGCAAGAAGCTGGTCAAGCTGGGCGTCTACGGCATCAGCGCCGTGCTGTTCCTCGGCGCCGCCGCGTACGGCACCGGCCTGATGCTCAACCAGTCCGACGTGCCCAAGGGCACCGTGGTCCTCGGCACCGACATCGGCGGCAACAGCCGCGACCAGGCGATCCACTCGCTGGACGAGTCGGTCGGCAAGGCGGGCCAGCAGCCGCTCAAGCTGAAGATCGGCGACCAGAACGTGGACCTCGACCCGGCCGTGGCCGGGCTGAGCTTCGACACCACCGCCACCGTGGACGGCCTGGCCCAGCACAGCTACAACCCGGTCGACGTCATCACGTCGCTCAAGGGCGGCAGCAAGGCCGTCGCGCCGGACGTCAAGGTCGACCGGGCCAAGCTCAAGGCCGCCCTCGACACGCTGGCGGCCGGCTCCGGCCAGGGCCTGCAGGAGGGCTACGTCAAGTTCGGTGACAACGGCGATCCGGTCGTCGTCCCCGGCCGGGCCGGCCAGGCGGTCGACTCGGCGAGCGCCCTGGACGTGGTCGAGCAGGCCTACCGCGACCGCGCGGCCGGCAAGGCCGACCAGCCGATCGCCCTCGCCGTCACGGCCGCCCAGCCCAAGGTCTCCACCCAGGCCCTGCAGGCGGCCGCCGACGGCCTCGGCAAGCAGATCGCCAGCGGCAAGGTGCACGTCCTGGCGGGCACGAAGACCTGGGACTTCGGCGCGAAGACCGCCTCCAAGGCGCTGACCCTCGTTCCGGACGCCTCCGGCAAGATCGTGCCCAAGTGGGACATCGACGCGCTCACCGCCCAGCTGGGCACCGTGTTCGACAAGGTGAAGATCAAGAAGAACGGCCAGCTGGTCGCGATCACCCCGCAGGACGTCGCGGACGGCGTCGGCTCGGTCTTCGACAAGACCGGTGACAAGGACCGCACCTTCAAGTTCGCGGTCTGACACACCGGGCCCTCGTCACGGGGGCGGGTCCTCATCCGGGCCCGCCCCTCGACAACTCCACCCCCGGTCAGCAAGATGTGACGCCACACCTTCCGTCACATCCACCTCGGGGAGTACGCCGATGGGCCGCCGCCTCCAGCACCACGGGACGGCCCTGCTCGCCGGCCTCACCGCCCTCACCCTCTCCCTGGCGCTCTGCTCCTGCGCCTCCGGCCAGGGCGACGCCGGCGCCGGGGCGCTGCCGTCCGCCCCCGCGTCGCCCAAGCTCACCTCGGTCGACATCAACCCCCACGACCGCGCCCGGCTGCGCCAGGGCGGCACCCTGAACCTGGCGATCGCCCAGTTCTCCCGCCAGTGGTCGCCGATCCACGAGGACGGCAGCGAGTCCTCGACCATCGCCGTCACCAAGCCGCTGCTGCCGACCTTCTTCCGCTCGGACGCGGCCGGCACCCAGACCGTCAACCCCGCCTACCTGCAGGAGGCCCACGCCGAGCTGAGGGACGGCCGGCAGGTGGTCACCTGGACGCTCAACCCGAAGGCCCACTGGTCCGACGGCACCCCGATCACCTGGCGCGACATCGAGGCCGACTGGCGTGCCCTGAACGGCAAGGACCCGGCCTACAAGCCCTCCAGCAGCACCGGTTTCGAGCTGGTCTCCTCCGTCGAGCGCGGCAAGGACGACTTCCAGGCCGTGATGACCTTCGACCGCCCGTTCTCCGAGTGGCAGTCGATGTTCAACGGGGCGGGCAACGCCCCGCTGCTGCCGGCCTCCCGGGTCGCCACCCCGGAACTGTTCAACACCGCCTACCTGGACGCCATCCCGGTCACCGCCGGCCCGTTCAAGGTCGAGCAGCTGGACCGCGCCGCGCAGACCGTCACCCTGGTCGCCGACCCCGCCTGGTGGGGCGACAAGCCGGTGCTGGACAAGCTCGTCTTCCACGCGATGCTCCCCGACGCGATGGCCGCCGCCTTCGCCAAGGGGCAGCTCGACCTCGTCGACAACGGCCCGGACGTGGCCGGCTACCAGACCATCAGGAACACCAAGGGCGCCGTCGTGCGCCGGGCCGGCGGCCCGGACTTCCGCCAGTTCACCCTGAACGCCCACACTCCCGCGCTGAGCGACGCGACCGTGCGCCAGGCCGTGTTCCAGGCGATCAACCGGGACGCCGTCATCCGCTCCGACCTCAACGGCCTGGACTGGCCCGCCGTCCCGCTCAACAACCACCTGCTGGTCGCCAACCAGAACGGGTACCGCGACAACTCCCTGGGCCTGGCCCGCTACGACCCGACCGAGGCCGCCCGCAAGCTCGACTCGGCCGGCTGGAAGCTCGACGGCGACGTACGGAAGAAGGACGGCCGCGAGCTCAGCCTGCGGATGGTCATCCCGGCCGGTGTGACCCAGGCCCAGAACGAGGCCGCGAACACCACCAGGATGCTCAAGGACGTCGGGATCAAGGTCAGCACAGTGACCGCCCCCGCCAACGAGTTCTTCGACAAGTACATCAACCGCGACGACTTCGACATCACCGCCTACTCGCTCCTCGGCACCCCGTTCCCGGCCAGCGGCAACCGCGCCAACTTCGTCCAGAACGGCGGCACCAACCACGTCGGCGCGGGCAGCGCGGCGGTCGACACCGCCCTCGACCGGGCCGCCGCCGCGTCCGATGCGGCCACCGTCTCCGAGGCGATCAACCAGGCCGACGGCGAGCTCTGGAAGGTGGCCGGCGTCCTGCCGCTCTACCAGCGCCCCCAGCTCTACGGCGCCCGCGCCGACCTCGCCAACATCGGCGCGCAGGGCCTGTCCGACATCGTCTGGGAGAACGTGGGCTTCGCGAAGTAGCGGTCCAGCTACCAGCCCTGGGAGCCAGGGCCGGGCAGTCGGGGTCGGGCGGCCTCAGCCGTGCAGCGTCTCGCGCCAGTAGTGGCAGGCGCTGCGGCGGCCCGCCAGCTCCTCCCCCTGCTCGCCCGCCACCGGTGCCAGCGGCGGCAGTTCGGTGCGGCAGCGGTCCTGTGCGAGACCGCAGCGGGGGTTGAAGGCGCAGCCCTCGGGGATCCGCAGCAGGTTCGGCGGCAGGCCCTTGATGGCGTGCAGGTCCTGGCCCTTCTGGTCCAGCCGCGGGATGGAGTCGAGCAGGCCCTTGGTGTACGGGTGCGCCGGGCGCGCGTACAGCTCGTGCACCGGGGCGGTCTCTACGATCCGACCCGCGTACATCACCGCGATCTTGTCCGCGACGTCGGCGACCACGCCCAGGTCGTGGGTGATCAGGATCAGCCCCATGTTGAACTCGGCCTGCAACTCGGCCAGCAGGTCCATCACTTGGGCCTGGACGGTGACGTCCAGGGCGGTGGTGGGCTCGTCCGCGATGATCAGGTCCGGTTCCAGGGCCAGCGCCATCGCGATCATGATGCGCTGGCGCATGCCGCCGGAGAACTGGTGCGGGAAGTCGCCGACGCGCTGCCGGGCCGCGGGGATGCGCACCCGGTCCATCAGCTCGACGGCCTTGTCCTTCGCCTCCTTGCGGGAGGCGCCCTGGTGCACCCGGAACATCTCGCCGAGCTGGTAGCCGACGCTGAGCACCGGGTTGAGCGCGGACAGCGCGTCCTGGAAGATCATCGCGATCCGCCGACCCCGGACGGCCCGCCGCGCGCCGGCTCCCATGGTCAGCAGGTCCTCGCCGCGGAACAGGATCCTCCCCGCGGTGATCCGCCCCGGCGGCATGTCCAGGATCCCCATGACCGCCTGCGCGGTCACCGACTTGCCCGACCCCGACTCCCCCAGCACCGCCAGCGTCTCGCCGGCCGACACCGCGTAGCTCACCCCGTTGACGGCCTTCGCGACGCCGTCCCGAGTGTGGAACTCCACGTGCAGATCCTCGACCTCCAGCAACGGAGTCCCGGGCACCAGGTTCTCCCGACCGCCGCCGATCACCTCCACCGCGTCCATGTGAGCAGTCCTCCTCAGCGCAGCAGCGACCACCGATAGGCGCAGAGCAACTATCAAGGACCGGACCGCACTTGGCGACCCTGCGGCAGATCACTTTTCCATCACGGGACGAACGGCGAAGGGCGCGCCCCCCGTACGGGGACGCGCCCTTGAACGGAAACCGGTCAGCCGGGGCCCTGCCCACCCTCGCGCTCCGCCGCGCTCTGCTCACTCTCGCGCTCCGCAGCGCTCTGCTCACTCTCGCGCTCCGCAGCGAAGTGACACGCCGAGTCATGAGCCGCCGCCCCCTGCAGCCAGCTCGGCACGGCGAGCAGCGGCACCTCGACCTCGCACCGCTGCTGCGCCTTCCAGCACCGGGTGCGGAACCGGCAGCCCGACGGCGGGTTGGCCGGCGAGGGCACGTCCCCCGTGAGCACGATCCGGTCCCGTGACTCGCGCGCCGTCGGGTCCGGAACGGGCACCGCGGAGAGCAGCGCCTGGGTGTACGGGTGGGTGGCGTGGTTGTAGATCTCCGCGTCGCTGCCGATCTCGACGATCCGGCCCAGGTACATCACGCCGACCCGGTCGGAGATGTGCCGGACGATCGAGAGGTCGTGCGCGATGAACATGTACGACAGGTTGAAGTCGCCCTGCAGCTGCTCCAGCAGGTTGATCACCTGCGCCTGCACCGACACGTCCAGGGCGGACACCGGCTCGTCGCAGATGATGACCTCCGGTTTGAGCGTCAACCCCCGCGCGATGCCGATGCGTTGGCGCTGGCCGCCGGAGAACTGGTGCGGGTACCGGTTGATGTACTCGGGGTTGAGCCCGACCACGTCCAGCAGGTCCTGGACGGCCTTGCGGCGGTCGCCCTTGGGCGCCACCTCGGGGTGGATCTCGAACGGCTCCCCGATGATGTCGCCGACGGTCATGCGCGGGTTGAGCGAGGTGTACGGGTCCTGGAACACCATCTGGATGTTCCGCCGGACGGCCTTCAGCGCCGATCCGGAGAGCCGGGAGATCTCCTCCCCCTTGTAGCGGACGGATCCCCCCGTGGCCGGCTCGAGGTTCATCAGCACCTTGGCCAGCGTGGACTTCCCGCAGCCGGACTCGCCGACGATGCCGAGCGTCTCGCCCTGCATCAGGTCGAAGCTGACCCCGTCGACGGCCTTGACGGCGCCGACCTGCTTCTTGAACAGGACGCCCTGGGTCAGCGGGAAGTGCTTGACGAGGTCCCGGACTTCGAGGATGGGCTCGCCGCGCGGCACCTCCTGGGTGAAGGCGGCCTCCTCCGGCACCGCCGCGCCCAGTGCGCTGGCCCCGTTAGCGGTCATGGAGGGTCTCCTTCCAGAAGAAGCAGGCGCTGCCGCGTCCCTCCAGCGGCGTCCCGTCGTCCTCGACGACCTCGAACAGCTCGGGCACCTCGGTCCGGCAGATGTCCTGTGCGCGGGGGCAGCGCGGGTTGAAGGCGCAGCCCGGGGGGATCCGCAGCAGGTTGGGCGGCAGGCCCTTGATCGCGTAGAGCTCCTGGCCCTTCTGGTCCAGCCGCGGGATGGAGTCGAGCAGGCCGCGGGTGTACGGGTGCGCGGGCCGTGCGTACAGCTCGTGCACCGGGGCGGTCTCGACGATCCGGCCCGCGTACATCACCGCGATCTTGTCGGCGACGTCGGCGACCACGCCCAGGTCGTGGGTGATCAGGATCAGCCCCATGTTGAACTCGGCCTGCAACTCGGCCAGCAGGTCCATCACCTGGGCCTGGACGGTGACGTCCAGGGCGGTGGTGGGCTCGTCCGCGATGATCAGGTCCGGTTCCAGGGCCAGCGCCATCGCGATCATGATGCGCTGGCGCATGCCGCCGGAGAACTGGTGCGGGTAGTCGTTCACCCGCTGCTTGGCCGCGGGGATGCGCACCCGGTCCATCAGCTCGACGGCCTTGTCCGTGGCCTCCTTGCGGGAGACGCCCCGGTGCGCCCGGAACATCTCGCCGAGCTGGAAGCCCACCGTGAGGACCGGGTTGAGCGCGGACAGCGCGTCCTGGAAGATCATCGCGATCTTCTGGCCGCGGATCCTGCGCCGCTCCTCCTTGCCCATCGTGAGCATGTCCCGGCCCCGGTAGCGGATCTCGCCGCGCGGGATCCGGGCCGGCGGCATGTCCAGGATGCCCATGATCGCCTGCGCGGTGACCGACTTGCCGGAGCCGGACTCGCCCAGCACCGCCAGCGTCTCGCCCGCCCGGACGCTGTAGTTGACGCCGTTCACGGCCCGGGCGACGCCGTCCCGGGTGGCGAACTCGACGTGCAGGTCGCGTACGTCGAGCAGCGGCCCCTGGTACGCCGCCTCCCGTTCGTGCCCGGTGGTGTCCACCGCTGTGCTCACGATGCGCTCCCCTCGCTCAGCGAAGCTTCGGATCGAGGGCGTCGCGCACCGCGTCGCCCAGCATGATGAAGGCCAGCACGGTGACGGAGAGCGCCGCGGCCGGGAAGAACAGCACGTAGGGCGCCGTCCGGATCACCTTCTGGGCGGAGGAGATGTCGATGCCCCAGGAGATGGTCGGGTCCTGCAGGCCGATGCCGAGGAAGCTCAGCGTCGCCTCGGTGGCGATGTAGCCGCCGAGCGCGATGGTGGCGACGACGATCACCGGGGCGACCGCGTTCGGCAGGATGTGCCGGAACATGAGCCGTCCCGTCCCGGCGCCGAGGGCCCGGCCGGCCACCACGTAGTCGGACTGTTTGACGGTCAGCACCGCGCCGCGCATCACACGGGCGATCTGGGTCCAGCCGAGCACGCCCAGCGCGATGACCACGCTCCACACCGTGCGGGTGGCGAAGGCGTTCAGCAGCACCAGGGCGCCGAGCAGCAGCGGGATGCCGAAGAAGATGTCGGTGATCCGGGAGAGCACCGCGTCGACGGCGCCGCCGAAGTACCCGGCGACCATCCCGGTGAGCCCGCCGAGCACGGTGACCGCGGCGGTCACGAAGATGCCGACGGTGATCGAGGCGCGGGCGCCGTAGATCACCCGGGCGTAGATGGACCGGCCCTGCGCGTCGTAGCCGAACCAGCCGGCTCCGAAGGCGTCGCCCCAGTTCGGCCGCTTGAGGTAGTCGTTGACCAGGTCGGCCTTGCGCGGGTCGGCGTCGGTGAACGCCCAGGGGAAGACCGCCATGACGACCAGCAGCAGGATCAGCACCGCGGAGATCAGGAAGATCGGCCGCTGGCGCAGGTCCCGCCAGGCGTCGCCCCAGAGGCTGCGGGCGGCCTCCCGCTTCCCCGCGTCCCGTTCGACCAGGGTCTCCTGCTCGACCGCCATGCCCTGCTCGCCCGCGTAGTCGAGGTGGGAGATGCCCGGCTTGGGGTGGGGTTGGTACGAGTCCTCGTCGTGGATGTCAGGCATAGCGGATCCTCGGGTCCAGGACCGCGTAGAGCAGGTCGACGAGCAGGCTGGCGACCAGGTAGACGATCACCAGGACGGTCACGATGCCGACCACGGTCGGGCCTTCCTTCTGGTTGATCGCCCGGTACAGGACGTTGCCGATGCCCTGCACGTTGAAGATGCCCTCGGTGACGATCGCGCCGCCCATCAGCGCACCGAGGTCGGTGCCGAGGAAGGTGACCACGGGGATCAGCGAGTTGCGCAGCAGGTGGCGGGTGATGATGGTCCGTCGGGGCAGGCCCTTGGCGACCGCGGTGCGGATGTAGTCGGCCCGCAGGTTCTCGCCGATGGACGTCCGGGTGAGCCTGGCGACGTACGCGAGCGAGAGCGAGCCCAGGACGATCGCCGGCAGGATGAGTTGGGAGAGGTCGTAGCTGTCCTGCACCGTGGGGGTGACCCAGCCCAGGTTGGTGGCGAACACCGTCTGGGCGATGTAGGCGAGCACGAAGACCGGGATCGAGATCACCACCAGGGTGAGGATGAGCACCAGGGTGTCCGCGATGCTGCCGCGCCGCAGTCCGGAGACCACGCCGCAGGCGAGGCCGAGGACCATCTCGAAGACGAAGGCCATCAGCGCCAGCCGGATGGTGACCGGGAAGGCGTCCGCCATGATGTCGGCGACCGGGCGGCCGGTGAAGCTGGTCCCGAAGTCCCCTTGGAAGAGGTTCCCCATGTAGTGCAGGTACTGCTTCCAGATCGGCTGGTCCAGGTAGTACGTGTGCTTGATGCTCGCCACCACGGCCGGGTCGGCGGCCTTCTCGCCGAACAGTGCCGACACCGGGTCACCGGGCAGCGAGTAGACCATCAGGAAGATCAGCAGTGTGGTGCCGAAGAACACGGGGATCATCTGCAGCACCCGCCGCAGCACGTAACTGCCCATCCGAGCCTCCTTCCTAGGTGCCTGACCGGCCGGGCCGGTCGGCTGGGAGACCGCGCCCCGCCCTCCGTGCGGGGAGGGCGGGGCCGGCGCGAGGGGATCAGGGCCCGGGGATCAGCCCTTGACCTCGACCTGGGTCCAGGCCGGGTTGCCGAAGGAGTCGAACTTCACGTTCTGCACCTTGGACGAGTAACCCGAGTTGGTGCGGTAGTACCAGAGCGGGATGGCCGGCATCCCGCTGGGCAGCACGGACTCGGCCTGCTGGTAGCCGGTCACCGTGTCGGGGACGCTGGCGGCCTCGTCGGCCTTGGTGGCGTCGTCGTCGAACTGCGGGTTGCTGTAACCGAAGTCGTTGGAGGCGGCACCGGTGCGGTACACGTCGGCGAGGAAGTTGGCGTTCAGCGGGTAGTCCTGCACCCAGCCGGTGCGGAAGGCGCCGTCGAGCTGGTGGCTGGTGATCGCCGCCCGCGCGGTCTTGAAGTCGGGCTTCGGGTCGCCCAGGCAGTCGACGCCGGTGTTCTGCCGGATCGAGTTGCAGACCGCGTCGACCCACTCCTTGTGGCCGCCGTCCGCGTTGTAGGTGATCAGCAGCTTGTTGCCGGGGGCTCCGCCGCCCTCCTGGATCAGCTGCTTGGCCTTGGCCGGGTCGAACTTGCAGAAGTCCCCGCAGGCGCCGTCCTTGTAACCCTCGACGCCTTCGGCGACCCAGGCGGTGGCCGGCTTGCGGGAGCCCTGCAGCACCGTCTTGGTGATGGTGTCGCGGTCGATCGCCATCGACAGGCCCTGGCGCACCTTGGCCTTGTCCGGCGAGGCCCAGTCGGACTGGTAGAGGGTGAAGCCGATGTTCTGGATGGCGCCCTGCGGGGAGTCCACCGCCCGGTCGCCGAGGTCGTTCTTGTACGTCGCCAGCGCGGACGGCGGCACCTGGTCCATCACGTCCAGGTTGTTGGACTGCAGGTCGGCGTAGGCGGCCTCGGACGTGGTGTACATCTTGAAGACGATGCCGCCGTTCTTCGGCTTGTCCACGCCCTGGTAGTCCGGGAACGCCTTGGTGACCACCTGGCTGTTGTGCGACCAGCTGACGAACTGGTACGGGCCGTTGCCCACCGGCTTCTGCCCGTACCCGGCCGGGTCGTTGAAGAAGGCGTCCGGCAGCGGCGAGAAGGCGATGTAGCCGAGCTTGTACTCGAAGTACGAGACCTTGTGGCTCAGCTTGACGGTGAAGTGCAGGTCGTCGGTGACGGTCAGGCCGGACAGCTTGTCCGTGGTCGGCTTGCCGGAGGTGGGGTGGATGTCCTGGTAGCCCTCGATGTCGGAGAACCAGGAGCTGTTGATCTGGTTGTTGGCGGGGTTGGCGCCCCAGTTCCACGCGTCGACGAAGTTCTTGGCGTGCACCGGGGTGCCGTCGTGGAACTTCCAGCCGTCCTTGAGCGTGACGGTGAAGGTCTGCGAGTCGCTGGTGTCGATCTTGTCCGCGACCTGCATCCGGATCTTGGCGTTGCCGGGGTCGTAGTCGACCAGGCCCTTGAAGAGGTTCTGGATGATGCGACCGCCGCCGACCTCGTTCGCGTTGGCGGGCTGCAGCGGGTTCTGCGGCTCGTTGCTCTGGTAGCTGAAGGTCTTGCTGGTGTCCGACGAGCTACTGCTGCTTCCGCCGCTGCTGCTGCACCCGGTGGCTACCAGGACCACGGACGTCGCAGCGGCGAGGACCAGGCGAGCACGGGCGGCTACGGGCATGAAAGGTCCCTCCTCAAGGTGTGTGTCGCATCACACCCCATGAGAAACGCGCCCCGGCGACGGCGCGAGTCGGGGGCACCCGGACGGGTGCCTCGAGCCGCTGCGGAGTTGACGGAACGCCGGAAGGGCCCGTGGCGGGGATGCCACGGGCCCTTCCTGGAGTTGCCGGGGGATCAGGCGGCGGCCGGCTCCCGGACCTCGGGGAAGTGGCAGGCCGAGTCGTGCGCGGCCGGGCCCTGCAGCACCGAGGGGACCGCCAGCAGCGGGACCTCCTCGGCGCAGCGCTCCTCCGCCTTCCAGCAGCGGGTGCGGAAGCGGCAACCGGACGGCGGGTTGGCCGGCGAGGGGATGTCCCCGGAGAGGATGATCCGGTCCCGCGACTCGCGCGCCGCCGGGTCCGGCACCGGCACCGCGGAGAGCAGCGCCTGGGTGTACGGGTGGGTGGCGTTCTCGTAGATCTCCTCGTCGGAGCCGATCTCGACCATCTTGCCCAGGTACATCACGC
The DNA here is from genome assembly GCF_055664045.1 of Kitasatospora sp. NPDC023385. Lineage (NCBI taxonomy): Bacteria > Bacillati > Actinomycetota > Actinomycetes > Kitasatosporales > Streptomycetaceae > Kitasatospora > Kitasatospora sp. NPDC023385. The sequence continues at coordinate 84,974 of NZ_JBVOOL010000008.1, read as the reverse complement.
CGACGCGGTCGGAGATGTGCCGGACGATGGAGAGGTCGTGCGCGATGAACATGTAGGAGAGCCCGAACTCGCCCTGCAGCTGCTCCAGCAGGTTGATGACCTGCGCCTGGACGGACACGTCCAGGGCGGACACCGGCTCGTCGCAGATGATGATCTCGGGCTTGAGCGCGAGACCGCGGGCGATGCCGATGCGCTGGCGCTGGCCGCCGGAGAACTGGTGCGGGTACCGGTTGATGTACTCCGGGTTCAGACCCACGACGTCCAGGAGGTCCTGGACGGCCTTGCGGCGGTCGCCCTTGGGCGCCACCTCGGGGTGGATCTCGAACGGCTCCCCGATGATGTCGCCGACGGTCATGCGCGGGTTGAGCGAGGTGTACGGGTCCTGGAACACCATCTGGATGTTGCGGCGGACGGCCTTGAGGGCCGCGCCGGACAGCCCGGAGATGTCCTCGCCCTTGAACAGCACCTGGCCGGAGGTGGCCCGCTCCAGGTTCATCAGCACCTTGGCCAGCGTGGACTTGCCACAGCCGGACTCGCCGACGATGCCGAGCGTCTCGCCCTTCTTCAGCTCGAAGGAGATGCCGTCGACCGCCTTGACGGCGCCGACCTGCTTCTTGAAGAGGACGCCCTGGGTCAGCGGATAGTGCTTGACCAGGTCCCTGACCTCCAGGATGTTCTCAGCCATGGAGGGTCTCCTTCCAGAGGTGGCACGCGCTGCGGCGGCCGGTGAGCTCCTTGCCGTCCTTGTCGGTCACGTGGTGCAGCGCGGGCACCTCCGTGCGGCACAGGTCGGTGGCGACGTCGCAGCGGGGGTTGAACGCACAGCCGGCCGGGACCTTCAGCAGGTTCGGGGGGAGGCCCTTGATCGCGTACAGCTCCTGGCCCTTCTGGTCCAGGCGCGGGATGGAGCGGAGCAGGCCCTTGGTGTACGGGTGCGCGGGGTTCGCGTACAGCTCGTGCACCGGGGCGGTCTCCACGATCCGTCCGGCGTACATCACGGCGATCTTGTCCGCGACGTCGGCGACCACGCCGAGGTCGTGGGTGATCAGGATCAGGCCCATGTTGTACTCGGCCTGCAGCTCGGCGAGCAGGTCCATCACCTGGGCCTGGACGGTGACGTCCAGGGCGGTGGTGGGCTCGTCGGCGATGATCAGGTCGGGCTGCAGGGAGAGCGCCATGGCGATCATGATGCGCTGGCGCATGCCGCCGGAGAACTGGTGCGGGTAGTCGTTCACCCGCTGCCGGGCGGCGGGGATGCGCACCCGGTCCATCAGCTCGATGGCCTTCTCCTTCGCCTCCTTCTTGGAGGCGCCCTGGTGCACCCGGAACATCTCGCCGAGCTGGTAGCCGACGCTGAGCACGGGGTTGAGCGAGGAGAGCGCGTCCTGGAAGATCATCGCGATCTTCTGGCCGCGGATCTTCCGGCGGTCCTCGTTGCCCATCTTGAGCATGTCGCGGCCGCGGTACAGGATCTGTCCCTGGGTCACCTTGCCCGGGGGCATGTCCAGGATGCCCATGATGGTCTGCGCCGTCACGGACTTGCCGGAGCCGGACTCGCCGAGGACGGCGAGGGTCTCGCCGGCCGCGACGGAGTAGTTGACGCCGTTCACGGCCTTGGCGATCCCGTCCCGGGTGTGGAACTCCACGTGGAGGTCCTTCACCTCCAGGAGAGGGGTGCCAACTTCGAGACGGTCGCTCTTCTGGCTGTTGTTCTCGATCACGGTGGTCATCGGGTCGTCACCTCTTCTCTCAGCGGAGCTTCGGGTCGAGGGCGTCGCGCACCGCGTCGCCGAGCATGATGAAGGCCAGCACGGTCAGGCTGAGCATGCCGGCGGGGAAGAACAGGGCGAACGGAGCCGTGCGGATCACCTTCTGGGCCGAGTTGATGTCGATGCCCCAGGAGATGGTCGGGTCCTGCAGGCCGATGCCGAGGAAGCTCAGCGTCGCCTCGGTGGCGATGTAGCCGCCGAGCGCGATGGTGGCGACGACGATCACCGGGGCGACCGCGTTCGGCAGGATGTGCTTGAACAGGATCCGGCTGGTGCCGGCGCCGAGCGCCTTGGCCGCGGTCACGAAGTCGGCCTGCTTGACCGTGATGACCGAGCCGCGCATGACGCGGGTCATCTGCGTCCAGCCCAGGGCAACCAGCGCGAAGACCACGCTCCAGATGGTGCGGTCGGTGAAGGCGTTCAGGATCACCAGGGCGCCGAGCAGCAGCGGGATGCCGAAGAAGATGTCGGTGATGCGGGAGATGATCGTGTCGACCCAGCCCCCGAAGTAGCCGGCGAGCATGCCGGTGATGCCACCGAAGATGGTCACACCCACCGTGACGGTGATGCCGACCACGACCGAGGCGCGGGCGCCGTAGACGACGCGGGCGTAGATGCTGCGGCCCTGGAGGTCGTAACCGAACCAGTCAGCCTCGAAGAAGTGGCTGTAGTTCGGCTTCGTCAGGTAGTGCAGGCGCAGGTCGCCGGCGCGCGGGTCCACCGAGGTGAACAGGCCCGGGGCGATCGCGATGACGATCAGCAGCAGGATCAGCAGCGCGGAGATCACGAAGATCGGCTTGCGGCGCAGGTCGTGCCAGGCGTCCGAGCCGAGGCTGCGGGCCTTCTCCTGCTTCGGCGCCGGGACGTCCGCGGTGCGCTGGGCCGGGATGTCCCCGGAGGTCTTCTTGTCGGTCAGGTCAGGCATACCGGATCCTCGGGTCCAGGACCGCGTAAAGCAGGTCGACGATCAGGCCGGCGGCGAGGTACACGATCACGAGGAAGGCCACGAAGCCGGAAACGGTGGCGCCGTCCTTCGCGTTGATCGCTTGGTAGAGCGCGTGACCGACACCCTGGACGTTGAAGATGCCCTCGGTGACGATCGCACCGCCCATCAGGGCGCCGAGGTCGGTGCCGAGGAAGGTGACCACCGGGATCAGCGAGTTGCGCAGCAGGTGGGTACCGACCACCTTCCGGCGCGGCAGGCCCTTGGCCACCGCGGTGCGGACGTAGTCGGCCTTGATGTTCTCGGCTATGGAGGTACGGGTGAGGCGCGCGACGTACGCCAGCGACAGCGAGCCGAGCACGACGGCCGGCAGCACCAACTGGGAGATGTCGTTGCTGTTCTGGACGGTCGGCGTGACCCATTTCAGGTTCTGCCCGAAGACCGTCTGGAAGATGAAGCCGAGGACCGGGACCGGGATCGAGATCAGCAGCAGGGTGAAGAGCAGGGCGCCCTTGTCGAACACCTTGCCCCGCCGCAGACCGGCGAACAGGCCGATGCCGATGCCCAGCACGATCTCTATGGCGAACGCGAACAGCGCGAGCCGGACCGTGACCGGCAGCGCCTCGGTGATCTTGTCGAGCACCGGACGTCCGTCCGTGACCCCGATGCCGAAGTCGCCGGTGAACAGCCCCGCCATGTAGTCGAGGTACTGCTTGACCAGCGGCTCGTCGAAGTGCTGCTGGTGCCTCAGTGCGGCGAGCTGTACCGGGTCCGGCGCCTTGTCGCCCCACAACGCTGCCAGCGGGTCACCGGGCAGCAAGTGCACCATGAAAAAGATGAGTGCGGTCGTTCCGAGGAACACCGGAATCATCTGGAGCAGTCGCCTCGCGACAAAGCGCCCCATCGTGCCTCCATGTATGACTCTGCCGGGCCCGTCAACCCGGCCAGAGATAAGTCGGCGTGCCAACGGCCGGTGCCAGTCCTCGCCCTTGTGGGGATGGGACGGGCACCGGCCGTTGTCACCAGGTCAGGCGGTGCCGACCGATTACTTCTTGACCTCGACGTCGGTGTACACCGGGTCGCCGAAGGAGTTGAACTTCACGTTCTGGACCTTCTTGGAGTAGCCGGAGCTGGTCTTGTAGTACCAGAGCGGGATGGCCGGCATGTCCTTGGCCAGCACGGCCTCGGCCTGCTGGTAGAGCTCGGCGGTCTTCTCGACCGAGGTCGCGGCGTCCGCCTGCTTCGACAGGTTGTCGAACTCCGGGCTGGAGTAGCTGGCGTCGTTCGCGGCGGCACCGGTGCCGTAGACGTCCCGCAGGAAGTTGGCGTTCAGCGGGTAGTCCTGCACCCAGCCGGTGCGCATCATGCTGGAGACCTGCTTCTTCGTGACGATGTCACGCGAGGTCTTGAAGTCCGGCTTCGGGTCGCCGAGGCACTCGACGCCGGTGGCCTGGCGGATCGAGTTGCAGACCGCGTCGACCCACTCCTTGTGACCGCCGTCGGAGTTGTACAGGATGGTGATCTTGCCGCCGGGGACGCCGCCACCCTCCTGGATCAGCTGCTTGGCCTTCTCCGGGTTGTACTTGCAGGCGTCGCCGCAGGTGCCGGCCTTGTAGCCCATGACGCCGGGCGCCACGAACGAGTCGGCGGGCTGGCGGGTGCCGTTCAGCACGGTCTTGGTGATGGTGTCACGGTCGATGGCCATCGACAGGCCCTGGCGGACCTTGGCCTTGTCCGGGGCGTTCCAGTCCGCGTTGTACAGCGCGAACGAGATGTTCTGGATGGCGCCCTGCGGCTGGTCGACGGCGCGCTTGCCCAGGTCGTCCTTGTACTTGGGCAGGTCGGTCGAGTCCACCTGGTCCAGGACGTCCAGGGTGTCGGACATCAGGTCCTTGTACGCGGCCTCGGGCGAGGTGTAGCTGCGGAAGACGATTCCGCCGTTCTTCGCCTTGTTGGTGCCCGTGTACTTGTCGTAGGCGGCCAGGGTGACGGCCTTGTTGTGCTCCCACGACACGAACTTGTAGGGGCCGTTGCCGACCGGCTTCTCGCCGTAGCCCTTCGGGTCCGCGAAGAAGCCCTCGGGCAGCGGGAAGAAGGCCGAGTAGCCGAGCTTGTACGTGAAGTACGAGACGGGGCTGGTCAGTTCGACGGTGAAGTGCGTGTCGTCGATGACCTTGAGGCCGGACATCTCCTTGGCCGTCGGGTCACCCTTGTCCGGGTGCACCGCGTCGTAGCCGACGATGTCCGAGAACCAGTCCGAGTTGATCTGGTTGTTCGCCGGGTTGGCCGACCAGTTCCACGAGTTCACGAAGGACTTGGAGGTGACCGGGGTGCCGTCGTGGAAGGTCCAGCCGGCCTTCAGCGTGACGGTGTAGGTCTTGGAATCGGTGGTCTCGATCTTGTCGGCCACCTGGTTGCGCAGGGCGCCGGTCGCGGGGTCGTAGTCGACGAGGCCCGTGAAGAGCTGCTTGACGATACGGCCGCCCTGGTTCTCCATGGCGTTCGCCGGCTGCAGCGGACGCTGCGGCTCGGCGCTCTGGTAGCTGAAGATGCCCTGGGCGTTGACGGCACCATCGGAGCTGCCCCCGCTGGAGGAGTCGCTGCTGCTGCTACAAGCAGTCGCGGCAAGGGCGACCGCAACAGCTGCGACAACCCACTTGGCCTGGCTCCCACCACGCATCGGTGTGCCTCCTGAATTCGACGTTGCAACGAGGAGAGCACTGCGGAACGGTTTGCCACCGGGCCCGCTGTGCCGTCCGCGCTCGTGGTTTCGGCGCGCACCCCTGCGCGTTCACCCTTGACCCGAGCCTGACTGAACCCACTATCCGTCACGCACGGACACGAAAGTGACCAGTGACGATCTCAATTAGGTCACATGAACAGTCGGTAAGTTTCGAAAACCGGACATTTGAGACATAGCCAGACAGGCACCAAACGGACAGTCGTCACGGATGACGAACTGTCACGTCCGCTCAGCGGACACTCCGACGTGATGAGCGCTATTCCGTTAATAGCGGCCCCGACAACTTGGAGTAGTTGAAAAAGTTCGCCCCCCTCTCCATGGGAAAGGGGGGCGAATCATTCCGGCCAATGGCCGTTCAGTGCGTCTTGATCAAGACTTCTTGGCGCGCGAGGCAGTGCGTCCGCGGTCCTTCTGGTCGAGGACGACCTTACGGATGCGAACCGTCTCCGGGGTCACCTCGATGCACTCGTCCTCGCGGCAGAACTCCAGCGACTGCTCGAGCGAGAGCTTGCGCGGCGGGACGATCGACTCGGCCACGTCGGCGTTCGACGACCGCATGTTGGTGAGCTTCTTCTCCTTGGTGATGTTCACGTCCATGTCGTCGGCACGCGAGTTCTCACCGACGATCATGCCCTCGTACACCTCGGTGCCCGGCTCGCAGAAGAGCACGCCGCGCTCCTGCAGGTTGGTCATCGCGAAGGCGGTCACCACGCCGGCCCGGTCGGCGACCAGCGAACCGTTGTTGCGGGTGGTCAGGGTGCCGAACCACGGCTCGTGGCCCTCGTGGATCGAGTGCGCGATGCCGGTGCCGCGGGTGTTGGTGAGGAACTCGGTCCGGAAGCCGATCAGACCGCGGGACGGGACGACGAACTCCATCCGGACCCAGCCCGAGCCGTGGTTGGACATGTTGTCCATCCGGCCCTTGCGGATGCCCATGAGCTGCGTGACCGCACCCATGTGCTCCTCCGGCACGTCCACCGTGAGGCGCTCGACCGGCTCGTGGGTCTTGCCGTTGACCTCCTTGGTGACCACCTGCGGCTTGCCGACGGTCAGCTCGAAGCCCTCGCGGCGCATGGTCTCGATCAGGATGGCCAGCGCCAGCTCACCGCGGCCCTGCACCTCCCAGGCGTCGGGACGCTCGGTGTCCAGCACGCGCAGCGAGACGTTGCCGATCAGCTCGCGGTCCAGGCGGTCCTTCACCTGGCGGGCGGTGACCTTGCGGTCCACCTTGGCGACGGACTTGGCGTCCGCGCCCTTGCCGCTGCCGCCCCGGCCGACCAGCGGCGAGGTGTTGGTGCCGATGGTCATCGAGATGGCCGGCTCGTCCACCGTGATCAGCGGCAGCGCGACCGGGTTCTCCGGGTCGGCCAGGGTCTCGCCGATCATGATGTCGGAGATGCCGGCGACGGCGCAGATGTCACCCGGGCCCGCCACCTCGGCCGGCTTGCGGGTGAGCGCCTCGGTCATCAGCAGCTCGGAGATGCGGACGTTCTGCATCGTGCCGTCGCGCTTGATCCAGGCCACGGTCTGGCCCTTGCGCAGCTCGCCCTGCTCGACGCGCAGCAGCGCGATGCGGCCGAGGAAGTTGTCGGCGTCCAGGTTGGTGACGTGCGCCTGCAGCGGGGCGGCCTCGTCGTAGGCCGGGGCCGGGACGTGCTCCAGCAGGGTGGAGAAGAACGGCTCCAGGTTGGTGCTGTCCGCCGGAACCGTGCCGTTCTCCGGCTTGGTCAGCGAGGCGACGCCGTCCCGGGCGCAGGCGTAGACGATCGGGAACTCGATCTGGTCCTCGTCCGCGTCCAGGTCCAGGAACAGGTCGTAGGTTTCGTTGATGACCTCGTCGATCCGGGAGTCCGGACGGTCGGTCTTGTTGATGCAGAGGATGACGGGCAGCCGGGCGCTCAGTGCCTTGCGCAGCACGAAGCGGGTCTGCGGCAGCGGGCCCTCGGAGGCGTCGACCAGCAGGACGACCGCGTCCACCATCGACAGACCGCGCTCGACCTCGCCACCGAAGTCGGCGTGGCCCGGGGTGTCGATGATGTTGATGGTGATGGGCGCGCCACCATCCTTCGGGTGGTACTTGACCGCGGTGTTCTTCGCGAGAATGGTGATGCCCTTCTCGCGCTCCAGGTCGTTCGAGTCCATCATGCGGTCGTCGAGGTGCTGGTGGGCGGCGAAGGCGCCGGCCTGCTTCAGCATGGCGTCGACCAGCGTGGTCTTGCCGTGGTCTACGTGGGCGACGATGGCGACGTTACGGATGTCGTTGCGCGTGGGCATGCCTTGCGGATTCTCCCGGAATCGTGGGTTGCGGCGCCCGGCTGCGTGACGCGCACTTGCGATCCCTGTCGATCGCCGCCGCCCGTTCCGCCTGCTACTACCGGTCCACCCGCCGGGCATATCGACATGCCTCGGCTTCCTCCTATCGTACGGGGAAGCGCCCAGGTGGGCGGAAACGAGCAGGTCGGGCGGGATCAAGATCACAGGTTGGCACCCGCTGTCCAGCCCCGGACACCCTACGAAGGCCGGATCCACCCCACGTCCTGGAAGCGCGGCCAGCCGAAGCCGAACGCTCCGGCGCCCGCCACGCCCTGGCGGACGCCGACCAGCTCCGGGCGCTGGTAGAGCGGTACCGAGTGCCCGAGCTGCCAGATCCGGACGTCCGCCTCCTGGAGCAGGTCGAGTCGGGCCGCCGGGTCCGGTTCGGCGGCCGCCCGGTCGAAGAGCCGGTCGATCTCCTCGGTGCCGCTGCGGCCGTAGTTGGTGCCGGGGTCGAGCGCGCCGTCGGGGTCGGGCCGGGGCTTGGCGTAGGCGGGGCGCTGCTCGCTCGCCGGGCTGGGGCCGGCGGGCCAGGAGAACAGCGCGAGGTCGTAGTCGCCGGCGGCCAGGCGGTCCCGGACGAAGGCCTCGGCGGGCGCGGTCACCGGCTTGACCGCGATCCCGGACTCGGCGAGGACGGCAGTGAGCGCGTCGGCGGTGCGCTTGGCGGTCGCCGAGCCGGCCGGGACGAGCAGGGTGAGGGCGAGTTCCCTGCCGTCCTTCGTCCGGGGGCCGCCGCCCGGGGGCCGTTTCCAGCCCGCCTCGTCGAGTTGCCGGGCCGCGTCCTGCGGTCCGGCCGCCGCGCTGTTGTCCCGGTAGCCGTCCTGGTCCCCGGCGAACAGGTGGCTGCCCAGCGGGGCGGCGGGCAGGCCGAGCGGGGTGAGTGCGGCGTCGGCGATCCGCCGCCGGTCGACGGCCCGGCCGAGGGCGCGCCGCAGGGCCGGGTCGGTGAGCGGCGGCCGGGCGGCGTTGACGGTGAGCTGGGTGAGCGCGGCCGCGGCGGCCCGGTGCACGGTGATGCCGGGGAGGGCCTGGGCGCGCCGCAGGGCCTGAGCCGACGCCTCGGGCGCGGCCGCGGGCGGCGCTGCCCCCGGGGTGGGGGTGGTGGGCGCCGGCGCCGCGCGGTCCACCGTGGTGGTGAGCGGGGCGATGTCCAGCCGGTTCAGGTCGAGCGCGTCCAGCCGCTGCTCGGGCGGGGTGGCGAGGAAGTCGATCCGATCGGTCTTCGGCGGGTCGCCCCACCAGAGCGGGTTGCGCACCAGGGTGACCCGCCCGCCCCCGGTGTCGTACGTGGCGAGGGTGTACGGACCGGCGCTCGGGTGCGTGCCGCCGGTCAGCGCCCGGTTGAAGGCGTCCGGCGTGGCCGTGTCGGCGGCCGGGTAGAGCGGCGCGAACAGCGAACGCCATTCGGCGTACGGCCGCCGGAAGGTGACCCGCACCTCGTGCGGGTCGGCGCCCTGGGTGACCGCGTCGATGGCGTCGTACCCGGCGGGGTGCCCGCCCCGGTAGGCCGGGTCGAGGCCGGAGAGGGCGGCCCGCTGCGCGGCGAGGTCCGCGGCCTTCAGCGGGGTGCCGTCGCTCCAGACGGCGTGCGGGTTGAGCCGGTAGGTGACGACCTGGGGCTGCTGCCCGGGCGGGGTGGATTCGGCGCCGGCCAGGTAGTCCGGGTCGGGGACGAGCCGGCCGTGCTCGTCGGGCCGGAACAGCGAGGGGTACAGCGCGTGGGCGACCAGCGCCGAGTCGGCGGTCGCCGCGCCCTGGTAGACGTTCAGCGTGGCCGGAGTGCCGTCCACGGCCCAGCGCAGCGTGCCGCCGTCCCGGACGGCGGTGCGGTCGGCGGGCCGGACGTCCCCGGTGTCGGCGGTGGGGTCGGCCCGGACCGGTGCGGGAGCGGGGGTCCGGCCGGGGGCCTGCTCCTCGGAGCAGCCGCCGAGGCCGGCGGCGATCAGCAGCGCGGCGGCTGCGGCGGTGAGCTGGCGGACGCGCATGGCGGCCATCGAACGCCGCCGCCCGCGGCCCCGCCCGTACCGACACGGCGGGCCGCGGGCGACTGCACCCGTTCGGCCCACCGCCCGGGTGGCTACAGGGCGAGCTCGAACCAGACGATCTTGCCCTTGGGCGTCCGCCGGCTGCCCCAGCGCTCGGCCAGCAGGCTGACCAGCTGCAGGCCGCGCCCGCCCTCGTCGGTCTCCTGGGCGCGCCGCTGCCGGGGCTGGGCGTAGCCGTCGTCCCAGACCTCGCAGACCAGGCCGCGATCGCGCAGCAGCCGCAGCCGGATCTCGCCCCGGCCGTGCTTGAGCGCGTTGGTGACCAGTTCGCTGACCAGCAGCTCGGTGGTGTCGACCAGTTCCTCCAGCCCCCGGGCCAGCAGCCAGCTGCAGGCCAGCTCCCGGGCCTTGGCGACGGAGGTGGGCTCGGGCGGCAGGAACCACTGGCCGACGGCGTCCTCGGGGAAGCCGTGCACCTTGGCCATCAGCAGGGCGATGTCGTCCTCGCCGTGGTGCGGGTTGAGTTCGCCCAGCACGTGGTCGCAGAGGTCTTCCAGGCCCTTGCCCTCGCCGGAGAGAGCCGAGCGGAAGGCCTTCAGGCCCTCGTCCAGCTGGTGCTTGCGGCTCTCCACCAGGCCGTCGGTGTAGAGGGCGAGCACCGCGCCGTCCGGGAGGAGGAACTCGACCTCCTCGAAGGGCTCGCCGCCGACGCCGAGCGGCAGGCCGGGCGGCACGTCGAGCATCAGGGCACTCTCGCCGGGGCTGAGCAGGACGGGCGGCAGGTGGCCGGCGTTGGCGAAGACGCAGCGGCGGGTCACGGCGTCGTAGACCGCGTAGACGCAGGTCGCCAGGTAGACCTCGCGGGCCTCCTCGTCGGCCGTCGAGGTGAGCCGCCCGTACGGGGTGGGCGGGCCGACCGGCACGGAGTCGTCGCCGAGGCCGCGGGCGATCTCGTCCAGGGCGCCGAGCACCTCGGCGGGGTCGAGGTCGAGCATGGCCAGGGTGCGGACGGCGGTGCGCAGTTGGCCCATGGCGACGGCGGCGCGCAGGCCGCGGCCCATCACGTCGCCGATGACCAGCGCGGTGCGGTTGCCGGGCAGCGGGATGACGTCGAACCAGTCGCCGCCGACCTCGGTGTTGTTGTTGCTGGGCAGGTAGCGGCAGGCGATCTCCAGGCCGCTGGCGGCCGGGTTGCCCGGGGGCAGCAGGCTGCGTTGGAGGATCAGCGCCCGCTCGTGCTCGCGGCGGTAGAGCCGGGCGTTGTCGATGCAGACGGCGGCGCGGGCGACGAGTTCCTCGGCGATCGCGACGTCGCGGGCGTCGAAGGGCTCGCTGCCGATGGCGCGGGAGAGCTGGACGAGGCCGAGGACCTGGTCGCGGGCGACCAGCGGGACGATCAGGGTGGAGCGCAGCAGCGGGTCGCGCCCGGGCTCGGGGACGACGCTGCGGCCGGTGCGCAGCGCCCGGGCGTGCGGGGAGCGGCGCGGGTAACAGAGGGTGCCGCCGGCTTCGGCGATGGGCAGGCCGGTGACGGAGCCGAGCACCGAGGAGGCCCCGCCGAGGACGCTGGACACGGCGACCCGGCGCAGTTCGCCGCTGCCGTCGGTGAGCACGGTGTCGCCGAGCCGGCCGGCGCTGGGGACGGTCTCGCCGGAGAGCAGCGCGGTGTAGAGGTCGACGGTGGCGAGGTCGCAGAACGGCGGGACGACGACGTCCAGCAGTTCCTTGGCGGTGGTCTCCAGGTCGAGCGTGGAGCCGATGTGCGCGCTGGCCTCGTTGAGCAGGGCCAGGTTGCGGCGCACGCCGTCGGCCTCGCGCTCGGCGACGTGCCGGCTGGTGACGTCGGAGACCTGTCCGGCCACGCCGGTGGGCTGCCCGGCGGCGCCGTTGAGGCGGTACAGCGAGACGGCCCAGAGCCGGTTGCCCTCGCGGGTCGGGACGGCGCCGTGGAAGCGCAGGTCGAAGACGGGTTCGCCGGTGGCGAGGACCTTGCGCAGGGCGGCGGTGAGCCGGTCGGCCTCGGACGGCGCGAAGAGGTCGTGCGCGGTGAGGCCCTCCAGGTCGGTGGGGACGAGTCCCATCCCGGCGGCGAAGGCGTCGTTGACCCGCTGCAGCCGCAGCCGGTCGTCGAACAGCACGAAGCCGGTGGGCGTCTGCCCGAAGACGGCTTCGGAAGCGGCGAGGTCGGTCTCGATCCGGCGCAGCCGTCCGAGGTCGACGGCCAGGCAGGTGGCGCCCGCGGTGGGCAGGGCACTGTCGGGCATCAGGTAGAGCTCGGCGAGGCCTTCGCTGCCGCCGGCGTCCCGGTAGGGGGCGGTGCCGACCCACTCCTCGCCGGCGAGGGTGCGCTCCAGCCGGGCGCGGCCGCGCTGCCAGAGCTCGCGGGGGACGAAGGTGGTGATCGGGTCGGCGCCGACGGCTTCGGCGGCGGGGACGCCGAAGAACTCCGCGGCGCGCTCGCTCCACTGGCTGATCCGCCCGTCGGGGCCGATCGCGAAGGTGGCGACCCGGATGTAGTCGTAGATCGAGCCCGGGTCGCCCGCCCCCCACGTCTGGGCCTCGGCGGCGGGGTGGCCGCCCTGGCGCACGGCGTCGCCGCCCGGCGGGGCCGCCGGTACGGGCAGGTGCGGGGAACCGGCCTGCCCGGGTACGGCGGCATGACCGCTGCTGCTCGGCGCGCTCCGCGCCGGAGTGCTGTTCAACGGACCGACCCCTCCAACCCGCGACCGTCCGGATGTCGAGAAGACCGAGTATTCATCATCGAGGGGTACGTTCACACGCCCTCAACATCACAACATCAGATCGGGCGAAGGTTTTTGTCCTATCGCCCGCGCAACCACAATGCCACGCTCGCGCCCCCTGCCGGAGCGCGCGCTCCCCCCGGGCCACCGATGGCATATGCGGTACCGCTCCCCTGGCGCTCGTGCCGGTCCTCCTCGGCTCACGGCTCACGACTCGTCGGGCTCATTACCCGGCAGCGCCTGCTCGAACCAGACCACCTTGCCGATCCCCTCGGCCCGGGCTCCCCAGCGCAGTGCCAGCCGGCTGACCAGCTCCAGGCCCCGGCCGCCCTCGTCGGCCTCGGCCGCGTGCCGCTCCCGGGGCGGGTCGGGCAGCGGGTCGGAGATCTCGACGAGCAGCGTCTCGCCGAGCGTCAGCCGTACCCCGATGGGGGCGCTGGCGTACCGGACGGCGTTCGTGACCAGCTCGCTGACCAGCAGCTCCGCGGTGTCGGTGAGTTCTTCGACGTGCCACTCGGCGAGCGTGGCGCGGACCAGCCGGCGGGCCCGGGAGACGGCGGTGGGCTCGGCCGGCAGGGTCCAGCCGGCCGTCGGGGTGCCGGCCTGGCCGTGGCCCAGCCGGGCCAGCAGCAGCGCGACGTCGTCCGGCTCGCGGCCCTGCTCCATGGTGTCGAGCACCGCCTCGCAGGCGGCCTGGATGGAGGCGTGCGGCTCCTGGAGGACGGTGAGCAGCCGGCCGAGGCCGACGTCCAGGTCCTTGTCCCGGGACTCGACCAGGCCGTCGGTGCACAGCGCGAGCAGGCTGCCCTCGGGGATCTTCAGTTCGACCGACTCGAACGGGACTCCGCCCACGCCGAGCGGGGCGCCGGAGGGCAGGTCGAGGATCCGGCCGGCGCCGCCGGGCAGCGGGCCGCCGGTGCGGGTCGGCTCCCGGAGCTCCTCGCCCGGCACCACCAGCACCGGCGGGATGTGCCCGGCCTTGGCGACGGTCAGCCGGGCCGTCGCCGGGTCGAAGACCGCGTAGATGCAGGTCGCGAGCAGTGCCTCGTCCGGGCCCTGGGCGAGGTCGTCGGCCAGCTCGTGGACGTGCCGCAGCAGGACGTCCGGCGGCAGGTCGAGGGCGGCCAGCACCCGGACCGCGGTGCGCAGCCGGCCCATGGTGGCGGCGGCCCGCAGGCCGTGGCCCATCACGTCGCCGACCACCAGGGCGGTGCGGTCGCCGGGCAGCGGGATGACGTCGAACCAGTCGCCGCCGACCTCGGTGCCGATGCTGCCGGGGACGTACCGGTAGGCGACCTCGACGCCGGTGGGCTGCGGGACCTGCTGCGGGAGCAGGGTGCGCTGCAGGGTGAGCGCGGCGGTGCGCTCGCGGGCGTAGAGGCGGGCGTTGTCCAGCGAGCTGCCGGCCCGGTCGGCCAGCTCGACGGTGAAGGCGAGGTCGTCCCGGTCGAAGCCCTCCCGGTAGCCGGCCCGGCTGACCAGCAGCAGACCGATCACGATGCCCCGGGCGCGCAGCGGGACGACCAGCATCGAGTGCACGCCGAGGTCGCGGGCGGCCTGCATCTTGGGATCGCCGGGGTAGGTGACGTCGTCCAGCTGGTCGGCGCCGGAGAGCAGTTCGGGCACGCCGGTGCGCAGCACCCGGCCGCAGGCGGAGTCCTCGGCGAAGGTGATCCGGGCGCCGCGGCGCAGCATCACGTCGACCTCGGGGCCGTCCTGGACGGAGGCGGTGCCGAGCTGGAGCAGCGAGGTGCGCCGGTCGTGGCCGTGCCGGGGCAGGTCGTCGCCGTGCGCGACGGCCTGGAGCAGGATGACCGCCGAGTGGTCGGTGAGCCGGGGGACGACCGAGCCGGCGAGCTCCTGGGCGATCCGGGAGGCGTCCAGCAGGTCGCCGACCCGGGAGCCGAACTCGTTGAGCAGCGAGAGCCGGCGCCGGGCGTGCTCGACCTTGGCGACGGCCCGGTAGCGCTCGGTCACGTCCATCACGGTGCCGGAGATGCCGAGCACCCGGCCGGAGCGGTCGGTCATCCGGCTGTACGAGATCGAGCGGTAGCCGGCCCGGGTGGTGACCGGGGAGGCCAGGGTGACGTCGATGACCGGTTCGCCGGTGGCCAGCACCTGGCGCTGGATGGCGGTGATCTCGTCGGCGGCCCGCTCCGGCAGGGTCTCGCCGGTGGTGCGGCCGACGTGGTCCTCCAGGGCGACGCCGTTCATCTCGGCGAGGGTCCGGTTGACGGCGGTGTAGCGCAGGCCGGTGTCCAGGATGGCGATGCCCAGCGGGGACTGCTCGAACAGCGCGTCGCGCACCGCGAGATCCCGCTCGACGGCCCGTACGGCCGCCGCCTCGGCCAGGTTGACCTGCAGGAACGGGGTGCCGTCGCCGTCCACCAGGAGCGAGATCCGGGCGTCCACGGCGATCGGCACGCCGTCCCGGTCGCGCAGCTCGGCGTGGCCGGCCCAGCGGCCGTGCCGAAGGGTGTCCTGGATGGCCGCGCGGATCCGGCCGACCTGCTCCTGGTCGGGGATCAGCTCCTCGATCCGGCGGCCGACCAGCAGCTCGTTCGGCCAGCCGAGCAGTTCCTCGGCGGCCGGGCTCCAGAGCACCACCCGGCCCGCGGTGTCCAGGATCGCGATGGCGACCTTGAGCATGTCGAGCAGGCTGCCCCCGGGCCGGGCGCCGGCACCGCTCGGGGTGTCGCCGGGCCCGCCGGGGAACGGCCGGCCGGGGCGGCTGCGCAGGCCGCTGCGGGCTTCCGGCTCGGGCGGTGTCAGGGTCGGCGCCGGCTGGGCGGGCGCGGTCTCGGGGGCGGCGACGGCGCCCCGACGGCGCCCGGTCGACGGCTGGGGGGCCGCCGGACGGGCGGCGCGGCGCAGCCGGGCGCGGGCGGCGGCGCTCCCCGCGGGGCCTGCCCGCCGCTCTCCCCCGCCGCCGTTCCCGGTACTCGACACCGACGGGGCCTCCGGCTCTGGTCGGGATCGGCGTCGCCGGCTGGGGACGGCTCACCGATGGTGGCGAATAGTGCCGAAAAGCGACATACCCAGCGGAACCCAGGCTATCCCGGCCGCCGGGTCCTCTTGTCCGATTGACCTACCCGGCGGACTGCGCGTCGTCCACCGTCCCCGGCCTGGTCAGCAGCGCGGCGACGGACGGCAGCACGTCCCGGTCGTGGTCGATCCAGTCGACGGCGTCCAGCTCGTCCGGGCCCAGCCAGCGCAGCGCGTCGTGGTCCTGCAGCGCACGCGGCTCGCCGGCCAGCAGTTCGGCGGCCCAGAACCGCAGCTCCAGGCCGGGGCGCACGGCCCACGCGCCGGGCAGCCGGGACAGCGCCCGCGCCCGTACGCCCAGCTCCTCCAGCAGCTCGCGCTCCAGCGCCTGCTCCTCGGTCTCGCCGGGCTCCGCCTTCCCGCCTGGGAACTCCCACCGCCCGGCCACCGCCTCGGGCGCGCTGCGCCGGGCGGCGAGCACCCGGCCCTCGTGGACCAGCGCGCCGCCGACCACGATCCGGGGGCCGGCGGGGCGGTCTGCGGGGCGGTCGGCGACGAGCTCCAGGGGCTGTGCGGCGGGTGTGGCGTCCATGGCCCCGACCCTACGGCTCAGGCGTTGCGGGGTGCGCCGTCACCGGTCCCGGCCGCCCGGGCCGGCCGCGCTGCCCCGGCGTCCTCGACCCAGTACAGCTGCTTGTGGCCGCGGGCCTCGAACTCGGCGGCCAGCCGCTGTGCCTCGGCCCGGTCCAGGTCCGCGGCGACCAGGAAGCGGTTGCCGTTGTCGTCCTGCCGCATCACCCGATAGGGGCCCATGGCGGGAGCGTATCCGGCGCGCACCGGGCGCGGTTCCCGGTCACGGACGCCGTCGCGCCCCCGGCTCGCGTGGGGGTCGGGCCGGGGGCACGCCCGGGACACTACGCGCGGCGCGCTACCGGCAGGTACGGCCGCGGTTAACGGCCGGTAACCGCGGCCGCGGCGGTTCCCCGCAGGTTCAAGCCCGCAGGCTCAGACCCGAAGGTTCAGACCCGAAGGTCGGGCACCTGCTCGCCGGTGGACAGGCCGAGCGTGCGGCGGATCTCCACGGAGATCGGCACCGTCTTGGCCACCAGCGACCTGGCCCGGCGCAGGTCGCCGGCCAGGTCGCTGCCGGCGGCCGCGGCGTCCCAGGCGGCGGCCGCCTGCGACTGGGCGTCGACCAGCTTGGCGATCTTCGGCTGGACGTCGGCCGGCCAGCTCGCGGCCGGCCCGCCCAGGGCGGCGGCCTCGGCGCGGGAGGCGGCGGCCATCCGCCGGGCCCAGGCCCGGTAGTCGGCCTCCGCGGCGGAGACGTCCTTCTTGGGCTCGTCCAGGTAGGTGCCGTTGAAGCCCCGGACGGCCTCCAGGTAGGCCAGCTGAGGCGCGGTCAGGCTGCCCCGGTCGGTGTGGACCGTCCCCCGGTGCTGGTCGTCGCGGTCCTCGAAGCCGCAGGTGACGTACCGTTCGCCGGTCGCCCAGTTGCTCGCCGTCGGGTAGAGGTAGACGTCGTCCATGCCGTCCGGGACGGCCCACTGGTCCAGGGCGTAGTCGTCCAGCACCTTGCGGCAGAGCTGGACGGCCGACTCGCGGACCGTACTCTCCCCCGGGTAGGGGCCGTTGCCGCCGGGGACCTCGACGGTGCCGGCCACCTCGCCGTGGTGCGGTTCGGAGCAGGCCACCCGGCGCACCCAGTACACCGTCTCGTCGCCGTCCGCGCCGGTCACCGAACCGCCGTCGGGGGCGCTGTAGCAGTCGCCGGTCTTGAGCGCGGACCAGTGGACCGAGCCGGCCGGCGGCTTCGGGGCCTGCCCGAACCGGCCGGGCCGCGCGGAGCCGAAGTCCCCCGCCCCCAGGAGCAGGGCGAGCAGCACCGTGCCGATCGTGCCGAGCACCACGCCCGTCACCGCCATGCCGAAGCCGCGCTCCTTGCGGCGGTTGATCTGGACCAGCGCCACGATGCCGAACACCAGCGCCACCGGCGCCACCAGGACCAGGCCGGTCACCAGGGAGCCGACCGCGAAACCGTTGTTGGGGGCGGCGCTGCCGGGGGCGGCGGCCGGGGCGAAGCCCGGGGCGTACGGGTGGCCGGGCCGGAAGCCCGACTGGGCGGCGGGCGTCACGGAGGCCCAGCCGCCGGCGGGCAGCGGGTGCGGCGGCTGGGGCGGGGCGGACGACGGCAGGGGGACGGCCTGCGGGGGCGCGGGAGCGGGCGGCTCGGGGGCGGCCCAGGGGTCGGCGGGTGCGGGCGGGGCGGGCGCGGGCGGCTGCGCGGCTGCCGCGGGCGGAGGGGTGTCGAGCGGCGTCGCCCCGGGGGCCTGCGCGGGCTCGTCGGCCTCCTTGCGGAAGTCCACCCGGGGGTCCTGGCCCGCCGCCGCCGGCGCCGCCACGGCCGGGGCCGCGCCGCCGTCCGCGGCCACACCGGTGCCCGCACGCACGCCGGGGTTCGTATCCGCGCCGGAATCCGGACCCGTCCGGGCGGGCTCGTCTGCCGCCGGGGCGAGCAGCTCGGACTCAGGCTTGGACACGTGGACTCCCCCAACCCGCCGGAGCGGGCATCGGCTCGGCGTTCGCCACCATGGCTCGGGCCCGAACGGGCCCGATGTGAACGGTCGCGCGACTTTACCCGATCTTTCCGAACGCCTGCCCGTGCCCGCCGGGGGCCCGCCGTCCGCTCAGCCGCGGGCCAGGATCTCGCCGTGCAGCATCGAGAACCAGCCGTCACCGGCGGCGCTCCACTCCCGCCAGCCGGCCGCGATCTGCTCCGGCTCGTCCCGCTCCGCGTAGCCCCGCTCGACCACCGTCCGGCCCAGCGCGGTGCCGGTCATCCGGTCCGCCCACATGCCGCCCCACCAGGCGCGCTGCTCGGGCGTCGCGTACGTCCAAGTGGTGGCGCCCGCGGTGACCTCGGCGAAGCCGGCCGCGCGCGCCCAGGACAGCAGCCGCCGGCCGGCGTCCGGCTCGCCGCCGTTGGCGCGGGCGGTCCGCCGGTACAGCTCCAGCCACCGGTCCAGCGCGGGCACCTCGGGGAACCAGGTCATCGAGGCGTAGTCGACGTCGCGCGCCGCGACCCGCCCGCCGGGGGCCGTCACCCGCCGCATCTCGTGCAGCGCGGCCACCGGGTCGGCCACGTGCTGCAGCACCTGGTGGGCGTGCACGACGTCGAACTCGCCGTCCCGGTAGGGCAGTCGATGGACGTCGGCGCGCTCGAAGACGACGTTGGACAGACCGCGCGCCGCCACGTACCCGGCGGCCTGCTCCAGCACCTCGGCGGAGGTGTCCACGGCCACCACCCGGCCGTCCGGCCCGACCAGCTCGGCCAGGTCGGCGGTGATCGTGCCGGGCCCGCAGCCGATGTCCAACAGAGCCTGTCCGGGCCGCAGTTCGGGCAGCAGGTAGGCGGCCGAGTCGGCGGCGGTACGGGAGCGGTGGGAGCGCAGCACGGCCTCCTGGTGGCCGTGGGTGTAGACGGCGGCGGGCTGCGGTCCGGACATGGGATCCCCCTGAGGCGTGGTCGGTCTGCCGTTCTCCGAGGGCTCCGACGCTACCCGTCGTCCCGCATCCCGAGAATATATGTCTCACCTGTCGATCAGCCGGGGCCCGGCCGGCACCCGGCCGCCGTACCGTGGAGGCGCCCCCGACAGAACGGTCCCCGCCCATGCCCGGCCAGCGCCCCTTCGTCCTGCTGAGCGCCGCCGTGTCGCTCGACGGCCACCTCGACGACGCCTCCACCGACCGGCTGCTGCTCTCCAACGCCGCCGACTTCGACCGGGTGGACGAGGAGCGGGCGGCCGCCGACGCGATCCTGGTCGGCGGCAACACCCTGCGCGCCGACAACCCGCGCCTCCTGGTCAACGACCCCGCGCGCCGGGCCGCCCGACTGGCCGCCGGCCGGCCCGAGTACCCGCTGAAGGTGACGCTCAGCGCCGGCGGCGCCCTCGACGCCGGGCTGCGGTTCTGGCACACCGGCGACGCCAAGCTCGTCTACACCACCGACACCGGGGCGGCAGCGCTGCGCCCGCGGCTGGACGGGCTGGCCGAGGTGGTCACACTCGGCGGCGCGGTGGACCTCGGCGCGGTGCTGGACGACCTGGGCGAGCGCGGCGTGCGACGGCTGATGGTCGAGGGCGGCGGGGGCGTGCACACCCAGTTCCTGGCCGGGGGCCTCGCGGACGAGCTGCAGCTGGCCGTCGCCCCGCTGCTGGTCGGCCAGGCCGAGGCACCCCGGTTCGTCCGCCCGGCCGCGTTCCCGGGCGGCCCGGCCCGGCGGATGCGGCTGCTGGAGGCCCGTACCGTGGGCGACGTCGTCCTGCTCAGGTACGCCCCGAAGGAGCCCGCGCCGTGAACCGCCCCGCGACCACCGACCTCGACCACCTGCGCCGGGCCGTCGAACTCTCCCGCCGCTGCCCGCCGTCCGCGACGGCCTTCTCGGTCGGCGCGGTGATCGTCGACGGCGACGGCCGGGTGCTGGCCCAGGGGTACAGCCGGGAGGCGGACGCGCACGACCACGCCGAGGAGGCGGCCCTGGCCAAGCTCCCGGCCGGCGACCCCCGGCTGCGCGGGGCGACCGTCTACAGCTCGCTGGAGCCCTGCGGGCAGCGCGCCTCCCGCCCGGTGCCGTGCGCCCGGCTGATCATCGCGGCCGGCGTCCCGCGCGTGGTGGTCGCCTGGCGCGAGCCGGACCTGTTCGTCGCCGCCTGCCAGGGCACGGCCCTGCTGGAGGCGGCCGGGGTCGAGGTGGTGGAGCTGCCGGAGCTGGCCGAGGAGGCCCGCGCGGTCAACGCCCACCTGCTCGGCTGATCTTTTGGATCTTTTGTATCCTTTAGAAACAAACAGCTCGCGTTTCGTTCCTCCGAGGAGCCCCCATGCCCGCCGCCCCCATCCGGCTGACCGCCCGCGCCCTCCTCCTGGACATGGACGGCACCCTGGTCAACTCCGACGCCGTCGTCGAACGCTGCTGGGGCCGCTGGGCCGAGCAGCACGGCCTGGAGCCGGCCGAGGTGCTCGCCGTCGCCCACGGCCGCCAGGGCCACGCCACCATGGCCGCCCTCCTGCCCGACCGCCCCACCGAGGTCAACCTCGCCGAGAACGAGCGGATGCTCGACGAGGAGCGCGCCGACACCGAAGGCGTCGTCCCGATCCCCGGCGCCGCCGCCTTCCTCGCCTCACTGGCCGGCCTCCCGCACGCCCTGGTCACCTCCGCCGACCAGCCGCTCGCCCGGGTCCGGATGGGCGCCGCCGGACTGCCACTGCCGCCCGTCCTGGTCACCGCCGAGTCCGTCGGCGCCAGCAAGCCGGACCCGGAGGGCTTCCTCAAGGGCGCCGCCGCCCTCGGCTACGCCCCCTCCGACTGCCTCGCCTTCGAGGACTCCGGCGCCGGCATCGCCGCCGCCAAGGCCGCCGGCATGCGCGTCCTCGGCATCGGCCCCCGCGCCACCGCCCACCACCCGGACGCCCACGCCGACACCCTCACCACCGTCACCATCACCCCGACCCCGGACGGCCTGCTCACCATCACCGTCGGCTGACCCGCCCGCCGGACACCAAGGAGGTCGCCGCCGTGGTCCCCATCGACGTTTTGCGGCAGCACCAGGAGCGGGAAGAGCGCGAGATCAATCGGATCATCGACGAGCGCATGGCTGCCCCCTCGGCGGGCATCCCGGGCCCCTTCGGAATCAGCACCGCGATGCAACCCCGGACCGGCGATCAGTAGTGGTAGCGGGCCGGAAACGGGGCCCACCTCACGCTTGCTTGCTACCAGCGGTAGGATCAGCGGCATGAGCAGTAGCAGGAAGTATTCGATCAGCCTGCCCGAGGACCTCGCCGAATCCGTACGCGCACACGTGGGGCCCGGCGGCTTCTCCGCCTATGTTGCCGAAGCCCTCGAACAGCGGGTCGCCATGGACAAGCTCGGGGAGATCGTCGCCGACTTCGAGACCGACAACGACGGGCTCACCCGCGAGGAGGTCGAGGCTGCCCGCGCCGTGTTGCGCCATGACCACCGTCGTGCCGACGGAGTCGCCGCCTGATGCCCGGCGCACTCCTGCTCGACAGCGAAGGTCTCTCGAAGCTCTACCGCAAGGACCGGACGGTCGTGGCTCTGGTCCAAGCGGCATCGGAGGAGGGCGTCCGCGTGGCCACCAGCGCCATGACCACCCTTGAGGCCGACTACGAGCGCATCCACCCGGCCCGCATCAAGTGGGTCCTCTCCCGCATCGACGTTCACGACGTCACCAAGGAGATCGCCGACCACGCCGCCGCCCTCCTGCGTACCCACCACCTCCACGGGCACAAGTACTCCATCGACGCCGCCTTCGCCGTCATCGCCCGCACCGCACCCCCGCCGGTCACCGTCCTCACCTCCGACCCCGAGGATCTGACGCTCCTCTGCGGCCCCACGGTCGAGGTCGTCAAGGTGTGAGCGCGCCCGCCGCACTCGAGGGCGACCAGGACCGCCTTGCCCGACCCGTTGACATGCGGGTCGGGCAAGACTCTTGAGTGACCGTCAGGCGTTGAAGCGGAATACCCACCACAAGGCCGTGACCTGCGAAGGTGCTGATCCTGGCGGCCCAAGTCAGCACAGAATCAGCACGGTGGCTCGACCACACAGCCAGCCATCAGTAGTGGTAGCGGGCGGCCAGAACGATGATCTCCCGGTCCGTCACCAAATAGACGAGGCGGTGCTCGTCGTCGATCCGCCGCGACCAGGCCCCGGGCAAGTGGTACTTCAGCGGCTCGGGCTTGCCGATCCCGGTGAACGGGTCGCGCAGGACGTCCTCGATGAGCTTGTTGATCCGGGCGAGCATCTTGCGGTCGCTCTTGAGCCAGGACGTGTAGTCCTCCCAGCCGCCCTCTTCGAAGACGAGCCTCACGCGGCGCCCTTCCCCACGTCCGCCGCATCAGGGTCGATGAGCTCCCGCTCGGAGAGCCCTGTGCCGCCAAGGGCGTTCTCGTACGCCTTGAGCAGGCGGCGAGCGTTCGCCGGCGAGCGCAGCAGATAGGAGCCTTCGCGCAGGGCGGCATAGTCCTCGGCCGACACAAGTACGGCGTTCCCGTGCTTGGAGACGATCTCGATGGCCTCGTGATCGTCGTTGACCTTCTTGATCAACGGGAAGAGAGCCTTGCGCGCCTCGCTGGCAGTGATCGACATCGACTGGACTCCCTCCACGAGTGGTACCAGATAACGTACCACCGGAAGGAAGGGTGCGATGGGCCGAATGTCAGCACCAAGTCAGCACGGGCACGAAAGCGGGCCCTGCCTCAGGACAGGCAAGGCCCGTCTGACCTGCCCATTTGACAGATCGAATCAGCTTAGAGTAATCAAATGATCACACGTTGAAGCGGAACATCCAAGACAGTGCTCCGACCTGCAAGAACAGGCTTTCGGCGGCTCGCATCCAGCACCGATCCAGCACCGTAGGGGCTCATCCAGCACATCCAGCACGCACGACCGCGATGCCCCCCATCACAGCGGGTGTTGTGTACACACGGAACACTCAGTACGCTTGAGCGCATGACACAGCCGCTGCCCATAGAGTCCATCCGGGATGTACGCGCGCACTTGGCCGAGGTCGTGGAGCGAGCCGATCGGGACGATGTGCCCACGGTGATCACACGCCGAGGCAAGGAGATCGCCGCCGTCGTCTCCATCGAGGTACTGCGCAAGTACCAGGAATGGGAAGAACGCGAGATCAACCGGATCATCGACGAGCGCATGGCCAACCCGGCTCCCGGTATCCCGATCGAGGACATCATGAGGGAGACGCTGGCGCGCAGTGAGTGAGTACCGAACCGTGTTCCGACCCGAGGCTCAGGCCGAGCTTCGGAAGATCCCCCGCGACATGGCACTGCGCATCCTGGCCAAGCTGACCGAGCTGGAGAGCGATCCTCTCGGCTTCAACACCACCGCGCTCGTGTCGCAGCCCCAACGCCGGCGCCTGCGAGTCGGCGATTACCGGGTCGTCTACACGATCGACAACGGGGAGCTGGTGGTGTGGGTCGTGCACGTCGGGCATCGCTCCACCGTTTACGGCACCTGATACCGGCCGATCCAGCGTCAGGATATCCAGCACCCATCCAGCACCGTGATGACGAAGGGGTCGACCCCCAAAGGAGCCGACCCCTTCCGAGCTGCACACTTGACGAATCACCTAGCGCACAGTAAGGAGCGGATCACACGTTGAAGCGGAACTCCACCACGTCGCCGTCCTGCATGACGTAGTCCTTGCCCTCGATGCGGGCCTTGCCCTTGGAGCGGGCCTCGGCGATGGAGCCGGTCTCGACCAGGTCGTGGAAGGAGATCACCTCGGCCTTGATGAAGCCCTTCTGGAAGTCGGTGTGGATGACTCCGGCGGCCTCGGGGGCGGTGGCGCCCTTCTTGATGGTCCAGGCGCGGGTCTCCTTGGGGCCTGCCGTCAGGTAGGTCTGCAGGCCGAGGGTGGCGAAGCCGACCCGGGCGAGGGTGGCGAGGCCGGGCTCCTCCTGGCCCATGGACTGGAGGAGTTCGAGGGCTTCGTCGTCGTCCAGCTCGATCAGCTCGGACTCGATCTTGGCGTTGAGGAAGATCGCCTCGGCCGGGGCGACCAGCTCGCGCTGGGCGTTCTTGAAGTCCTCGTCGGCCAGCTCCTCCTCGTCCACGTTGAAGACGTAGAGGAACGGCTTGGCGGTCAGCAGGTGCAGGTCGCGGATCGGGGCGGTGTCGAAGCCGGCCTCGAAGAGGGTCTTACCGGTCTCCAGGATCGCCTGCGCGGCCTCGGCGGCGGCCAGCACGGGGGCGGTGTCCTTCTTGAGGCGCGCCTCCTTCTGGAGCCGTGGCAGGACCTTCTCGACGGTCTGGAGGTCGGCGAGGATCAGCTCGGTGTGGATGGTCTCGATGTCGTCCTTGGGCGACACCTTGCCGTCCACGTGCACCACGTCCGGGTCGGTGAAGGCGCGCACGACCTGGCAGATCGCGTCCGACTCGCGGATGTTGGCGAGGAACTTGTTGCCCAGGCCCTCGCCCTCGCTGGCGCCCCGCACGATGCCCGCGATGTCGACGAAGTCGACGGTGGCCGGGAGGATGCGCTGGGAGCCGAAGATCTCGGCGAGCTTGGCCAGCCGCGCGTCCGGGACGCCGACCACGCCGACGTTCGGCTCGATGGTGGCGAACGGGTAGTTGGCCGCCAGCACGTCGTTCTTGGTCAGGGCGTTGAACAGGGTCGACTTGCCGACGTTCGGCAGGCCGACGATTCCGATCGTGAGCGACATGAAGCGCAGTCCCGGGGGCTTGGAGGAGTTGGGTCGGCACCGTGCGGGCCGACCCCCAAGTCTACGGGCAGCTCCCGCGGTGCCTCACTCGTCGGTTCGCACCCTCCGGGGCACCGTCCCGGGCTCCGGGGACTCAGCCGGTTGCCCCGCCCGTCGGCGGTGGGGAAGCGGCGGTGGCCGGGCGGGTCAGCCCATCCGGGCGACGGTCCATGGCTCCGCCGTCCGGAGACACGGGCCAGGACCTGAACGGTCCATTACACACTGTGGCGATGATCGGACCGTACGTTGGGCGGGTGGAGCAGAGCATCCGTACCCAGCCGCCAGGGCCCAGACGCCGTCCGCCGAACGGCGCGGCCGCAGCCGCCGTCCCCGGTCCAGGCCGGGCTCCCGAGACCGGCGGGGCCCCCACCGGGCCGGCTCCCGCGTCCCGGCTGCGCCCGGTGGCCGGCCCGCCCGCCGCCGCCCGTCCGGCCGCCCCGCGGCTGCGCCTGCCGCTGCGCGGGCGCGGCGGCGCGCAGCTGTACGGGCGGCGCCGGACCGGCCGGCCGACCCGGCTGACGGCCATCGGCACCGGCGTGGCCGCCGTCCTGGCCACGGTCGCGGTGGCGGGCGCGGACCGGCTGCTGTTCGACGGCCTGGGCTGGCTGTTCGGCGTCGGCTACGTGGTGGTCTGCTTCCAGCTGGCCGTCCGGGTCCGCTACGCCGACCTGCTGGCCGCGCCGATCAGCGGGCCGATCGCCTTCGCCCTGGCGCTGCTGCTGCTCGCGCCCGTCGGCTCCACGGGCTTCACCGCCCAGGTGGTCACGCTCGCGACGGGGCTGGCGCTGCGGGCCGGCTGGCTGTTCTCCGGCACCGGGCTGGCCGCGCTGATCGTGCTCGCCCGCTTCGTCGCCCAGCGCCGGTTCCACCGCTCCCGCTGAGGCCGCGTCCCTAGCGCGCCGCCCGGGCCGCCGCCATGGCGGCCCCGACGATGCCCGCGTCGTTGCGCAGTTCCGCCGGCACGACCCGCGCCCCGCGGTCCTTCAGCAGCGGCAGGAACTTCTCGTGCTTGCGGCTCACGCCGCCGCCGATCACGATCAGCTGCGGCGAGAACAGCATCTCCACCAGGTCCAGGTACTCGTCGACCCGTCCGGCCCACTGCTCCCAGGTCAGTTCGTGCCGGTCCTTGGCGGCCGAGGAGGCCCGGCGTTCGGCGTCCTTGCCGCGCAGTTCCAGGTGGCCCAGTTCGGTGTTGGGCACCAGCACGCCGTCCACCAGGAGCGCGCTGCCGATGCCGGTGCCGAAGGTGAGCATGAGGACCACGCCGGGCTGGTCCCGGCCGGCGCCGTGCGTCACCTCGGCGAGGCCGGCCGCGTCCGCGTCGTTGAGGACGGTCGCGGGCAGGCCGAGCGCCTCGCGGAAGAGCCCCTCGGCGTCGAGGTCGATCCAGCCCTTGTCCACATTGGCGGCAGTCCTGGTCCGGCCGCCGACCACCACACCGGGGAAGGTCAGCCCGACCGGGCCCCGGTGGTCGAAGTGGCGGACCACCTCGCGGACGGCGGCGACCACGGCTTCGGGGGCGGACGGCTGCGGGGTGAGCACCTTGTAGCGCTCCTCGGTGAGCGCGCCCCGGGCGAGGTCGACCGGTGCGCCCTTGATCCCCGAGCCGCCGATGTCCACGCCGAATACCGCCGTCATCACGTCCACCCTCCGCCGCGCCCGCGGACCCGCTTGTCCACAGCCTGTGAACAAAATACGAGAGGGCGCACGGCCCCGCACAGCAGAGAGCCCGGTGCCCCGAGCGGGGCACCGGGCTCTCCGGGGGCGTCAGAGCTTGCCCGCCGCCTCGGCGCGCAGGTCGCGGCGCAGTTCCTTGGGCAGCGAGAAGATCAGGTGCTCCTCGGCGGTCTTGACCGTCTCGACCGTGTCGTAACCGCGTACGGCCAGGAATTCGAGCACGCCGTCGACCAGGATCTCCGGCACCGAGGCGCCGCTGGTCAGGCCGACGGTGCCGACGCCCTCCAGCCACTCCTCCCGGATCTCCTCGGCGAAGTCCACCAGGTGGGCGGCCTTGGCGCCGTACTCCAGGCCGACCTCGACCAGGCGGACGGAGTTGGAGGAGTTCTTGGAGCCGACCACGATCAGCAGGTCGGTCTCGGGGGCCAGCTGCTTGACGGCGACCTGGCGGTTCTGGGTCGCGTAGCAGATGTCGTCGCTGGGCGGGCTGACCAGCGCCGGGAAGCGCTTCTTCAGCTCGCCGACGGTGGCCATGGTCTCGTCCACCGACAGGGTGGTCTGGGACAGCCAGACGACCCTGGACTCGTCCCGGACCTTCACGTTGGCGACGTCCTCGGCGCCGTCCACCAGGTGGATCCGGTCCGGGGCCTCGCCCATGGTGCCGATGACCTCCTCGTGGCCCTCGTGGCCCACCAGCAGGATGTCGTAGCCCTCGTCGGCGAAGCGGACGGCCTCCTTGTGCACCTTGGTGACCAGGGGGCAGGTGGCGTCGACGGTGGCGAGCTTGCCGGCCCGCGCCTCGTCGTGGACCGACGGGGCGACGCCGTGCGCGGAGAAGACCACGATCGAGCCCTCGGGCACCTCCTCCGTCTCGTCGACGAAGATGGCGCCCTTCTTCTCCAGGGTCTGCACCACGTACTTGTTGTGGACGATCTGCTTGCGGACGTAGATGGGGGCCCCGTACTGCTCCAGGGCCTTCTCCACGGCGATCACGGCGCGGTCGACGCCCGCGCAGTAGCCCCGGGGGGCGGCGAGCAGGACACGGCGCTGCGCGGTGTTGGACATGGCTCCATCGTACGGGCGGCCGCGCACGGCGCCGCTCGTGGCGGGGAGCCGCGCCGACGGTGGGGCGATTTCCGGACAGACTCGGTCACAAGTGCTCAAATGTGGTGCCTATGAGCACAGTGAGCGAGCAGGCGACGCCGAGCGGCCTGCGCCGCAGTCTGAGCGTCCGCGATCTGATGGTCTACGGACTCCTGTTCATCGCCCCGATGGCCCCGGTCGGCGTGTTCGGCGTGCTGGACGCCAAGAGCCACGGCGCCGTCGCCACGGTCTACCTGGCCGCCACGGTGGCGATGGGCCTCACCGCCTTCTCGTACGCCCAGATGGTGCGCGCCGTGCCGCAGACCGGCTCGGTGTTCGCCTACGCCCGGGCCGGGCTGGGCGAGGGCCCGGGGTTCATCGCCGGCTGGATGGCGATGCTCGACTACCTGCTGATCCCGGCGGTGGCCTACCTGTTCTCCGGGATCGCCCTGCACTCCCTGGTGCCGGACGTCCCGCGCTGGCTGTGGACGGCGATCGCGGTCGTGGTCACCACCGCGCTCAACCTCGTCGGGGTGCGGACGGCGGCGGCGGTCGGGTTCGCGGTGCTCGCGATGGAGATCGCGGTGCTGGCGGTCTTCGTGGTGGCCGCCGTGGTGGCGCTGGCCCAGGACGGCGCCCGGCGCGGCTGGGACACCCCGTTCACCGCCGTCGGCGACTTCTCGCTGACCGCCGTGATCTCGGCGGTGTCCGTCGCGGTGCTCTCCTACCTGGGCTTCGACGCGATCGCGACCTTCGTGGAGGAGGCGCTCGGCGCCTCCGCGGCGGTGGCCCGGGCGGTGCTCTGGTGCCTGGCCCTGGCCGGAGTGCTGTTCGTCGCGCAGACCTACCTGGCGGCGGTGCTGGAGCCGATGGGCCCGCAGCAGCTGGCCGCCGATCCGGCGGCGCAGGGCTCGGCGTTCTACGACACCGTGGAGACCGGCATCGGGCACTGGCTGCACGTCCTGGTGGCGGCCGGCAAGGCCATCGGCGCGGCCTTCGCGGCCCTCGCCGGGCAGGCGGCCGCCGGGCGGCTGGTCTTCGCGATGGCGCGGGACGGACGGCTGCCGCGCGGCCTCGGCTCGGTGGACCCGGCCAGCGCGGTGCCGCGGCGGGCGCTGCTGGCGGCCGCGGTGATCACGATGGCGGCGGCGGTCTGGGCGGCCGACCGCGACGACGGGCTGGACCAGCTGACCTCGGTCGTGAACGTGGGCGCGCTGACCGCCTTCGCGCTGCTGCACGCCTCGGTGATCGGCTGGTACGCGGTGCGGCACGGCTCGCGGGACCGGCTGCGGCACGTGGTCGTCCCGGTGCTGGGGATCGCGGTGATCGGCGCGGTGGTCTACGAGGCCTCGACCACCGCGCAGCTCGTCGGGCTGGTCTGGCTGGCGGTCGGCCTGGTGGTGCTCGCCGTCCAGGGCACCGCCGGCCGAGGCAGCAGCGGTCGGAGCGGCACCACCGGCCGAGGCGGCCCGGGCCGCAGCGGCCCGGACTCCGCCGGTCGGGGCGCAGACGGTGTCGGCGGGCGCCGCTAGCCTCGTACGCATGGCCAACACCAGCTCCCCAGAAGCCCCGCTCCCGGTCGGCAAGGTCTCCGCGCTGATCGGCGGCTGGATCGACCGGCTCGGCGCGGTGTGGGTGGAGGGGCAGATCACCCAACTCAGCCGTCGGCCCGGGGCGGGCGTGGTGTTCCTGACCCTGCGCGATCCGCAGGCCGACGTGTCCCTCACGGTGACGTGCTTCCGCTCGGTGTTCGAGCAGGTCGCGGACGTCGTCCAGGAGGGCGCGCGGGTCGTCGTGCACGCCAAGCCGGAGTGGTACGCGGCACGCGGCCAGCTGTCGCTGCGGGCCTCCGAAATCCGGCCGGTCGGGCTGGGCGAGCTGCTGGCCCGGTTGGAGCAGCTGAAGCGGCGGCTCGCGGGGGAGGGCCTGTTCGCGGCCGAGCGCAAGAAGCCGCTGCCGTTCCTGCCGCAGTGCGTCGGCCTGGTCACCGGGCGCGGTTCGGCGGCCGAGCGGGACGTGCTGGAGAACGCCCGGCGGCGCTGGCCGGCCGTCCGCTTCGAGGTGCGCAACGTGCCGGTGCAAGGGGTCAGTGCGGTGGAGCGGGTGAGCGCGGCCGTGCGGGAGCTGGACGAGCACCCCGAGGTGGACGTGATCGTCGTGGCGCGCGGCGGCGGCAGTGTGGAGGACCTGCTGCCGTTCTCGGACGAGGGGCTGGTGCGGCTGGTCGCGGCCGCCCGTACGCCGGTGGTCAGCGCGATCGGGCACGAGCCGGACCAGCCGCTGCTGGACTTCGTCGCCGACCTGCGCGCCTCCACTCCGACCGATGCCGCCAAACGGGTGGTTCCGGACGTCGGCGAGGAGCTGGCCAAGGTCCGTCAGCTGCGCGACCGCGCCCGCCGGCACGTCCTGGCCCGGGTCGAGCGCGAGCAGCACGGGCTGGACGGGCTGCGCAGCCGCCCGGCACTGGCCGCCCCGGACCGGATGCTGGACGGCCGCGGCCAGGAGGTGGCGGCCCTGCTGGAGCGGGCCCGGCGCACCCTGCGGCACCGGCTGGACCACGGGCAGAGCGATCTCGGGCACACCCTGGCCCGCGTGGTCTCGCTCTCCCCGGCGGCCACCCTGGAGCGCGGCTACGCGGTGCTCCAGCGGACGGACGGCACGGTGGTGACCGACCCGGCGCAGGTCGCACCCGGCGAGGGGCTGAACGCCCGCGTGGCGGGCGGCGGCTTCCCGGTCACCGTGGCCGGGGAGCGGTAGCCGGGGCCCGCCGCTGTCGGTCCGAGCCCCTACGCTGGCACGCATGGCAGAGCAGCAGGAGCAGCAGGAGGCGGCGGCGCCGAACCCGGACGACGCGCTGGGCTACGAGCACGCCCGGGACGCGCTGCTGGACGTCGTCCGGCAGCTGGAGAACGGCGGGACGTCGCTGGAGGAGTCGCTGGCCCTGTGGGAGCGCGGCGAGCAGTTGGCGAAGGTGTGCCAGCGCTGGCTGGACGGCGCCCGGGCCCGGTTGGACGCCGCGCTGGCCGCCGAGGAGGACGGGGCCCCGGGCGGCGGGTGAGGCGAGGGCCGCACCGCACGGCCGGGGCGTGATGCCTATCACATCCACTGAGGGAATCGTTGAATATTCACTCAGGTTGGATGGGATGATCGGCCACGGTCGGTCACTCCGACGAACCCCCTTGCCGCATGAGGTGCAGAAGCATGACCACCGACGCCCTGGTACTCGACGCCGCCGCTCAGGACCTGCTGTTCCGCGAGGCCCGCACCGCGAACACCTTCACCGACGAGCCGGTCTCCGAGGAGCAGGTCCAGGCCATCTACAACCTGGTCAAGTTCGGCCCGACCGCCTTCAACCAGCAGCCGCT
The DNA here is from genome assembly GCF_055664045.1 of Kitasatospora sp. NPDC023385. NCBI lineage: Bacteria > Bacillati > Actinomycetota > Actinomycetes > Kitasatosporales > Streptomycetaceae > Kitasatospora > Kitasatospora sp. NPDC023385. Next base: position 54,070 of record NZ_JBVOOL010000008.1, on the reverse strand, counting down.
GCGCGTCGTCCTGGTCCGCTCGGCCGAGGGCCGCGAGCGCCTCGTCCAGCACCTGGCGGACGGCAACAAGGCCAAGACCTCCACCGCCCCGCTGGTCGCCATCCTGGCCGCGGACAACGAGTTCCACGAGGAGCTGCCGACCCAGTTCCCGCACTTCCCGCAGGCCAAGGACGTCTTCTTCTCGGAGCGCGCCGTCCGCGAGCGGTCCGCCTCGCTGAACGCCGCCCTGCAGGCCGCCTACTTCATCATCGGCGTGCGCGCCGCCGGCCTGGCCGCCGGCCCGATGACCGGCTTCGACGCCGAGGGCATCGACAAGGAGTTCTTCGGCGACGGCGACCACTCGGTGCTGGCCGTGGTCAACATCGGCAAGCCGGGCGACGACGCCTGGTTCCCGCGTTCGCCGCGCCTGGAGTACGACCAGGTCGTCACCACGGTCTGACGCGCCCATGCGAGAGGGCCCCGCACCGGTTCGTCCGGTGCGGGGCCCTTCGGCGTTCCTGCGGCTGAGCGTGGGCCTGCGCGTAAGCGTGCGCCTGCGCTACTTGAGCGCCTGCGCCAGCTCGGCCAGCTCCTCGTAGGAGGCGGTGCCGGTGAGCAGGGTGGTCCCGGAGCCGGTCTGGGCGGCCAGCGCGCGGGACTTCTCGCCCTGCACCCGGTCCCAGGCGCGGCCGGCCACCTCGGAGGTGCCGTCCGGCTCGCCGCCCGCGACCTTGTCGGCCAGCAGCGAGTCGCGCGGCGCGTCGCTCTGCTCGACCGCCGCGTACTGGCCGGAGGGGGTCACGAAGCCCAGGTGCCAGACGTTGCCCTTGCCGCTGCTCTGGTCGGCCGGCCGGTAGCTGACCGAGGTGGCCCGCCACTTGTCGGACAGCCCGTCCGGGGAGAGCAGCGGGTAGGGCGCGGCGCGCTTGGCGGTGGCCGCCGCCACCTTGTACTCGACCACGTGCACCGGGTCGCTGTCGGCGTCGTGCGGGAGGAACAGGTACCCGATCCAGACGACGAAACCGACCGCCAGCATCGACAGGACCATGTCCCGTACGGTCTGGCGGCCTCTCATGCCCTTGCTCTCTGCAGCCACCCCCACATGGTGACTCATCGCCGTTGCGGCCCGGCCACCCGGGGGTCCACGTCCGGGTGAACGGGGAGGAAGGGGCGGTTTCCGGCCCGCACGGCGACCTGCGCCACAGACAGTCATCTCGTGGGCAGATACGATCGCAGGACCCTCACCACGGCGTTCGACCAGGCAGTAGTCGGGCGCTTACTGGCCGTCGCGTACAGAGAGGTAACGACGATGACCACGCAGTACCCGCACCAACTTCCCAGTGCCCTGGAAGTCGCGCCCGAGGCTCCGGACCGGAACCTCGCGCTCGAACTCGTCCGGGTCACCGAGGCGGCCGCCATGGCCGCCGGCCGGTGGGTCGGACGTGGCGACAAGAACGGCGCGGACGGCGCGGCCGTCAAGGCCATGCGCACCCTCGTCTCGACCGTCTCGATGAACGGCGTGGTCGTCATCGGGGAGGGCGAGAAGGACGAAGCCCCGATGCTCTACAACGGCGAACGGGTCGGCGACGGCACCGGCGCCGAGTGCGACGTCGCGGTGGACCCGGTGGACGGCACCACCCTCACGGCCAAGGGCATGAACAGTGCCGTGGCCGTGCTGGCCGTGGCCGACCGCGGCACCATGTTCGACCCCAGCGCCGTGTTCTACATGGACAAGCTGGTGGCCGGGCCGGAGGCCGCCGAGTTCGTCGACATCACCGCCCCGCCGGCGGTCAACATCCGCCGGGTCGCCAAGGCCAAGGGCAGCGCCGCCGAGGACGTCACCGTCGTCGTACTCGACCGCCCGCGCCACGACGGCCTGGTCCGGGAGATCCGCGAGGCGGGCGCCCGGATCAAGTTCATCTCCGACGGCGACGTGGCCGGCGCCATCATGGCCGCCCGCGAAGGCACCGGCGTGGACCTGCTGATGGGCATCGGCGGCACCCCGGAGGGCATCATCGCGGCCTGCGCGATGAAGTGCATGGGCGGCGTCATCCAGGGCCGGCTGTGGCCCAAGGACGACGCCGAGCGGCAGAAGGCCCTCGACGCCGGCCACGACCTGGACCGGGTGCTCACCACCGACGACCTGGTCAGCGGCGAGAACGTGTTCTTCGTCGCCACCGGCATCACCGACGGCGAACTGCTGCGCGGTGTGCACTACCGCTCGGAGACCGCCACCACCAGCTCGCTGGTGATGCGTTCCAAGAGCGGCACGATCCGCGAGATCAACTCCACCCACAAGCTCTCGAAGCTGCGGGCCTACAGCGCGATCGACTTCGACCGCGCCAACTGACGCGCCCGACGGACCGGGCGCTCGCGACACAGCACACCGCAGCCCCGGCGGAATCCCTCCGCCGGGGCCGCGGTGCGTCCGGGCCCGGGCCTTCGGCCCGGCCTTCGGCCCCGCCCGCGGCGCCGAGGTCTCCGGCCGGCCGTCAACCGGCTATCCGGCGCGCGGCGCCCGACGTCACCCGGGCCGCCTCGCGCAACTCCGTGTCCCGGCGGCGGCGCCGGGCCAGCACCACCCGCCGCTCGGCGGCCGTCAGCCCGCCCCACACCCCGTACGGCTCCGGCTGGGCCAGCGCGTGCTCGCGGCACTCCAGCAGCACCGGGCAGCGGGCACACACCTGCTTGGCCTGCTCCTCGCGGGACAGCCGGGCCGCCGTCGGCTCCTTGGAGGGCGCGAAGAACAGCCCCACCTCGTCCCGTCGACACGCCGCACCGGTGTGCCAGGGGTCGTCCTCGGCCGCGGCGGCGCCCGGCCGGCCGGCCGAGGGCTGCGGCTGGGGAGGCACAGCGGGACCGCGCTCCAGCAACTGCGCTGCGGCGGCGGGCGAGGTGGGGCGGGACTCGATCGGATGCAGCACGGCCGTACTCCTGACGAGGCTCTCGGACACGGGGAACCCTCGCTCCCCTACCGGCTGCGAGCCCCCGCTGTCCAACCCTCCGGAACGGCCGCTGGGCCGCCTCCGGTGCGCAGCCGTACAAGAAGCGATGTGCGGAAGGAACTACCCCGCCCGGCCGCGATTCATGCACACTGCACGCAATCGACTACGGAGTGCACCCGGCCGCAACGCCGAGCGCCCGACCGGGAGTTGGCTCCCGGCCGGGCGCTGCACAGGCCAACGGACGCTAGTCGGTGCCGAGTTGGCGGCGCGCCCACTCCCTGAGCTTCTTGCCCCGGCGCGGCTTGGCGGTGCAACCGCCGAACATCGCAAGGCCCTTGACCCGGACAACCGGAGCGTACGGGTCCGCCGCGGTCTGCTCCCGGACATCGAAACCGCCGAACAGGCCCACCCCGGCGCCCTGCAGGCTGACGTTCTCCGGCACCCGGACCTCGACCCCGCCGAACAGCGCCACGACGACGATCTCCACCTCGGGAGACTCGAACACGGCGTCGCTCAGGTCGATCTCCACGCCGCCGAACACCGCGAAGGCCCTCAGCTGCGAGCCCACCCGCCAGCGGCCCTTGCGGGACGCGCCGCCGAAGACCGCCACCACCGCCGGCGACTCCTGGCGCGCGGGCGGCTGGGCCGCCGCCGCAGCGCCCGGCTGCTTCTCGAAGGACAGCGGGCGGGCCGCCAGGTCCCGGGTCAGCGGCACCAGGTCGCCGAAGGTCTTGGCGGCGTACGCGGCCCCGATGCGCTCCGCGTGCTCGTCCGCGTCCAGGCGGCCCTCCGCGTACGCGTCCCGCAGCAGTTCCGCGACCCGCTCGCGGTCGGCGTCCGAGACGCGCAGCTCCGCCTCCGCCACCGGCGGGTGCGCCGGCTGCGGTCCGGCCTGCGGCTTTGCCTCGGGCCTTGGCTCGGGCCTGAGTTCGGGCTTCACCTCGGGCTCGAGGCCCGGCCCGGGTTCGGACTTGGTCATCGGTACGGGCGCCGGCACCGGCTGCCCCCGGTCGTCGTGCGACGGCGAGTTGTCCACGGGGTCCACCCTAGTCGCTCGCACTCCAGCCCGAGTGAGCCCGGTCACGCAAGGCTGACCTGTCCGCGAGCCGCCGCCGGCCGGGTCCTACCCTGGATGGTGCTTCGCCGACGCAGCCGGACCACTGGATAGCTAAGGACCGCCCCGATGGCTCCCACGCCAGACTTCGAGTACAGCGACCTGCTCCCCCTGGGCGCTGACCCGACCCCCTACCGCAAGCTGACCTCCGAGGGTGTCTCCACCTTCGAAGCCGGCGGCCGGACCTTCCTCCAGATCGAGCCCGAGGCGCTGCGGCTGCTGACGGCCGAGGCGATGCACGACATCTCGCACTACCTGCGCCCGGCCCACCTGGCCCAGCTGCGCCGCATCCTGGACGACCCGGAGGCCAGCCCCAACGACCGGTTCGTCGCGCTGGACCTGCTGAAGAACGTCAACATCTCGGCCGGCGGCGTCCTCCCGATGTGCCAGGACACCGGCACCGCGATCGTCATGGGCAAGCGCGGCCAGAACGTGCTCACCCAGGGCGGCGACGAGTCCGCCATCGCGCGCGGCGTGTACGACGCGTACACCAAGCTCAACCTGCGCTACTCCCAGATGGCCCCGGTGACCACCTGGGACGAGAAGAACACCGGCAACAACCTGCCGGCCCAGATCGAGCTGTACGCCACCGACGGCGACGCGTACAAGTTCCTCTTCATGGCCAAGGGCGGCGGCTCCGCCAACAAGTCGTACCTGTACCAGGAGACCAAGGCCATCCTGAACGAGGCGAGCATGCTCTCGTTCCTCGAGCAGAAGATCCGCTCCCTCGGCACCGCCGCCTGCCCGCCGTACCACCTGGCCATCGTGATCGGCGGCACCAGCGCCGAGTTCGCGCTGAAGACCGCCAAGTACGCCTCGGCGCACTACCTGGACAACCTGCCGACCTCCGGCAACGCCAGGACCGGCCACGGCTTCCGCGACCTGGAGCTGGAGGCCAAGGTCACCGAGCTGACCCAGAAGATCGGCATCGGCGCCCAGTTCGGCGGCAAGTACTTCTGCCACGACGTGCGCGTGGTCCGACTGCCGCGCCACGGGGCCTCGCTGCCGGTCGCCATGGCCGTCTCCTGCTCCGCCGACCGCCAGGCGCTCGGCAAGATCACCGCCGAGGGCGTCTTCCTGGAGCAGCTGGAGACCGACCCGGCGAAGTACCTGCCGGACACCACCGACGAGCACCTGGACGACGACGTGGTGCGCGTCGACCTCGACCAGCCGATGTCCGCGATCCGCGCCGAGCTCTCCAAGTACCCGGTGAAGACCCGCCTCTCGCTCACCGGCACGCTCGTCGTCGCCCGCGACATCGCCCACGCCAAGATCAAGGAGCGCCTGGACGCCGGCGAGGGCATGCCCAAGTACCTGCAGGACCACCCGGTCTACTACGCGGGCCCGGCCAAGACCCCCGAGGGCTACGCCTCCGGCTCCTTCGGCCCCACCACGGCCGGTCGGATGGACTCCTACGTCGACCAGTTCCAGGCGGCCGGCGGCTCGATGGTCATGCTCGCCAAGGGCAACCGCAGCAAGCAGGTCACCGACGCCTGCGCCGCGCACGGCGGCTTCTACCTCGGCTCCATCGGCGGCCCGGCCGCGCGCCTCGCCCAGGACTGCATCAAGAAGGTCGAGGTCCTGGAGTACGCCGAGCTCGGCATGGAGGCCGTCTGGCGCATCGAGGTCGAGGACTTCCCGGCGTTCATCGTCGTCGACGACAAGGGCAACGACTTCTTCCGGGAGACCACGGAAGGCCCGCTGATCACCAGCCTGCGGATCCGCTCCAAGGAGTAGCCGCCGGTCGGACCGCTCCCGCACGCCCCCGTACGCCCCTTCACCGCCCCGGCCGCCCAGCGCGGCCGGGGCGGTTCGCCGTGCCCCTCACGCGTCGAAGTCGTACTCCAGGACGTAGGAGGCGGCGTCGAGGATCATCTCGTTGAGCTCGACGACCTGGCCCTCGTCGGCGAAGGCGGTGCGGCAGATCAGGATCACCGGGGTGCCGGGGCAGAGTTCGAGGCGGGCGGCCTCCTCGGCGCCGGGCATGCGGGAGCGGACCTCCTCGCGGAAGTGGACGGGCTTGGCGCCGATCTCGGCCAGGCGGGCGTAGGTGCCGCCGGGGCCGGTGTCCTCGCGGGTGATCGCGGTGCCGGCGACCAGGACGGCCGGCAGGTAGGAGGTGGAGAGCAGCACCGGCTTGCCGTCCAGGACGAAGCGGCGGCGGCGCACGCACATCGGGGAGCCCGGGGCGACCCCGAGGACCCGGGACACGTGCTCGGGGGAACCCTGTTCGGTGACCGACACCTGATCGACCACCAGGCTGCGGTTGTCGATGTCCGCGGACCATATCGACCGGCCGGAGCCCCACTGCCCCTGCGCCAGCCGCTGGATGCCGCGTCGGCGCAGCGGCCGGAAGTCCCGGACGAACACCCCCGCGCCCTTGCGGGCCTCCGCGATGCCCTCGCTCTGCAGCACGCCCAGCGCCTGGCGGGCGGTCATCCGGGCCACGCCGTACTCGTCCATGAGGTCGTTCTCGCCGGGCAGCCGGTCGCCCGCGCGGTACCGGCCGCTGTCGACGGCCGCCTTCAGGGAGTCGGCGATCCGCTGGTACTTGGGCTGCTTGTCGCCATTGCTGCCGGTCATCGCCGCTCCCTCTGCCTCGGAGAAATCGTAGGCGCGCCGCCGGTCGACGGTAAGCCGATAAGCCGGTACGACCGTTGACATCTCTAGAGATTTTAGCTTCTCTAGAGATGCTGGCCAGTCGCCTACCAGAGCGAGGAGCAGCACGGTGAGCACTCGACAGCACGACGCCCGGGCCTACCGGCCACAGGTGGGCGACCACGTCCTCGACCGCAGGACCGGACGCACCGGCATCTACATGGGCACCATCGGCGGCGAGCACTACCTGCGCCCCGAGGGCGGCGGCCGGGAATGGACCGCCGAACCGAACCACGTCTCGCCCGTTCCCGATCCCCGCGAATCAGCCGAATACGATCTTCTCCGCTAATTGCGGGCACAATCGCAGCAAACTGCAGCATTCCGGCCCGACAATCCACCGGGATGAATCCGTAATTCCGGAACGCCCCGCGCCCGCCGCCGGGCACGTTACGGATATCGCCGGTCACCATGAGTGCACCACGGGCGCGATTCGGCCACCGGGCGGACACCGACCGCCGAATGGGCACGCCCATAACCGGCAGTGCCCCCGCGCCCGGACCGGGGCGCAGGGGCACGCGGCCGGAACGGCTTACGGGTGGCCGCCGACGATGCTCGCGAAAGCCCCCGCGGCAGTCGCCACGTAGCCGACAGTCACAACGGCGGTCGACACGGCGACCATAGCGACCCGACGAAGATTGCTCATACAACCCCTCCAAACCATCGAGGCTCACCCCTCGCGGGTGAACGCCAGTTCGAGACTACATACCGTCAGGCCAGCACTCCAGAGCACAAATGCACAAAGTGCCCCGCACTCACACGATCGCCGCAGGGCACGGCACGCCACCGGCTTACGGGTGGCCGGAGATCATGCCCTCGGGCTCATAGACCTCGCCCGATTTGCCGGCGACCGGCGGAGTGGGCTCAACCACATGGTCAGCCTCGTCACCAAACAGGTCGTTCTCGAGCGCGGTCTTCTCGGCGCCAGTCGGCGCGACGTAACCAGTGGGGTTCGAGGGTGCAGTCACCGCATCCTCCACAACCTTGCCTGCCACCGCAGCGGCAGCCGGGACCTCGGTCGTCGACGCGTCCTCTGGCGTCAACGTCACCGGGGTCCCACTCTGGTCATTGGCCATGAGGCGACCGCCTTTCAGTCATCAAATGTGTTCAGCCCGACCTCCTTGGCGCGGGCGCGGGGACAGTATCGTAGGGTTGATTAAATGTCCGATAAACATCGTGCGGCCTACGGCACTGTCCGGCAGAGTCGAGCGTCCGCCTAAGCTGAAGCACCACGGCGGACCGCCGAGCGCCATTCACGGAATCGACACCACAGGCCATCGGGGGACTTCATGGAGTTTCGGGAGACGCCGCAGACCCCTGCGCTGCGCTTCCAAGTCCTCGGTCCGGTCCAAGCCTGGCTCGACGGCAAGCCGCTCTCCCTGGGGTCGCCCCAGCAACAGGCCGTTCTGACCACTCTTCTGTTGCATACCGGTCGCCCGGTCACCACGCAGGATCTGGTCGACTCGCTATGGGGCGAACGGCCGCCGGCCCAAGCGGTGGCCGCCCTCCGCACGTACGTCTCCAGACTGCGCTCGGTCATTGAGCCCCAGCGGGAGGTACGCCGGCCAGCCGAACTGCTGGTTTCGGTCGCCGACGGCTATGCCCTGCGCATTCCGGGCGAGGCCCTCGACCTCTCGGCCTTCGAACGGCTCTCCGCCGAGGCCGCGGCAGCCCGCACCTCGGGTGACAAGCGCCAGGCGCACCGACTGCTTTCGCATGCGCTGGACCTGTTCGGCGGCCGTCCGCTCACCGGCATCCCCGGCCCATACGCGGAAGCCCAGCGGCTACGGCTGGCCGAGCGGCAGGTCGCCGCCGCCGAGGAGCTGTGCGCCCTCTCCCTCGATGTCGGCCTGCACGCCGAGATCGTCGGCGAGCTCAACAGTCTGACGGCCGAACACCCGCTGCGCGAGCGCCTGCGCGAGCTGCTGATGCTGGCCCTGTACCGTTCCGGACGCCAGGCCGAAGCGCTCGGTGTCTACACCGACACCCGCAAGCTCCTGATCGAGGAGCTCGGAGTCGAACCGGGCGTCGGCCTGTCCTCGATGCACAGCCGCATCCTCGCGGCCGACCCGGCGCTCGCCGTCCCGGCCACCCCCGCCCCCGCCCCCGCCCCCGCCCCCGCCACCCTTGAGGACGACCCGACCGCATCGTCCGCGCCAGCCCAACTGCCCGCCGACATCTCGGACTTCAGCGGACGTTCGGAGCTGGTAGGCGACCTCTCGGCGGTCCTGATGAACGCCACCGGCCAGGCCGTCGTGGTGACGTCATTGGCCGGAATCGGCGGAGTCGGAAAGACGACCCTCGCCGTCCACGTCGCCCACCGCGTCCGTGCAGAGTTCCCGGACGGGCAGCTTTACGTCGACCTGCGCGGAGCCGGCGCCTCGCCCGCCGAGCCGGTGGCCGTCCTGGGCGACTTCCTGCATGCGCTCGGCGTCACCGAGAGCCCCGACTCGCTCGAACAGCGCGCCGCGCTCTACCGCTCGCTGCTCGCCAGCCGTCGAATGCTGATCCTGCTCGACAACGCGCGCGACGCCGACCAGATCCGGCCGCTCATCCCCGGAGTCTCCGGGTGCGCGGTGCTCGCCACCAGCCGCTCACGGCTGGCCAGCATCCCCGGTGCCCAGCTGTTCGACGTCGAGGAGCTGACGCCGGCCGAAGCGCTCTCGCTGTTCTCCGCCATCGTCGGCGAGCAGCGGGTCGCTGACGAGCCGGAGGCGGCCATGAAGGTTGTCACCGCCTGCGGCTTCCTGCCGCTCGCCGTCCGCATCGCGGCCGCCCGACTGGCCAGCCGCCCGCGTTGGAGCGTCTCCGACCTGGCCAGCCGGTTAGCCGACCAGCGACGGCGGCTCGACGAACTCCAGCTCGGAAACCTCGCCGTGGAGACCACCATCGGGCTCGGCTACGGACAGCTGTCCGCGGACGAGGCCCGCGCCTTTCGGCTGCTCTCCCTGATCGACTCCCCCGACATCCCATTGGCGGCCGCCGCAGCGCTGCTCGGTGTGGACGAGCGCGCCGCCGAGGACTTCGCCGAGGCATTGGTCGAGGCGAACATGCTGGAGTGCTATACCCCAGGCCGGTACCGGTATCACGACCTACTCCGGCTCTACGCTCGTCGGCAGAACGAGCGGCGCGGGGACCACGAGGAGCAGGAGCAGGCGATGCAGCAACTGCTGGACCTGCTGGTTCCAACCGTCCGCAACGCGGCCCAGGTCATCGAGCCTGACGATAAACTCCCGGAGCCGCTCAATCCGTTGAGCTCGTCAGGCCTGAATATGTCGACGAGCCAGGATGCAAGGCGGTGGCTCCGGACCGAGATCATCCTGCTCCTCAGCACGGTCGAAGCCGCCGTGCGGGGGCCGAGCTTCATCCTGCGACCGGCCGTCGATCTGTTGATCGTCATGAACAGCATCGTCGGGGATCCCACACACGGCGCACGTGTGCGCCGATCCCTTGAGAGCGCTGAACAGAACGCCGCTGCCTACGAAGACTCCGCTGCACTTGCACGGGTGCACTTCGCCTTCGGCACGCTACAGTCGATCACTAATGACTTCCAAGGCGCCGAACGATCGCTCCGCAAGAGCCTGAACCTTCAGAGTTCGGACGACATGACGATTCTGCGGTCGGCAGCGACCAACGATCTGGGGATCATTCTCAGCCTGACGAACCGCCCCGCCGAGGCCATTCCATTCTTCGAGCAAGCCCTCGCCATCAGCCGAGTGATCCGTGTTCCGATCAACGAGGCCAGGTTGCTCGGCAACATGGCTCGGGCGCAGATGAGGCTGGGAGACATCGCGACTGCGGTCCGCTCGGTCACGGAGGCGGTGATGACAGCTCGGACGTCAAGAAATGGCCCGTGCCTCGCCGACACCCTGTATCAAACCGGCGTGGTGCTGTCCTCCACCGATGACACCAAAGCCGCCATACAGCATCTGCGCGAGGCCCACCGGCTGTACCAGTCACAGCAGAACCGGCTCTGGGAGGGCTACACCCTGGCCCGCCTCGCCTCTGCGCTGATCGCCGCTGAACAGTCCGCCGAGGCCGCCGAGGCCGCCGGAGAGTCACTGGCGATCGGACAGGAGATGGACTCGGCCTACTGTCAGGGTCTGGCGAACGCGGCGCTGGGCGAGGCGTTGCTGGCCCTCGCCCAGCCTGCTCGCGGGCTGGCGTGCCTCCAGGAGGCGCACGCGACCTTCGTGCGGCTCGGTGTGCCCGAGGCCTCCCCCGTGGCGGACCTCATCAACCTGCAGCACACCGAGCCCTTCATCTCCCCCGCGCCGTAAGGCCTCCGCTCCCCCCGGAGGGCCTCCCCCGATCTGCGCGTCGGCGCTCCCGCAGCCCCCCGGCTGCGGGAGCGCCCTCAACGCTTCCCCGGCGCTGGACTCCACTGTGCACCGGACCGATTGACGTTTGATAAACGTCTGATAGTCAGCCTTCCGGCCGGAGAAACCGCAGGTCAGCGACGACAGCCCCGGCGCGTTGTGCGGCGTGCGGGGCCCCGCGCACCACCCCGCCCCGCACCGTCGTGCTTCCGCGACCCCGGCCACTTCGGCCCGAGCATGACGAGTTGGCCGGAAAGCGACCCCATGGCGCAGTGATCACGCATATTCTCAGGATTCCAGTACGCACACGAGTGTCTGCCGCGAACGCGTCGGGGTGCAGTCCGTCCGTGTGATTGCGGGGAGCGTGACACACCGCCACCGGCCGCGGCCCACCAGGCCGCCGAGGAGCCGACCGGAGGCCACGGGTGGAAGGGTGCCTCTCAACGTGACGACCGGACAGATATCCGACGCCTTCCCCGTCGGCGAGGACGCGGGGGACGACGAGCCCGAGGTCCGGCGGCGCCGGGCGGCCCGGGCCCTGCAGGCGGTCGCCTTCGACACCCTCGGTGCCGCGTACGGCGAGGCCTTCCCCGCCAAGGACGGGCAGCTGGCCTGCGGCCGGAAGGTGCTCGCCCGCCTCGAACCCGGCGCCCGGGTGCTGGACGTGGGCTGCGGCACCGGCGAGCCGACCGTCCGCCAGCTCGTCGAGGGCGGGCTGCGGGTGACCGCCGTGGACCTGTCCGACGTGATGCTCACGCTGGCCCGGCAGGCCGCCTTCCCCGGCGAATTCCCGCCGGAGTTCCATCGGATCGACCTGTACGATCTGGCCACCGAGCGCGCGGACCGGGTCTGGAACGCCCCCGGACTTGGGCCGGCCGGCCACAGCGCCTTCGCCGCCGTCACCGCGTTCTTCTCGCTGATCCTGCTGCCGCAGGACGAGGTCCCGACCGTACTCGGACGGCTGCGCGAACTCCTCCGGCCCGGCGGGCTGCTGGCACTCGGTATGGTCGAGGCGGACCTGGATCACGTTCCGCTTCCGTTCCTTGGCAGAGAGCTGCGGATCAGTGGGTATCTGAGGGAGGATCTGGAACGGGTTCTGGTCGCGGCCGGCTTCGCCGTCGAGGAGTGCTCGGGGCATCCGTACGCGCCGGCCAGTACCACGCTGCCGCCGGAGGAACAGCTGTTCCTGTGCTGTCGACGCGTCGGCTGAACGAATCCCGGCAGACCGGCCGTCACCGCGGCCGTCGCGGCCACCACGGCCGTCACGGCCGTCGCAGCGGCAGCAACAGAACAGCTCACCCACCACACCGAATCCAGGACAGGCAGCCGTGCGCGACCAGCTCAAGACCGAGGCGGAGCAGCCGCCCGCCGTCCCGGGCCAGCGCCGCCAGGTCCCGGCCCGGGCACAGGCTCCGCGGAAGCCCCCGGCCGCGCGGCCGGACCGCGCCGACCTGGCGGACCGCCTCGCCTACCTGGACTCGGCGACCCGGCGCATCAACAGCGCCCTCGACCTCGCCGCGACGCTGCGCAACATCGGCCGGGTGCTGGTCCCCACGCTGGCCGACGCCGCCGTGGTGCACCTGCGCGACCCGCTGCCCAACGTCGAACGCGAACCCGGCTTCCCGGAGGAGCTGCGGATCCACCACAGCACCGGCACCCGGATCGGCCGCCGCGGCCGCCCGGGCGGCTTCGACGACCGGCGCCGCTCCCGCTACGGCACCCGCTCGACCGCCGACAGCGGCCCGGCCACCCCGGTGACCCGCGGCGGAGCGCTCGCCCACGCCCTGCTGAGCCGCCGCCCCGCCGAGCCGGCCGTCCTCGGCACCCCCGCCGCCGAGCGCACCGAGGTGCTGCTGCGCGAGTTGTACGGCACCCGCGGGGTGGCCCGACTGGCCGCCGGCACCTCCGTCCTCGCCCTGCCGCTGCGCGGCCGCAAGGCCGTCCTCGGGCTGCTGGTGCTGATCCGCCGCCCTCCCGAACGCACCGGCCGCCCGGTCTTCGACGCCGCGGACACCGCGACCGCGGCGCACCTCGCCACCCAGGCCGGGCTGGCCGTGGACACCGCGCTGCGGTACGCCCGCGAGTGGGAGATAGCCAACGAACTCCAGCGCAGCATGCTGCCGTTGCGCCTCCCGCAGCCGCACGGCGTCCGGCTCGCCCAGCGCTACCTGCCCGGCGAGCGCGGCGCACAGGTCGGCGGCGACTGGTACGACGCCGTCCCGCTGCCCGGCAACCGGGTCGCCCTGATCGTCGGCGACGTGATGGGCCACTCGCTCACCTCGGCCGCCATCATGGGCCAACTGCGCACCAGCGCCCAGACCTTGGCGGCACTCGACCTGCCGCCGCACGAAGTGCTGTACCACCTGGACGAACAGGCCCAGCGGCTCGGCCGCGAACAGCACCTGGCCACCTGCGTGTACGCCGTCTACGACCCCATCGCCAACCGCGTGGTGCTGGCCAACGCCGGGCACGTCCCGCCGGTGCTGGTCCGCCCGGACGGGACGGCCGAACTGGTGGAGCTGGACTCCGGGGCGCCGATCGGGGTCGGCGGGGTGGACTTCAACTCGGTGGAGCTGCCCGCGCCGCCCGGCTCGGCGCTGCTGCTGTTCACCGACGGCCTGGTGGAGACCCGCACCCGCCCGATCAGCGACGGCCTGGAGGTGCTGCGCGCCCGGATCGCCGCGGCCCGCTGGCAGTCCCCGGAACAGCTGTGCCAGGAGGCGCTGCGGATCCTGCCGCCCGGCGACCGCGGGGACGACATCGCCCTTCTCGGCGCCTGCTTCGACGGCATCCCGGCCGGGGACGTCGCGCACTGGTACCTGCAGCCGCGCAACGAGACCCCGGGGCGGGCCCGCCGACTGGTCGCGCACACGCTGCGCCGCTGGGGGATGGACGAGCTCAGCGAGGCGACCGAGCTGATGGTCAGCGAGCTGGTGACCAACGCCGTCCAGCACGCCACCCGGCCGGTCACCCTGAGCCTGGTGCGCACCACCCGGCTGCGCTGCGAGGTCGGCGACGACAGCCCGCTGCTGCCGCGCCCGCGCCGTACCGGGCCGGAGGACGAACGCGGGCGCGGGCTGCAGATAGTGGCCCGGTGCGCGGACCGCTGGGGCGCGACCCGGCTGGGCACCGGCAAGGTGGTCTGGTTCGAGCAGCGGCTGCCGCCGCAGGTCTAGGGCCCGTCAGGAGACGATCCGTACCGGCAGTTCCACCAGCACCTCGCGCAGCGCGGCCGCGAAGCGCTCGTACTCGGCGCCGCGGGCCGAGCCCGGGCGGACGGCCAGCCCGATCCGGCGGCCCGGCGCCGGGGCGGCGAAGCGGACGGCGGCCAGCCGGTCGGCGCGGCCCGCCTCGACGTCCAGGGCGGTGGCGGGCAGCAGGGTCACCCCGAGGCCGCCGGCGACCAGCTGGACCAGGGTGGACAGGCCGGCCGCGCGGGTGGTCGCGCCCGCCGGGTCGGCGCCGACCTCGCGGCAGATGTCCAGCGCCTGGTCGCGCAGGCAGTGCCCCTCTTCCAGCAGCAGGACGTCCAGGTCGAGCAGCACGTCCCGCGGGACGTCGGTCCGCCCGGCGAGCGGATGGCCGGGCGGGGTGAGCAGGACGAAGTCCTCGTCGAACAGCGGGATGTCCAGGGTGGGCGAGGGCCCGCCGGCCGGGAGCGCCAGAAGCAGGACGTCCAGGCGTCCGGCGGCCAGGCCTTCCAGCAGCGAGGGGGTGCGCTCCTCGTGGACGTGCAGTTCCAGGTCCGGGAAGCCGTCGCGGACCAGCCGCAGCACGGTGGGCAGCAGGTAGGGCGCGACGGTCGGGATGACGCCGAGGTGCAGCGGCCCGGTGAACGGGCGGCGGGCGGCCTCGACCTCCTCGGTGAGCGCCTGTAGCGAGGCGAGCACCCGGCGTGCGTGCTGGTGCACCCGCTGCCCCAGAGGGGTGACAATCACCTTGCGCGTCGTACGCTCGACCAGCTGCGCGCCCAGCGACTCCTCCAGCGCCGCGACGGCCCCGGACAGCGTCGGCTGGCTCATCCCGGTGGCGGCGGCGGCCTCCCGGAAGTGCCGGTGCTCGGCGACCGCGACGAAGGCGCGCAGCTGGGCGATGGTCGGGGCGCGCGGACTGCGGGCTGTGGTGCTCGCCACAGTCCGGGCGGCTTTGGCGGGGGCGCCCCGGCGGGGGCCGGGCTGCGACGTGGGGGATTCAGTACTGATAGCAATCTCCGATCAGACACATCGAGTTTAGCTATTTCCCCGATCAGTCCACGATGTGGAATCGTGATCGGTGTCCGGAATCCGGACAAAGCTCCCCTCATCTCACTTCAGGAGAAGCGAACGTGCTCACGATCGGTGACAAGTTCCCCGAGTTCGACCTCAAGGCCTGTGTCGACCTGGACGCCGCGAACGCCTTCGCCGACATCGACCACAAGACCTACGAGGGCAAGTGGAAGGTCGTCTTCTTCTGGCCGATGGACTTCACCTTCGTCTGCCCGACCGAGATCGCCGCGTTCGGCAAGCTGAACGACGAGTTCGCGGACCGCGACGCCCAGATCCTCGGCGTCTCCGGTGACTCCGAGTTCGTGCACCACGCCTGGCGCAAGGACCACAAGGACCTGCGTGACCTGCCCTTCCCGATGCTGGCCGACATCAAGCACGACCTGATGCGCGCCTGCGGCGTCGAGGGCGAGGACGGCACCGCCCAGCGCGCCGTCTTCATCGTGGACCCGAACAACGAGATCCAGTTCGTCATGGTGACCGCCGGCTCCGTCGGCCGTAACCCCAAGGAGGTCCTGCGGGTGCTGGACGCCCTGCAGACCGACGAGCTGTGCCCGTGCAACTGGACCAAGGGCGAGGACACCCTCGACGCCCAGGCCCTGCTGGCGGGCTGAACCATGGCCCTCGACGACCTGAAGGCCGCCCTCCCGGACTACGCCAAGGACCTCAAGCTCAACCTGGGCTCGGTCATCGGCAACTCCGACCTCCCCGCCCAGCAGCTCTGGGGCACCGTGCTGTCCTGCGCGATGGCCACCCGCAGCCCCGGTCTGCTGCGCGAGCTGGAGCCCGAGGCCAAGGCCAACCTGTCCCCCGAGGCGTACACCGCCGCCAAGGGCGCGGCCGCGATCATGGGGATGAACAACGTCTACTACCGGACGCTGCACCTGCTCTCCGACAAGGAGTACAGCACGATGCGGGCCGGTCTGCGGATGAACATCATCGGCACCCCGGGCGTCGAGAAGGTCGACTTCGAGCTCTGGTGCTTCGCGGTCTCGGCCATCAACGGCTGCGGCCAGTGCCTCGACTCGCACGAGGCCGTGCTGCGCAAGGCCGGCGTCGAGCGCGAGGTCGTCCAGGCCTCGATGAAGATCGCCGCCGTCCTGCAGGCCGTGGCCGGCGTCCTCGACTCCGAGGCCGCCCTCGCCGCCGCCACCGCCTGACGCACCCGGCACCCCGCGGGCCCCTCCCGGACACCATGTCCGTGAGGGGCCCGCCGCCGTTTTCCGCCCGGGCGGTCAGTCCGTGGCCGGTCGGACGGTCGGCGCGGCGGCGGGGTGGGTGGCGGCTGGGTGGGTGGCCGCGGGCTGGGTGGCGGCGGTGCGCTCGGCGGCCTCGCGGGCGGCTTCGAGCGCGGTGAAGACGGCCTGGCCCGCCTCGTTGCGGCGGCGCAGGTGGGTGATCACCGTGTTGGTGACGGCGATCAGCGGGACGGCGACGACCGCGCCGCCGATGCCGCCGATGATGCCGCCGGCCGCGACGCCGAGGACCACGCCCAGCGGGTGCACCCGGACGGCCCGGCCGAGGATCAGCGGCTGCAGGATGTGACTCTCGACCTGCATCACCGCGATGAGCACCACCAGCACCATCAGCGCCGTCCACGGCCCCTGGGTGACCAGGGCGATCAGCACCGCGACGGTGCCGGTGACCAGCGCGCCGACCAGCGGGACGAAGGCGCCCAGGAAGATGATCACGGCCAGCGGCATCGCCAGCGGCACGCCGAGCAGGTCGATGCCGATCCCGATGCAGACCGCGTCGATGAAGGCCACGCAGACGGTGCCGCGCACGTAGGCGGTGAGCGTCGCCCAGGCCTTCGGGCCGGCGCCGGCCATCGCGAAGCGGGAGTGCCGGGGCAGCCCGCGCATCGCCCAGTTCCAGATCCGCTCGCCGTCGTAGAGGAAGAAGAAGGTGGTGAAGAAGGTCATCAGCACCGCGGTCAGCACCTCGACGGCGATCTGCGCGCCGGTGATCGAGGCCGAGGTGAGCTGGTCGGTGTTGGTGGTGATCGCCTTGGTGATCTGGTTGGCGAAGTCGGTGATCTGCTGCTGGGTCAGGTGCAGCGGCCCGGTGACCAGCCAGTCCTTCAGCTGGTTCACACCGTTCTTGACCTGGTTGGTGACGTCCGTCAGGTTGGTGGTCACCTGCCAGACCACGAACCAGCCGACCAGCCCGATCCCGGCCAGACCGCTCAGGAACACCCCGCCCGCCGCCAGCGAGCGCGGCACCCGGCGCCGGCGCAGCCAGGACACCGAGGGCTCCAGCAGCGCGGTGATCAGCAGCGAGGCCAGCACCGAGAAGGCGACCAGCCGCAGCATGTCGACCACGTAGAAGACGACGTAGAGCGCGGCACCGAGCAGCAGCAGCCGCCAGGTCGACTCGGCGGCCACCCGCAGCCCCCACGGCACCGCCTCGGCGGGGGTGGCGGGCCGGCCGGGGTGGTACTCCCGGCCGAGAGCCGCGTGGGCGGCGGGTGCGGGGGGAGCCGGCTCGGCGGGTGCGGCAGGCGCGGCCGGTGGGGAGACCTCGACGGCCTCAGCGGCCTCGACAGCCTCGGTGACCGCCGCGACCCGGGCGCCCTCGGAGCCCGTCGGCCCCGCCGCCACCGACGCCGGGGTGGGGTCGGCCCGGGGGACCGGCACCGGGCCGGATGCCTCGGCCAGCGCCGCCACGTGCCCGTCCATCAGCAGCGGGACGGCGAGTTCGTGCGGGTCGGCCGCCATCGCGGCGCGTCGGCGCCGTTCGATCACGGCGGCCGCGCTCACCACCACGGCCATGCCCTTGGCCACGGCCTTGAAGGCCTTTCCGCCCCGCGCCATCCTCGCTACCACCGCTCCCCGACCCGATCCGCCGTGCCCGGCGGTACGCCGCGGGCTCCCGCCGCGGCCGTCAGGGATGACGCTACCCGGCAAGGGGGCCGCGAGTCCGACCGCCGGTGGGTTCGCCTCGGACCACCCGCCTCGAAAATATGGACAAACAGCGATGTTTCAGGTGGTTTTGGACGTACTTCGCTGGGGAGGAGACGGGACGAGGCCCCCGGAGGGCAGCGCCCCCAAGAGCCCCTCCCCCCAGAGCCCACCCCCCGAGGGCCCGTCCCCCAGGAGCCATCCGCCGGTGGACCGGCCGGTGTGGGGAGCAACCAGGACCCCTTCCCGCGCCCCGCGTCCGCACCCGGGACCGCCCCGCCCGCGCGCGCCATGGTCAGCGCGGCACGGGCGGCGCGGCCCCACCTTCCGCGACCGACGGCCCGCCGCCCGCGGCCCGGACCGGAAACGGCGACGGCCCCCGGCTGCCCGCCCGGGAGGGCGAGCGGCCGGGGGCCGTGCGGAGTGCGCCGCCGGAGCGGCAACCGCTCCTAGTACCAGTTGTGGGCCTGCCAGAACGACCACGCGCCACAGGGGCTGCCGTAGCGGCTGTTCATGTAGCTGAGGCCCCACGTGATCTGGGTGGCCGGGTTGGTGCGCCAGTCGGCACCCGCCGACGCCATCTTCGAGCCGGGCAGCGCCTGGACCAGGCCGTACGCGCCGGAGCTCTTGTTGGTCGCCGTGTAGTCCCAGCCGCTCTCACGCTTCACGATCTGGCTGAAGCACTGGAACTGGGCGTCGCTGCCGACGATCTGCCGGGCGATGTCCTGGACCGAACCCGGGCTGACCGAGACGGGCGGCGCGCTGTCGTCGACGGCGGTCATCGCCGAGCGGGCCTTGGACCGGTTGGCGGCCTCGGTGGCCTTGCGCGCGTCGTCGGCGGCCTTGGCAGCCTTGTCCGCGTCGGCCTTGGCCTGGGCGTCCGCCTTGGCCTGGGCGTCGGCGGCGGCCTTCTGGCGCGCGGCCTCGTCGGCAGCCTTCTGCTCCGCGGCGGCCTTGGCGGCGGCGTCGGCCGAGGCCTGCTGCGCGGTCGCCTGCTGGCCGATGTTGTCACTGATGGTCTGCGCCTGGGCGCCAGAGGGGACTTCGGCAAGCAGGGTCGCGCCGGCGACATCGACCGTCTGCGTCGTCTTGCCCTCGCTGCCCGAGGCCATACCCACGACGGCACCGACAGCGGTGACGGCGGTGGCGGAGGCCACAGCGACTCCCCGGACCGAGATCCGAGTCACATGGATTCCTTCCAGCATCGCCCACGCGTGACCGTGCGGGCGCAACATGCCCCTTGGCACGGACCTCCGTACGGTGCTCTGGTCACGGGAGGTGCTGGCCCGGCGTCCGGCCGAGGTGAGGCGACCGGGCGTTGGAATCGGGCGGCGTACGGCTCTCGGTCTTCAATTGTGCGTCCACCGAACGGAGTTGGCGAACCTTCCGGGCCTGACTTCCGGAGTCCGGAAGCCCTGCCGCGCCGTACGCGGGGCCTGACAGAACCCTCACCATGCCGCACCGGGCACCGCCGACGCAATTCCCCCCTGCGTGGCGCATGTCACATTCACCGGACGGGAGTTCCCCGGACGGAAAGCACTCGATGTGATGAAACGGATGGGGCCCGCTCCGTCAGGAACGAGCCCCGAGACCTGAGTTGACCGGATTGTCCGACAATGTCCCGATCAGGGACGGATCACGGGTTGATGTCCTCCAGCATCTCCGTGACCAGCGCCGCGATCGGCGACCGCTCCGAGCGGGTGAGCGTGATGTGGGCGAACAGCGGATGCCCCTTCAACTTCTCCACCACCGCCACCACACCGTCGTACCGGCCCACCCGCAGGTTGTCCCGCTGCGCCACGTCGTGGGTGAGCACCACCCGCGAGCCCTGGCCGATCCGGGACAGCACCGTCAGCAGGACGTTCCGCTCCAGGGACTGCGCCTCGTCCACGATCACGAAGGCGTCGTGCAGCGAGCGCCCCCGGATGTGGGTCAGCGGCAGCACCTCCAGCATCCCGCGGGAGATCACCTCCTCGATCACGTCCGGGGTGGTGACGGCCGAGAGAGTGTCGAAGACCGCCTGGGCCCAGGGGCCCATCTTCTCCGCCTCGCTGCCCGGCAGGTAGCCGAGCTCCTGGCCGCCGACCGCGTACAGCGGCCGGAAGACCATCACCTTGCGGTGCTGCCTCCGCTCCAGCACCGCCTCCAGCCCCGCGCACAGCGCCAGCGCCGACTTGCCCGTCCCGGCCCGGCCGCCCATCGAGACGATGCCGATCTCCGGGTCGAGCAGCAGGTCCAGCGCCACCCGCTGCTCGGCACTGCGCCCACGCAGCCCGAACGCCTCGCGCTCGCCGCGCACCAGCCGGACCCGGCCGTCGCCGGCGACCCGGCCGAGCGCCCGGCCGCGCTCCGAGGTGAGCACCAGCCCGGTGTGGACCGGCAGCTCGCCGGCCCCGTCGACCTCCACCGCGGCGTCGTGGCCGGCCGCGAACAGCGCGTCCACCCGGTCCGCCGGGACGTGCAGTTCGGCCATGCCCGTCCAGCCGGAGGTGATCGCGAGCTCGGCCCGGTACTCCTCGGCGAGCAGGCCCACCGAGCTGGCCTTGATCCGCAGCGGCAGGTCCTTGGACACGACGGTGACGTCGTAGCCCTCGGCCTGCAGGTTGCGGGCGACCGCCAGGATCCGGGTGTCCGCCTCGCCGCCGCCGGCCCGGTACCCGGCCGGCAGTATCGACACGTCGGAGTGGTTGAGTTCGACCCGGATGGTGCCGCCGAGCTCGCCGACCGGGATCGGCTCGTCGAGCCGGCCGTGCCGGATGCGGTAGTCGTCGAGCATCCGCAGCGCCTGGCGGGCGAAGTAGCCCAGCTCCGGATGGTGCCGTTTGGCTTCCAACTCGGTGACGACCACCACCGGAAGGACGACCTCGTGCTCCTCGAAGCGGGTCATGGCGAGCGGGTCCGCCAGGAGCACGCTGGTGTCGAGAACGTACGTGCGCCGGTCTGGTGTCCGGCGGCTCTTGGAACTGCCCACTAGGCCTCCAGAGCGGATGACCCTGCGTCACCCGCGGCAAGCCGGCCCCCGCTGCCCCGGTGGCCTCGGGACCGGACTGACTGGAGTATTCCCAGGCGGGGGGCGGTGCATTCGCGCCCCCGGAGAACTGACGGATCATTGCCGGTGAACGTTTGGCCTCGCCTGGGCGCCGGGTAGGCCAGCCCTACGGCGGTCACTTCGCCTCGCGCCCGGCCGGGAGCCCCACCGGGCCGGGGGTCCGAAGGGCAGTCAGAGGCCCATTCGCCGGTGGCGCTGCTCGAACGCGCGCAGGGCCCGCAGGAAGTCGACCTTGCGGAAGGCCGGCCAGTACGCCTCGCAGAAGTAGAACTCGCTGTGCGCGCTCTGCCAGAGCAGGAAACCGGACAGCCGCTGCTCGCCCGAGGTGCGGATGATCAGGTCCGGGTCGGGCTGGTTGCGGGTGTAGAGGTGCTCGGAGATGTGTTCGACGGTCAGCACCTCGGCCAGTTCCTCGATCGAGGTTCCTCGTCCGGCGTGCTCCTGGAGCAGCGAGCGGACGGCGTCGGCGATCTCGTGCCGGCCGCCGTAGCCGACCGCGACGTTGACGGTGATGCCGTCGATGTCGGCGGTCTCCTCCGCGGCGCGCTTGAGCACGTCGGCGGTGTGCTGCGGGAGCAGGTCCAGCGCGCCGACCGGGTGGACCTTCCAGCGGCGGGCGGCGGCCAGGCCGGTGACGGCGTCCTCGATGATGCCGAGCAGCGGGACCAGCTCGTCGGCCGGGCGGTCCAGGTTGTCGGTGGAGAGCATCCAGAGGGTGACGACCTTGACGTGGGTCTCGTCGCACCAGCCGAGGAACTCGGTGATCTTGTCGGCGCCGCGCCGGTGTCCGTACGCGGTGGAGCCGCCGGTGGCCTTGGCCCAGCGGCGGTTGCCGTCCAGGATCACGCCGATGTGGTGCGGGGTGCGGGCGAGGTGGACCTCGACCCGGCGGCCGTAGAGCCCGTACATCCCGCCCAGCAGGGTGCGCAGCCCCGGCGTCCGTTCGGCGACATCGCGCAGACCCATGTTCCCGGACCCCTCCGTGCTCGTTCAGCTGGTGCGTCACCGCCCCGGCGCAGCCTACTCCCGCCCGCACGCGCACGGTAAAGCCGCAGGTAGCGGTCTGGTCACGGTCCTGTGCGGAGCCTGTCACCGCGGGCGTGTCGGAGGTCGGCGGCGGGCCTGCGGAGGGTCTGCGGCGGTCTGCAAGGGGCGCGCGGGGCACGGTGCGGGGGTGGTGGGGGCGCGGACACGGAACGGTCTCCGAATCCTTAACGGAACCGTAAGCCGTCGGTCCGATGCTTGACGACCAGCAATGGTCTAGTCCAGCTTGTGATTCCGGGACGGCAGCCTGGCCGCTGCGGTCCCCACCGGCCCACCTCGGACCTCCCCTCCCCCACACGCGGCCGCCGCGCCCCCCACCGCGGCGGCCGCTCCTCCCCCAGGAGCGTCGCCCCATGGCCCGTACGCTGAACCAGCCCGCGCACAAGCGCCGGCGCAGCCCCCTCCCGGCCGTCGCGGCCGGCGCCACCGCCCTCGCCCTGGCCGGCGGCGGCCTCGCCCTCTTCGCCGGCGGCGCCAACGCGGCCGTCGGCAACCTGGTCTCCAACGGCGGCTTCGACAGCGGGCTGGGCGGCTGGAGCTGTACCGGCGGCGCGGCCGCCGTCTCCTCGCCGGTCCACTCCGGCACCGGCGCGCTGCAGGCCACCCCGGGCGCCGGCGACACCGCCGAGTGCTCCCAGACCGTCAGCGTGCTGCCCAACTCCAGCTACACGCTGAGCGCGTGGGTCCAGGGCCCGTACGTCTACCTCGGCGCGCGCGGCACCGGCGGCACCGACCCGTCCGCCTGGTCGAACCAGAGCAGCTGGAACCAGCTGTCCACCACCTTCACCACCGGGGCGAACGCCACCACCGTCACCGTCTACCTGCACGGCTGGTACGGCCAGGGCGCCTACCTCGCCGACGACGTCACCCTGGTCGGCCCCGGCGGCACCGGAACCCCGTCGCCCACCGCGACCCCCACCCCCACGCCGACGCCGACGCCGACCGCCACGGCCACCGCGACGCCCACCCAGACCGCGACGCCGACCCCCACCCCGACCGGCACCACCCCGCCGGCCACCGGTCTGCCCGCGCACGTGGTCACCGGCTACTGGCAGAACTTCGACAACAACTCGACCCCGCAGCGGCTGAGCGACGTCCAGAGCGCGTACGACATCATCGCGGTCTCCTTCGCCGACGCCGTGCCGACCCGGACCGGCGCGATCAGCTTCACCCTGGACCCGGGCCTGTCCAAGGCGCTCGGCGGCTACACCGACGCCCAGTTCCGCGCCGACCTCAAGGCCAAGCAGGCGGCCGGCAAGAAGGTCGTCCTCTCCATCGGCGGCCAGAACGGCGCGATCACCGTCGGAGACGCCACCGCGGCCGCCAACTTCGCCGACAGCGCCTACGCGATCATCAAGGACTACGGCTTCGACGGCATCGACGTCGACCTGGAGAACGGCGTCCAGGCCGGACCGCTCGGCGACGCGCTGCACTCCCTGCAGGCCAAGGTCGGCCCCGGCTTCGTCCTGACCATGGCGCCCGAGACCATCGGGATGTACAGCACCGCCGGCGCCTACTTCCAACTGGCGCTGAGGACCAAGGACATCCTCACCGTCGTCAACACCCAGTTCTACAACTCGGGCGGCATGAACGGCTGCGACGGCAAGGTCTACAACCAGGGCACCATCGACTTCATCACCTCGCAGGTCTGCACCCACATCCAGGGCGGCCTGCGGCCCGACCAGGTCGGCATCGGCGTGCCGGCCTCGGCCAAGGCGGCGGGCGGCGGCTACGTCTCGCCGACCGTGGTCAACAACGCGCTGGACTGCCTGGCCACCGGAAACAACTGCGGCAGCTTCGTCCCGCCGGCCAAGTGGCCCACCATCCGCGGCGCGATGACCTGGTCCACCAACTGGGACGCCAACAACGGCAACGCGTTCTCGGGTGCGGTCGGCCCGTTCGTCCACAAGATGCCGTAACGCCTCGCCGCCCCGGCGCGCCGCTCCTCGGGGGTGGGGTCTGCGCGCCGGGCCGTCCCCTACTCCTGGACCCGGTACCGGGACGGCCGGACGGCTACCTCGCCAGCACGGCGGTGAGCGCGCCGAGCAGCAGGAACGGGCCCACCGGCACGTCCAGTCCGCGCACCGGGCGCCGGCGGGCCAGGGCGGCGGCGGCCCGCAGCACCGCCCACACCCCGGCGAGCACCACCGCCACGACCAACCCCCCGAGCGCCACCGGCCAGCCGTACCAGCCGAGCAGCCCGCCCAGCGCGAACCCCAGCGGGGAGTCACCGGCCCCCAACGCGCCGACCCAGACGGCGAGTTCGAGCACCGCGCCGACCGTGAGCGCCACCAGCAGGCAGCGCAGCAGCACCCCGGGCCGCCCCTCCGCCAGCGCCGCCACCACCAGCAGCGCGGCCACCCCGCCGAGCAGCGGCAGGGTCAGCCGGTACGGCAGCCGGCGCACCCGCGCGTCGACGAAGCCGAGCGCCACCCCGAGCGCGGCCGCCCAGCCCAGCGCCGCGGCCGCCGGCCCGTCCGCCGCGCACCCCACCGCGAAGGCCACCGCCACCGCGACCGCCTCCACCGTCCACGCGCCCGCGCCCAGCCTCTCCCGGCAGCCCGGGCAGCGCCCGGTCGGCGGCAGCAGCCGCACCTCGCCCGCGCACAACGGGCAGGCGTCGCACCAGGGTTCGCCCTCCGGCACGGCGAACCGGGCGACCAGCCCGCGCAGCAGCGGAGCCACCAGAAGACCGACCAGCACCGCCGCGACCACGACCGGCACCACGGGCGCACCCCCTCCTCGATCGACGCACCGGCCACATCCTCCCGCGCCGGGCGGTGTGCCGTCCGTCTCGTTCCGGATCAGGACCGGCCGGTGTTCCTCGCATACGGGAGCATTCCGGACACCGCGATCCCCCTTTGGAAGGCCCGCCACCAAGCCCGCCTGCCGATCCAAGGGCACCGCGGCGGAAGCCTCCGGAGCGTCTTTCCGGTGGTCCGCCGAAGGGCCGTCCGTACCCCTAAAGTAGGCAGGCATGCAGGTCATCCAGTCCAGCAAGCTCGCCAACGTCTGTTACGACATCCGCGGCCCGGTGCTCGAAGAGGCGATGCGGCTGGAGGAACAGGGCCACCGCATCCTCAAGCTCAACACCGGCAACCCGGCCACCTTCGGTTTCGAGGCGCCCCCGGAGATCCTCCAGGACATCCTGCGCAACCTCGCGAACGCGCACGGGTACGGCGACTCCAAGGGCCTGCTCTCCGCCCGCCGCGCCGTGGTCATGCACTACGAGGACCGCGGACTGCACGGTCTCTCCGTCGACGACGTCTTCCTCGGCAACGGCGTCTCCGAGCTGATCCAGCTGGCGATGACCGCACTGCTGGACGACGGCGACGAGGTGCTCGTCCCGGCCCCGGACTACCCGCTGTGGACCGCCTCGGTCTCGCTGGCCGGCGGCACCGCGGTGCACTACCGCTGCGACGAGCAGTCCGAGTGGTACCCGGACCTCGCCGACATCGAGGCCAAGGTCACCGACCGGACCAGGGCCATCGTGGTGATCAACCCGAACAACCCGACCGGCGCCGTCTACCCGCGCGAGGTGCTGGAGGGCATCGTCGAGATCGCCCGCCGGCACGAGCTGGTGGTCTACGCGGACGAGATCTACGACAAGATCCTCTACGACGACGCCGAGCACGTCCCGCTGGCCACCCTGGCCCCGGATCTCTTCTGCGTCACCTTCAACGGACTGTCCAAGGCGTACCGCGTCGCGGGCTTCCGCTCCGGCTGGATGGTGCTGTCCGGCGACCGGAACCGCGCCCGCAGCTACGTCGAGGGCCTCACCGTGCTCGCCTCCATGCGGCTGTGCGCCAACATGCCCGCCCAGCACGCGGTGGCCGCCGCGCTCGGCGGCCGGCAGTCGATCCGCGACCTGGTGCTCCCCGGCGGCCGGCTGCTCGCCTCCCGCGACGCCGCGCACCGGCTGCTCAACGAGATCCCCGGGGTCAGCTGCGTCAAGCCCAAGGGCGCGCTGTACGCGTTCCCGCGGCTGGACCCGAAGGTCTACAAGATCAAGGACGA
Organism: Kitasatospora sp. NPDC023385; assembly: GCF_055664045.1. Classification (NCBI taxonomy): domain Bacteria; kingdom Bacillati; phylum Actinomycetota; class Actinomycetes; order Kitasatosporales; family Streptomycetaceae; genus Kitasatospora; species Kitasatospora sp. NPDC023385. The sequence goes on along the minus strand of NZ_JBVOOL010000008.1, from coordinate 27,786 downwards.
CGCCCGGATGGTCCTCGACCTGCTGCGCTCCCAGCGCATCCTGCTGGTCCAGGGCACCGGCTTCAACTGGCCCGAGCCGGACCACTTCCGCCTGGTCACCCTGCCGCGGCCGGAGGAGATCACCGACGCCGTGACCCGCATCGGCGAGTTCCTCGGGGGCTACACCCAGCCGTGACCACCCGGCCGTGACTTACCCGGCCGTGACCACGCGGCCGGGTCGGCGCGGGCCGCGGGAAGCACTACGGCCGGAGTCCCGGCCGGGCGATCTCCTTGGTCGGGGAAAGATCGCTCGGCGGAACTCCGGCCGTCCTGTCACTCGGCGGTTCGCTCGGTTCGTGCCGCGCGCCGCCTCTCGCTCGGTTGGGCCCTGAGGCTCAGCCGAGACGCGCGACCAGGCTTCGGTACTCGTCCCACAGTTCCTTCGGCGTGTGGTCGCCGAAGGTCTCCAGGTGGGCCGGCACGAGGGCGGCCTCCTGGCGCCAGATGTCGGCGTCCACGGTGAAGAGCAGGTCGAGGTCCTCCTGGGACAGCTTCAGGTCGCCGAGGTCGAAGCCCTCGACGGTCGGCAGCACGCCGATCGGGGTCTCGACACCCTCGCCGGTGCCCTCCAGGCGCTCGACGACCCACTTGAGCACACGGCTGTTCTCGCCGTAGCCGGGCCAGACGAACGCGCCCTCGGCGTTCTTGCGGAACCAGTTGACGTAGTAGATCTTCGGCAGCTTGGCAGGGTCCGCCTGGGCGCCGATCTTCAGCCAGTGGGCGAAGTAGTCGCCCATGTTGTAGCCGCAGAACGGCAGCATCGCGAACGGGTCGCGGCGCAGCTCGCCGACCGTGCCCTCGGCGGCGGCGGTCTTCTCGGAGGCGATGTTGGCGCCGAGGAAGACGCCGTGCTGCCAGTCGAAGGACTCGGTCACCAGCGGGACGGCGGTGGCGCGGCGGCCGCCGAACAGGATCGCCGAGATCGGCACGCCGGCCGGGTCCTCCCACTCGGGCGCGATGGTCGGGCACTGCGCGGCCGGGACGGCGAAGCGGGCGTTCGGGTGGGCGGCCGGGGTGCCGGACTCGGGGGTCCAGTCGTTGCCGCGCCAGTCGGTCAGGTGCGCCGGGGGCTCCTCGGTGAGGCCCTCCCACCACACGTCGCCGTCGTCGGTGAGGGCGACGTTGGTGAAGACGGTGTTGCCCCAGAGGGTCTCGATGGCGTTGGCGTTGGTGTCCACGCCGGTGCCGGGGGCGACGCCGAAGAAACCGGCCTCGGGGTTGATGGCGTACAGGCGGCCGTCGGCGCCGAAGCGCATCCAGGCGATGTCGTCGCCGATCGTCTCGACCTTCCAGCCCGGGATGGTCGGCTGGAGCATGGCCAGGTTGGTCTTGCCGCAGGCCGAGGGGAAAGCGGCCGCGACGTACTTGGGCTCCGCCTCGCCCGCGGAGCCGGCCGGCGGGGTGAGCTTCAGGATGAGCATGTGCTCGGCCAGCCAGCCCTCGTCGCGGGCCATGGTCGAGGCGATGCGCAGCGCGTAGCACTTCTTGCCGAGCAGGGCGTTGCCGCCGTAGCCCGAGCCGAAGGACCAGATCTCCCTGGTCTCCGGGAAGTGCGAGATGTACTTGGTGCTGTTGCACGGCCACGGCACGTCCGCCTCGCCCGCGGCGAGCGGGGCGCCGACGGTGTGCACGGCCTTGACGAAGTCGCCGTCCTCGCCGAGCTGGTCCAGCACGGCCCGGCCCATGCGGGTCATCACGCGCATCGACACGGCGACGTAGGCGGAGTCGGTGATCTCGACGCCGTACGCGGCCAGCGGGGAGCCGACCGGGCCCATCGAGAAGGGCACGACGTACATCGTGCGGCCCTTCATCGCGCCACGGAAAAGGCCCTGCTCGCCCTGGAAGACGGCCCGCATCTCGGCGGGGGCCTTCCAGTTGTTGGTCGGTCCGGCGTCCTTCTCCTGCTCGGAGCAGATGTAGGTGCGGTCCTCCACGCGTGCCACGTCCGTCGGGTCCGAGGCGGCGTAGTAGGAGTTGGGGCGCTTGTCCTCGTCGAGCTTCTTGAAGGTGCCCTGCGCCACCAGCAGGTCCGCGAGGCGCTGGTACTCCTCGGCGGAACCGTCGCACCACTCGATGCGGTCCGGCTGGGTGAGCTCGGCGATCTCGCTCACCCAAGCGAGCAGCTGCTTGTGGCGGGTGGGCGCGGATGCGCTGAGAGCAGAGATCTCGTACGACACGATCGCTCCGTTTCACGCCATCTCGGCGAGGAGACGGCGTTGCGGGGGTCTGAGGGTGCTTGCAGCGTAGCTCCGGCCTCAAGCCCGGAACGCGGCGAAGCGGCGAAATTGACGCATCTTTTACTACAGTAAGTATGATTACCGGCCGGTAAAAGGTCGCGCACATCCGGGACGGAGTGCGCGGCGCCACATGCCAAACACTCCAAAACGTCCAAGAGTGATGATCGCCACTTTCCTACGCGACAGTAACCTACGGATCCGTAGGTAGCGGGTAGCATGCTGCGCATGACTGCTGCTGTGCTCGCGGACAGCCCCGCGGAGGAACCTGCCGGGATCAGGGAGAGCAAGCCCAAGTGGCGCGGCTGGCTGCACGCCGGGATGTTCCCCGCCACGGTGGCCGCCGGGATCGTGCTGATCTGCCTGGCCGACTCCACGCCCGCCAAGATCGCCTGCGCGATCTACTCGGTCAGCGCCTGGCTGCTGTTCGGGGTCAGCGCGGTGTACCACCGCTTCCACTGGGGGCCGCGCGGGGACGCCGTACTGCGCCGGCTCGACCACGCGAACATCTTCCTGATCATCGCGGGCACCTACACGCCGTTCACGATGCTGCTGCTCAAGGGCGCCGACCAGCAGCTGCTGCTCTGGGCGGTGTGGGGCTGCGCGCTCGCCGGGATCGTGTTCCGGGTGTTCTGGGTCGGCGCGCCGCGCTGGCTGTACACCCCGGTGTACATAGCACTGGGCTGGGCCGCCGCGTTCTTCCTGCCGGACTTCCTGCGCACCGGCGGCGTCGCCGTCCTGGTGCTGATGATCGTCGGCGGGGTGCTCTACAGCATCGGTGGCGTGGTGTACGGGCTCAAGCGGCCCGACCCGTCACCGCGCTGGTTCGGTTTCCACGAGGTCTTCCACGCCTTCACCCTCGGCGCGTTCATCGTGCAGTACGTCGGCGTCTCACTGGTGGCGTACGGCACGGCCGGCTGAACCCGGCGCACTCCGACGGGCGGTCGCCCGGTCCACGGACCGGGCGGGCGCCCGTTCCGCCGTCCAGGGCCGCTCGTACGGCGCCCGGACCTGCGGGCGGCGCGGGTACGACGGGTGATCGGCCGCGCCGGGCTCCGACTGCGCGGCGGCCTCCTCGCCCGGGCCCCGGTCGTCGGCGTGCTCCTCGTGCTCGAAGGGTGCCCGGTGCTCGTGGGATGCCGGGGACGCCGACCACAGCTCCGACCGCACCGGACGGCCGGAGCCGCCCCGCGACTGCCGGGCGTCCAGCGCCTCACGGGCCCGGCGGCAGCGCTCGCAGTGCGCGGCGTCCGGGATCCCGCGGCGCGGACGGTGCCGGACCGGGGACGGCCGGCCGCGCGACGCGCGCCAGCGGCGGCCGACGTAGACCATCAGCAGCACGGTCTCCACCCCGGCGACCGCCAGGACCAGCGGGGCCCCATCGATCAGATAGGCCGCGACCACGGCCAACGCGGAGGCCACCACCGCCGCCGCCCCCCACACCTGGGCACCCGCCCGCCTGTCATCCGTGTCGGCCACTTCGGCTCCCCTTTCCCGGTGCCGGGCTCGTGGTCGGCTCCTGCCGCCCCACCCCTTCTCCCGCTCTCGGCACGCGTCGGCCAGCACTGACCGATTGCCACATCCTATCTACCGTCAGTCACCCCCGACTGCCCTCAGGCGGCGAACGACAGATCAACGTTGCGTCAATTCCTCGTGCGCGAGAAGCACTTCGGGGACACATCACGGACCGCGACCGCGCGGTGACGACCGCCGCCGGGCCACTGCGGCAACGACAGCGGGGCCCGACCCGATCGGCCGGACCCCGCTGTCCCCTCCTCACCCGCGGCGGACGCCCGCCCTCCGCCGCAGGACCGCGCCCGCGCCCACCAGCGCGGTGGCACCCAGGGCCGCGCCCGCCGTCACGGCCGGCAGCACCGAACCGCCGTCCGCCGCCGGGGCCGCCGCGGCCACCGGCTGCGACGCGGCGTCCACCTGGTAGCCGCCGCCCTCGCCCGCCCGGTCATAGGCCGAGCCGGGCAGCTTGTCCCCGTACCGCTGGTGCACCAGCTGCTGGTAGGCGGCCAGCGACACCCCGCCCGCGCCCACCGAGCGCCTGGCCTCGTCGTCCAGCGGCAGCACCCGGCCGTCGCGCAGCACGTACCAGGCGTTGACCTGCGGCTCGCGGAAGGCGGTGCCGCCCCCGCCGCTCGCGGCCTTCGCCGCGTAGTCGCTCTCGTCACCGCCGGAGGCGATGTTGACCACCCGCCAGGCGTCGCCCTGCCGGACGGTCCAGACCGAGGCGGTCTGCCCGTCCGCCGCGACCACCTTGCTGGCGGTGAACTCCGCCTTCGCCACCGGCGCGCCCGGGGTGCCGGCCACGAATCCGGCGTCCAGGACGTACACCGGCACGGTGTCGCCGTCCAACCGCGGCGCCGACGCGTTCGCCGCCCGCGCCTCCTCGGCGGCGCCGATGGTGAGCTGCTGGGTCGGCGGGACGCCCTTGCGGGCGAAGAAGTGGCCGACCCTGTCGAGCACGGCCGGGGCCTGGACCGCACCGCGGGCCTGGGCCAGCTCGGCGGCGGGCAGGGGGGCCGGGGCGGCCGCCGCCGGGGCGTCGGCGTGTGCGGCGGGGGCGTCGGCGTGTGCGGCCGGGGCGAGCGCCAGCGCGAGGCCGGCGGTGAGCAGGGCGCCGGCGGCGGCCCGACGGAGGCTGGTGAACTCGGTCATGGTCGTCCTCACGCGCCGATCCGGTACAGGGAGTGGGTCCACGAGAACGTGTCGTTGTTCACGTAGTACCAGTAGTCCGCCCAGTTGTAGCGGTAGTTGGACGGCCACGGGTCGCCCCAGTAGACCCAGTCGTTCCCGGTGTCGTAGCCGTACAGGACGTTCATGTGCCCACCGCCCGAGCTCCACTGGATGCGGGTCTCGACCGGCCGGTTCGCGTCCACCTCGGCCTGCACGGTGGTGTAGCGCAGGTAGCCGGTGACGTACGAGCCCGGGGTGATGCCGACCCGGCTCAGCCCGTTCTGCACATCGGCCAGCGTGGCCTGGCTGTTGGGGCAGCTGGAGTCGGCCGAGCGGCCGAACGCCGCGTTGCAGAACTGGTTCTGGCTGTAGTTGTAGCCGAACCAGGTGGCGATGGTGTTCCCGCTCGCCGCCCAGCACCAGTTGGTCTGCTGTTGCTGCTGCATGGTGATGTTGAGCTTCTTGTACGTGCCGGCGAGGTCGGCCGTACTGCCCGGCGCGGCGGCCTGGCGGACCTGGTGTGGGGCCCGGTCCTGGGCGGGGGCGGCGACCGCGGGCGCCGCGACCGCGGCGGTGAGCGCCGGGCCCAGCACGCCGAGGGCGAGCAGCGACACCGCACGGCGCAGCCGTATCCGTGGAACTGGCATGGGGGATGCCTCCTTGCGCGAGTGGAGCGAGGTGCTGTGTGGGGGGCGCGGTCCGGAACGCGCCCCGAGCATCGCGCCGTTGTCGGAGTCAGGTCAACGGCCCTCGGGGCGGCCCGGATCGGGTGTGAACGGCCGGGCGCAGATGTGAACGCCACCCGGGAAACCCCCACGTGAGAGGCCCGAACCGGTGACAAACCACCGCCCGGATGTGAATATTCACGGTCAAACACGGTCTGCCCGCGTCCCCCACCCAGGAGGCCGTCATCCACCGCACCGACCACGCCGACCTCGCCGCCGCCCTGCGCACCGGCCCCTTCCATCTCGCCCTGCGCACCGCCATCGCCGCCCGGGGCCTCACCCTCCACCGGATCCGCCGCCACCTCGCCCTGCGCGGCGTCAACGTCGGCCTCACCAGCCTCAGTTACTGGCAGCAGGGCCACCGCCGGCCCGAACGCCCCGAATCCCTGCGCGCCGTCGCCGCCCTGGAGGACGTCCTCGACCTGCCCGAACACTCCCTCACCCGGCTGCTCGGCCCCCGCCGCGCCGCCCTCGCCGGCCCGCCCGTCCGGCCGTACCGCGACCTCATCTCCCCGGCCGCCGCCGTCGACGGCCTGCTCACCGCCCTCGCCGGACCGCGCGACACCGGCCTGCACACCGTCACCCACATCGAACGCATCCGGCTCGGCCCCGACCGCCGGCTCACCCGCCGCGACTCCCAGCACGCCCTGCGCGCCCACCGCGACGGCATCGACCGCTACCTCGCCCTCTACCAGGGCGACCCCGGCAGCGACATCACGCTGGTCGGCGTCCGTGCCGAGGAGAACTGCCGCCCCGGCCGCATCCGCCGCGACCGGGCCCACCACCTGCTCGCCGCGGAACTCCTCCTCGACCGCCGACTACGCGCCGGCGACACCCACCTCCTCGGCTACGGCTTCGACGACGCGCCCTCCCCCGACCCCAGCTGCGAGTACGTCCGCGGCTTCAACTCCGGGGCCGGCCAGTACGTCCTGCAGGTCACCTTCCACCCCGCCGCCCTGCCGGTCCGCTGCCACCGCTTCGCCCTCCACTCCCCGGGCGAAGCCCCGTACGAGACCGAGGAGCTCACCCTCGACGGCCACCACTGCGTCCATCTCGTCGCCACCGCGCTCCGGCCGTGCCTCCTGGGCATCCGCTGGGACTGGGAGTGACGGTTCGCCCCGAGCCGGCCGCCCGGCCGCTACCCGGCCGCCGTGCCCAGCCGCGCCGCCAGCGCCGCCGGGTCGGTGGTCGGCGCGTCACAGGCGAAGTGCCGGCAGACGTACGCCGCGGGCGCGCCGCCGACCAGCGGCCGGTCCGCCAGCAGCGGCACCTCGCGCTCCCCCGGCTCGCCCACCGCGACGACCGCCCCCGGCGCCGTCCCGAGCAGCGCGGCCCGCCGCAGCGCCTCGGTGGCCGGATCCCCGGCCGGGCCGACCACGGCGACCTCGCGCGGCCCGTCGAGCAGCGCCTCGGCGACGGCCAGGCCCCAGCCGATGAACCGCGGCGCCCGCCCGGCGAGCGCGCCGACCACGCCGAGGGCCCGCTCGGCGGCCGTCCGGTGCCGCTCGGAGCCGGTGTACGCGGCGTACGTGAGCAGGGCGCCGGCGGCGGCCGTCCAGCCGGAGGGGGTGGCGTTGTCGGTCGGGTCCTGCGGGCGGCGGATCAGTTCCTCGGCGTCGTCGGCGGTGTCGTAGAGCGCGCCGGAGGCCTCGTCGGTGAAGTGCTTGAGGACCGTGTCGAGCAGGCCGCCGGCCAGTTGCAGCCACTCCGTCGCACCGGTGACGGCGTACAGCGCGAGGAAGCCCTCGGCGGTGTCCGCGTAGTCCTCCAGCACGCCCGCGTTGGCGCCGGGCCGGCCGTCCCTGGAGGTGCGCAGCAACCGGCCGTCGGGGGTGAGGTGGACGGCGAGCAGCAGGTCGGCGGCGCGTTCGGCGGCCTCGACCAGGTCGGGCCGCTCCAGCAGGGCGCCGGTCTCGGCGAGCGCGGCGATGGCGAGGCCGTTCCAGGCGGCGACCACCTTGTCGTCCCGGGCCGGTGCGGGCCGCGCCGAGCGCGCTTCGGACATCCGGCCGCGGATCGCCTCGTACTCAGCGAAGTCGTCGGGTTCGGCGAGGAGTTGGAGGACGGAGGTGCCGTGCTCGAAGGTGCCTTCGGCGGTGACGGTGAACAGCCGGGCGGCGGTGGCCGCGTCGGCGGGGCCGAGCAGGTCGACCAACTGCCCGGGCTCCCAAGCGTAGTAGGCGCCCTCGGCCGACTGCCCGGTCTCCTCGTCCAGGCTGTCGGCGTCCAGTGCGGAGGCGAACGCGCCCTCGGGCGTGCGGAGTTCGCGCAGCATGAAGTCCGCCGTCGACAGCGCGACCCGGCGGGCGAGCGCGGATCCGGTGCTCCGCCACAGGTGCAGGTAGGCGCGCAGCAGCAGGGCGTTGTCGTAGAGCATCTTCTCGAAGTGGGGCACCACCCAGCCGGCGTCGACCGCGTACCGGGCGAAGCCGCCGCCGAGCTGGTCGTGGATGCCGCCGCGCGCCATCGCCTCCCCGGTGCGGACGGCCATCTCCAGGGCCGCCTCCGAACCGGTGCGCGCGTGGTGGCGCAGCAGGAACTCGATCACCATGGCCGGCGGGAACTTGGGTGCGCCGCCGAAGCCGCCGCGGGTCTGGTCGAACTCCCGGCTGAGCGTCACCAGTGCCTGGTGCAGGTCGGTCTCGCCGGGCGGGTGGTGGGCGCCGGCCGAGTAGACCGCGGACCGGTCGGCGAGTTCGGCCCGGATCCGTCCGGCGACCTCGGCGACCTCCTGGCGCCGGTCCCGCCAGGCCGCGTCCACGCCCTCCAGCACCTGCCGGAAGGACGGCATGCCGTGCCGGGGCTCCGGCGGGAAGTAGGTGCCGAAGTAGAACGGCTCCTTGTCGGCGGTGAGGAAGACCGTCATCGGCCACCCGCCCTGCCCGGTGGCGGCCTGGACCGCCTCCATGTACACGGCGTCGACGTCCGGCCGCTCCTCCCGGTCCACCTTGACCGCGACGAACCGCTCGTTGAGGTACTCGGCGAGCCCGGCGTCCTCGAAGCTCTCGTGCGCCATCACGTGGCACCAGTGGCAGGCGGCGTACCCGACGGACAGCAGCACCGGCACACCGCGCCGCTCCGCCTCCGCGAAGGCCTCGGGCCCCCACTCCCACCAGTCGACCGGGTTCTCGGCATGCTGCTGCAGGTACGGCGAGGTCGCGTCCGCGAGACGGTTCGGCATGCCCCCATCCTCGCGCATCGGCGCGCGGCGGGGTGCCGGGGATCACTCCTTCGGAGCCTCCGGCTCCTCCACGAAGTCGACCTTCTTGAACTGCCGGTTCATCGACTTGACCAGGAACCACGTGGCCACGCCGAGGGCGGCGAAGACGACGAAGCCGAGGAGGCCGGGGGTGACCTTGGCGTCGTCGACGGCGAGGTCAGCGGCGAGGTGGACGAGGTTCACGGGGGCGCTCATATCTCTATGGTGGCCCGGCTCACGGGGAGCCGGGCCATCGGGGGGTGGTTCAGTCGCGCGTGTCTGCGGCCTCGGCCGCCAGGGTGGGGGTGCGCAGGCCGGCGAACAGGTCGTCCTCCGGCAGGTCCACGTCGACCAGGGTACGGGCGAGCTCGTAGTCCTCGGTGGGCCACACTTCGCGCTGGACCTCCAGCGGGACGCGGAACCACGGGCCGTCCGGGTCGATCTGGGTGGCGTGGGCGATCAGCGCGCGGTCGCGGGTCTCGAACCAGTCGTCGCAGCGGACCCGGGTGGTGATCTCGCGCTCCTTGCGGCCGCTCTTCTCCCAGCCCTCGATCCACTCGCCGTACGGCGAGTCGTGGCCGTGCTCGGTGAGGTACTGGTGCAGCGCCCGGATGCGGCCCATCGGGAAGCCGTGGTTGTAGTACAGCTTGAGCGGCTGCCAGGGCTCGCCGGCCTCGGGGTAGGCGTCCGGGTCGCCCGCGGCGTCGAAGGCCAGCATGGTGATCTTGTGGGTCATGATGTGGTCCGGGTGCGGGTACCCGCCGTTCTCGTCGTAGGTCGTGATGACCTGCGGCTTGAACGTCCGGATCAGCCGGACCAGCGGCTCGGCCGCCTCCTTCACGTCCTGCAGGGCGAAGCAGCCCTCCGGCAGCGGGGGCAGCGGATCCCCCTCGGGCAGGCCGGAGTCCACGAAGCCCAGCCAGGCCTGCTTGACGCCGAGGATCGCCCGCGCCTCGTCCATCTCCTTGCGCCGGACCTCGTGGATGTTCTCCTCGATGTAGGGATCCCCCTGGAGCTTGGGGTTGAGGACCGACCCGCGCTCGCCCCCCGTGCAGGTGGCCACCAGCACGTCCACACCCTGCTCGACGTACCTGGCCATGGTGGCCGCGCCCTTGCTGGACTCGTCGTCCGGGTGGGCGTGCACCGCCATCAGTCGCAACTGCTCAGTCAACGCCTTGCGTTCCTTCCACATCCTCGGGCGTTCCGCGAAGTCCGGGTCTGCCCACCGTACGAACCGCTCACTTCGGGACCGCGTCGCCGCGGGGCCGGCCCGCGGATGTCGCCGACACGGCCGGGCCCTGCCCCCGCCGGACCGGCCGCGGGCGTGCCCCTCCTATAGTGACGGACTGGAGGAGCGCCGCATTCCCCGCGTACCGCCCCACGCGGCCCCTCCCCCAGGGAAGGACGGAGTCCGATGACGGCAGAGACCACCGCCGCCGCGCTGCCCGAGGGGCGCTACGGCAGGAGCGGCGACCGCGACTCGGACCGCCGCCTGAAGGTGGTCGGCGCGGTCTGCGGCGTGCTGGGCCTGGGCGTGGTCGCCTGGCTGGGCGGTTCCTACCTGCTGCGCGAGACGAAGATCAACGGCTCGGTGCCGACCTTCCAGGTGCTCTCCGACTCCGAGGTCCGGCTGCACCTCACGGTGAGCAAGAGCGACGGGCAGGCCGGCACCTGCACGGTCCGGTCGCAGGGCGACGACCACGCGGTGGTCGGGGTGGCCGACTTCCCCGTCCCGGCGGCCGGCTCCAGCTACGACGCGGACGTCATCCTGCGCACGGCCTCCCGCGGCACCACCGCCGAACTGCTGGGCTGCACGCCGGCCAAGTAGGCCGCATATTCGATCCGGGGAGCGGGCATCCGTAGGAGGTCCCCCGCTTCGCCCTGGACACCGGGGCGCAACACCCCCGTCAATGTCGCGTCGGCGCATCTCCCGCTTGTCGGCAGGAGTTGTTAGGCTCGTGGTTTCGCCCCTTCCGCACCGGATGGTACGGGAGCGGGCGTTGCTTTGTAGTTGAGACCGATATCACCACCAACCCTGCTGACGAATCACACCCTCAGCACAGCCCCAGCACCTACGAGGAGCACCCGTGACCCAGACCAGTGAAAACGTGACCTGGCTCACTCAGGCCGGTTACGACCAGCTCAAGGCCGAGCTGGACCATCTGACCGGGCCCTGGCGCATCGAGATCGCCCAGAAGATCGAGGCGGCGCGCGAGGAGGGCGACCTCAAGGAGAACGCCGGCTACCACGCGGCGAAGGAGGAGCAGGGCAAGTACGAGCTGCGCATCCGCCAGCTGACCCAGCTGCTGGAGCGAGCCAAGGTCGGCGAGGCGCCGGCCGACTCGGGCGTGGTGGCCCCGGGCATGGTCGTCACGGTCGCCTTCGACGGCGACGAGGACGACCTCATGGAGTTCCTGCTCGCCTCCCGCGAGGTCGCGGGCGCCGCCGACCTGGACGTCTACTCGCCGCAGTCGCCGCTGGGCCGCGCGATCGACGGCAAGCAGATCGGCGACGAGGCCACCTACGACCTGCCGAACGGCAAGCCGGCCATGGTGAAGATCGTCAAGGTCGTGCCGCACGCCGGCTGATCCGGCCGCCCTCTCGCGTTCCCACGCGGCTCAAGCCTCGCCTCGGCTCAAGCCTCGCCTCGGCTCAAGGAGCGCCCCGGCTCAAGGAGCGCCCCGGCTCAGGCCGCGGACGAGCGGTACTTGCGCACCGCCAGCCACGAGAACACCGCCGTGATGACCAGCGACCAGAGCACCGAGACCAGCGCCGCGTGCTGCATCGGCCAGGCCTGGTCCACCGGCCCGACCTGGTTGCCGAACAGCACCCGGCAGGCCTGCACGGTGGCGCTGAACGGGTTCCAGTACGCGACCCCCTGCAGCCAGCCCGGCATCGAGCTGACCGGCACGAAGGCGTTGGACACGAAGGTCAGCGGGAACAGCCAGATCAGCCCGGCCGAGGTGGCCGCCTCGGGGCTGCGTACCGACAGTCCGATCAGCGCGCCGATCCAGGAGAAGGCGTAGCCGACCAGGAGCAGCAGGCCGAAGGCGCCGAGCGCGTCGAGCACCCCGTTGTGGATCCGCCAGCCGACCAGCAGCGCGACCACGCCCAGCACGACCACGATGAACGCGGTCTGCACGAGGTCGGCCAGGGTGCGGCCGACCAGCACCGCCGAGCGGGCCATCGGCAGCGAGCGGAAGCGGTCCACCAGGCCCTTGGTCATGTCCTCCGCGATGCCGGCCGAGGCGCCGGCGGTGGCGAAGGTGACGGTCTGGGCGAAGATGCCGGCCATCAGGTACTGGATGTACGTGTGGGAGCCGGAGTCCGTCCCGGGGATCCGGATCGCCCCGCCCATGACGTACGAGAACAGCAGCACGAACATGACCGGCTGCATCAGGCCGAAGACGACGATCTCCGGGATCCGGGTCATCCGGCGCAGGTTGCGCTTGGCGACCACCCAGGAGTCATGCAGGGCGGCGGCCAGTCCCCGGCGCTGCCGGGGCACCGCCCCGCCTATGGCGTGTTCGGTGGCGGTGCTCATCTCAGCGCTCCTTGCCGGCCGGGACGGCCTGCTTGTCCGGTCCTTGGCCGTCGGTGTCCTCAGCGCCGTCGGGCTTGGCCCTGCCCCGGCCGCCCCGGCCGCGTTCCCTGGGGCCGGCGCCGCCGGCCTCGTCGTCCTGCTCGGCGACGTGGCCGGTGAGGGTGAGGAAGACGTCGTCCAGGGTGGGGCGGCGCAGCCCGATGTCGTCGATCTCGATGCCGCGGGCGTCCAGTTCGCGGATGGCGTCGGCGAGCACCCGGGCGCCCCCGCTGATCGGCAGGGTGATCCGGCGGGTGTTCTTCTCGACCGCGGGCTCGCTCAGCGCGTAGCCGGACAGCGCGGCGACCGCGTCGGCGACCAGGCCGGGCTCGTGCACCACGACCTCGATCCGTTCGCCGCCGATCTGCGCCTTGAGCTGGTCGGCGGTGCCGCGCGCGATCACCCGGCCGTGGTCGACCACCGCGATGTCGTGGGCGAGCCGGTCGGCCTCCTCGAGGTACTGGGTGGTGAGCAGCAGGGTGGTGCCCTGCTCGACCAGGGTCTCGATGACCTCCCAGAGCGCGAGCCGGTTGCGCGGGTCGAGGCCGGTGGTCGGCTCGTCCAGGAACATCACCGGCGGCCGGACGACCAGTGCGGCGGCGAGGTCCAGGCGGCGGCGCATGCCGCCGGAGTAGGTCTTGGCGGTGCGGTCCTTGGCCTCGGCGAGGTTGAACCACTCCAGCAGTTCGAGCGCGCGGGCCTTCGCGGCGCGGGTGGTCATCTGATAGAGCTCGCCGACCATCGTGAGGTTCTCGAAGCCGGTCAGGTACTCGTCGACGGCCGCGTACTGGCCGGACAGGCCGATCAGGCTGCGGACCCGGTGGGGGTGCTTGAGCACGTCGACGCCGGCGACCACCGCGTGGCCGGAATCGGGGCGGAGCAGGGTGGTGAGGACCCGTACGGTGGTGGTCTTCCCGGCGCCGTTCGGGCCGAGCAGCCCGAGCACCGTGCCCTCGGGGACGTCGAGGCTGACGCCGTCCAGGGCTCGTACGTCGCCGAAGGTCTTCACCAGGTTCTCGGCTTGGATGGCTGGCGCCATGGCCTGCCTCATCTCCTCGGGCGTATGGAGCGATCTGTCCCACTCTGCCCCGTTTTCTGGCATCCGGGCGACTCCGTTTTCGACCCGGCAGGACTCGAACGCGATGTATCGCGAGTCTCCCAGTACGCGATATATCGCGTCAAGGGAGAAGGCTCCGCCATCGTGCCAGGGAGGACTGACACCGCACCGCCCCCGGCCCCCACCGCCTAACCGGCGACGACGTACCCCGCGTCCCGCAGCTCGCCGATCACCGCCGCGCAGTGCTCCGGCCCCTTGGTCTCCAGGTGCAGGTCCACCTCGACCTCGGTCAGCCCCAGCTGCGGGTCGGTCCGCACGTGCGCCACGTCCAGGACGTTGGCGTCCAGCCCGGTCAGCACGCCCAGCAGGTCCGCCAGCGAGCCCGGCTTGTCCGCCAGCCGCACCCGCAGCGACAGGTAGCGCCCGGCCGCCGCCAGCCCGTGCCGCAGCACCCGCTGCATCAGCTGCGGGTCGATGTTCCCGCCGGACAGCACCCCGACCACCGGCCCCTCGAAGGAGTCCGGCCGCTCCAGCAGGGCCGCGATCGGAGCCGCCCCGGCCGGCTCGACCACCAGTTTCAGCCGCTCCAGGCCGAGCAGCAGCGCCCGCGACAGCGCGTCCTCGGAGACCGTGCGGATGCCGTCCGCCAGGGTGTTGACCACCTCGAAGGGGATGTCCCCCGGGCGCCCGACCATGATCCCGTCGGCCATGGTGGCGAAGCGCTCCAGCGACATCGGCCGCCCGGCCGCCAGCGAGGGCGGGTACGCGGCGGCGCCGGCCGCCTGCACGCCGATCACCCGTACGTCCGGCCGCAGCGGCTTCACCGCCGCCGCGATCCCGGCGATCAGCCCGCCGCCGCCCACCCCGACGAGGATGGTCCGCACCTCGGGGCACTGCTCGAGGATCTCCAGCCCGACCGTCGCCTGGCCGGTGACCACGTCCCAGTGGTCGAAGGGGTGGATGAACACCGCCCCGGTCGCCTCCGAGTAGCGCTGCGCGGCCTGCAGCGCCTCGTCGACGGTGGCGCCGTGCAGCCGTACGTCGGCGCCGTACTCGCGGGTGGCCGCGATCTTCGGCAGCGGCGCCGCGACCGGCATGAACACCGTCGAGCGCACCCCCAGCAGGGAGGCCGCCAGCGCCACGCCCTGGGCGTGGTTCCCGGCGCTCGCCGCCACCACGCCGCCGGCCCGCTGCACCGGCGAGAGTCCCGCGATCCGCACGTACGCCCCGCGCAGCTTGAAGGAGCCGGTGCGCTGCAGGTTCTCGCACTTCAGGTGGACCGGCGCGCCGATCAGCCCGGACAGGTGCCGGCTGCTCTCCATCGGGGTCACCCGGGCGATCCCGGCGAGCATCTTCTGGGCGCCGCGGACGTCGTCGAGGGTGATCGGCCAGGTGTGCATGCCGCCAAGGGTAGAGGCCCGGGCGCGGGCGATCCGGGACGCCGGGCCTGTTCCCGGGCCCGCCGAGCCCGCGTACGCTGCTGCTTCTGAGCCTCCCTCACCGCACGACGATCGTGAGCCGCGATGACGACGACCTCGCCCCAGGCCACCGACCGCACCGACCCCGTGCACACCCGACTCCAGTACCAGCTCGCGGTGTTGGCGCGCCGCATGGAACAGGTCCGGACCTCCGGCGGCGGGGTCGGAGCGCTGGACCGGGCCGCCTACCTGCTGCTCGACCGGCTGGAGCGGCACGGGCCCGCCAACGTCAAGGCGCTGGCCGACTCCCTGGGGGTGGACTCCTCCACGGTGACCCGCCAGGTCGCCCCGCTGGTCGCGGCCGGGCTGGTCGGCCGGGTGCAGGACCCGGCCGACCGCCGTGCCGTACGGCTCGCGCTGACCTCGCACGGCGCCGGCCGGCTCGACGAAGTCCGGGACGGCCGGGCCGAGTTGACCCGCCGCCTGGTCGCCGACTGGCCGCCGGAGGAGCAGCACGCGTTCTGTGCCCTGCTGGCCCGCTTCAACCACGCGATGGAGTCGTACACGGCGGACCAGCAGGGCCGGCAGTAACGCCGAAGGCGTCAGCCCAGCGCCTGCTTGAGGTCGGCCAGCAGGTCGTCGATCGACTCGATGCCGACGGAGACGCGCACCAGGTCGGCGGGCACCTCCAGCGGGGAGCCCGCCGCCGAGGCGTGGGTCATCCGGCCCGGGTGCTCGATCAGCGACTCGACGCCGCCCAGCGACTCGCCGAGGGTGAAGAGCTGCGTACGGTTGCAGACCTCGACGGCCGCCTCCTCGCCGCCCGCGACCCGGAAGGACACCATGCCGCCGAAGGCCTTCATCTGCTTCGCGGCGATGTCGTGGCCGGCGTGCTCGGGCAGGCCGGGGTAGAGCACCTGGCTGACCTTGGGGTGGCTCGCCAGCAGCTCGGCGACCTTCTCCGCGTTGGCGCTGTGCCGGTCCATCCGGACGCCCAGCGTCTTGATGCCGCGCAGCACCAGCCAGGCGTCGAACGGGCCGGAGACGGCGCCCATCGCGTTCTGGTGGTACGCGACCTCCTCGCCGAGGGCCGCGTCGGCCAGCACCAGCGCACCGCCGACGACGTCCGAGTGGCCGCCCATGTACTTGGTGGTGGAGTGCACGACCGCGTCCGCGCCGAGCGCGATCGGCTGCTGCAGGTACGGGCTGGCGAAGGTGTTGTCGACCACCAGCAGCGCGCCGGCCTCGTGCGCGATCCCGGCGAGCGCGGCCAGGTCGGTGATGCCCAGCAGCGGGTTGGACGGGGTCTCCACCCACACCGCGCGGGTGTTGGGGCGCAGCGCCTCGCGGACGGTGGCCAGGTCCTGGGTGTTGGCCACGGAGAACTCGACGCCCCAGCGGGTCAGCACCTTGGCGAACAGCCGGAAGGTGCCGCCGTAGGCGTCGTTGGGGATCACGATGTGGTCGCCCGGCTTGAGGATGGTCCGCAGCAGGGTGTCCTCGGCGGCGAGGCCGGAGGCGAAGGCGAGGCCGCGGGAGCCGCCCTCCAGCGCCGCGAGGCACTCCTCCAGCGCGGTGCGGGTCGGGTTGGCGCTACGGCTGTACTCGTAGCCGCCCCGCAGGCCGCCCACCCCGTCCTGCTTGTAGGTGGACACCTGGTAGATCGGCGTGACGACGGCCCCGGTCTGGGGGTCTGCTTCCTGACCCGCGTGGATGGCGAGGGTCTCGAAGCCCTGGGGAAGCTGGTGCTCGGTCATGGGTCCGAGCCTAGTGGCCGTACGTCGGCGCGCTCGCCGGAACGGGGCACGACGGCCGGGAACGGACACCGCCGGAATCCGCGGGCGCCCCCGCGCGTTGAATCCGGGGCAACCCTCCCTACCCGCAGGAGCAGGCCGTGCTGTTCAACCGCCACAAGACCTCGCTCGTCCCCGCCGACCAGGCGCTGCCCGGCCGGGCGGCCCCGACCTTCGACCTGCGCGAGCCGCACACCGTGCTCGGCCACCCGCTGCTCGGCCCGTACCCGGAGGGCCTGGAGGTGGCCGACTTCGGGCTGGGCTGCTTCTGGGGCGCCGAGCGGACGTTCTGGCGCCTGCCCGGCGTCTGGACGACGCTGGTCGGCTACCAGGGCGGCTACACCCCCAACCCGACGTACGAGGAGGTGTGCAGCGGGCTGACCGGGCACACCGAGGCGGTCCGGGTGGTGTACGACCCGGCGGTGGTCTCGTACGAGCGGCTGCTGAAGACCTTCTGGGAGGCGCACGACCCGACCCAGGGCAACCGCCAGGGCAACGACGTGGGCACCCAGTACCGCTCGGCCGTCTACACCCACTCGCCCGCCCAGGCCGAGGCGGCGGCGGCCTCCCGGGACGCCTTCCAGCCGGCCCTGACCGCGCTCGGTTACGGGCCGATCACCACCGAGATCGCCCCGGCCGGCCCGTTCCACCCGGCCGAGCCGTACCACCAGCAGTACCTGTCGGAGGCCAAGAACCCCAACGGGTACTGCGGTCTCGGCGGCACCGGCGCGTCCTGCCCGATCGGCGTCGCCCGCACCCGGGGCTGAGCGCGGGCCCGGGGCTGAGCGCGGGCCCAGAGCCGAGCGCGGGCCCGGGGGGCGGCCACCCGACGCGACCGCGCCCCGGGCCGGGCGCAGACTGGAAGGACCAGCAGGGGCGGCTCGGCCACCCGCCGGCGGCCGGGCCGCTCCTCGTGGAGAGGAGCGCGCCATGTCCGGTCTGGTCCGCAAGAGCTTTGACAATCCCGAGGAAGTCCGCCCCTTCGAGCAGGACAAGGGGGAGCTTCGCCTGGTCAACCTGGAGGCCGGCCCGGTCGGCAGGGCGGTGTTCGAGCCGGGCTGGCGCTGGTCCGAGCACGTGAAGCCGATCGCCGGGACCGACAGCTGCCAGGCGCCCCACCTGGGGTACGTGGTCTCCGGGCGGATGAAGATCGTCATGGACGACAGCCAGGAGGACGAGTTCGGCCCGGGTGACTTCATGGTCTGCCCGCCCGGACACGACGCCTGGGTCCTGGGCGACGAGCCGTGCGTGATCGTCGACTGGCAGGGATTCGCGGACTACGCGAAGCGCTGACCGGCCCCGCTCGGCTCACAGCCGGGCCGGCGCGTTCCCGTCGGCGGCCCGGCTGTGAGACGGCGCCGGGCGGTCAGACGGCGCTGCCGGCCTTCCACTCGGCCCAGCTGAGGTTCCAGCCGTTCAGGCCGTTGTCCGCGGCGACCGTCTTGTCGCCGGAGTTCACGACCTCGACCACGTCGCCGACCATCGAGGACTTGTAGAACTTGTAGCCGTCGGTGCCGCTGTCCTGCGCGCCCTTGGCGTCCTGCAGGCCGACGCAGCCGTGGCTGGTGTTCTGGCCGCCGAAGATCGACGCCGAGGACCAGTAGTTGCCGTGGATGAAGGTGCCCGAGGTGGTGAGGCGCTGGGCGTGCGGCACGTCGGCGATGTCGTACTCGCTGCCCAGGTTGACGGTCTGCGAGTTCATCCGGGTCTGGGTGTACTGCTCCGAGATCACCATCTTGCCGCCCCACGTGGTGTGTTCGGGCGAGCCGCCGGAGATCTTGTAGACCGCGCTGACCTGGCCGTCGGTGGTGACGGTGAGCTTCTTGGTGGCGAGGTCGGCGACGCTGGTCTGGGCCCGGCCGATGGTGAAGCGGACGTCCTTCGACTGCGTGCCGTACACGCCCTTGGCGCCCTCGACGTCCTTGAGCCGGAGCTTGACGGTGACCACGGTGCCCTTGGCCCAGTACTCCTGCGGCCGGAAGTCGAGCCGGGTGCCGGAGAACCAGTGCCCGACGATCTCGACGCCCGGCTCCGCTATCACGGTGATCGCCTGCTGGACGGCCTTGCGGTCGGTGACCGGCTTGCTGAAGTTGATCGAGACGGGCATCCCGACGCCGACGGTCGAGCCGTCCTCGGGGGTGAAGTAGCCGACGAAGGTGTTGGCCGGGGTCGCCGTGGTGAAGACGGCGTTGGAGTCCGCCTCCAGCTTGTCCTTGTCGAGGGCGGTGGCGGCGACGGCGTACTTGGTGCCGCTGGCCGGCGCGGCGGCCGAGGTCCAGCTGGTGTTGTCGGCGGAGAGCTGGCCGGCCAGTTCCTTGCCGGTGGAGTCGGTGACCTTGACGCTGCTCAGCGTGCCGTTGGTGACGGCGACCTTGACCGGTTCGCTGAAGCTGGCGGCGGCGGCGCCGTCCGCGGGGGTGACCGTGATGACGGCGGCCGAGGTCTTCGGGGCGCTGCTGCCGCCGGAGCCGCCCGGGGCGCCGCTCGCGCTGCCGCCGGACCCGCTGCCACTGCCGCTGCCGCCGCTGCCGCCGTTGCCGCTGTTGTCATTGCAGGCCGCCAGCAGCAGGACAGGTGCCCCGATCAGTCCTGCGAGGACGCCACGTCGGCTCCAACTGGCCCCAGCCACCCGCCCCTGACCGTCCCGTGCCGTCACGTCGCGTCTCCCTGCTGATCATCCCGGGCATTTACGGATACAGAAACGCAATCCACCCGTTCACGGTTCCATCACCGAAGGGTAAGCGATCGTATGAGATGACCCAACTTCCCACCGAACAAGGACAAAACGCCCGGCCTGCCAGCGGCAGACCGGGCGTTCACGAGCCGTGACGGCGCACGGACGTCACTCGGCGGACTCCTCCACCGTGTACTCGTCCCACTCCTCGTTCTCGGGGTCGAACTCGGTCCGCGCCGACTCCCAGGTCGCCGAGGCGAGGTCCACACCGGGGACCTCGCCGATCAGGGCGACGGGGTCGATGAAGTGGGCGAGCGAACCCGACGGGTCCACCTCGATGGCCTCGACGGACTGGGCGCGCTCCTCGTCGTCGAGGTACTCGTCCTCGGCCACCGCCTGCAGGGCCGCCGCCTTGAGCGCGCCCTCGTCGGTGATCTCCGCGATGAGCTCGATCTTGACCCGGACGTAGCGCGGGGCGTCCTGGTCGGTCGTTTCAGTGCTGGTCATGCGTGCGAGCGTACGGGAAGCACGGACCGCCCGGCGCACACCGGGGAGCCGCCGGCCGGCCGGGCGCACTCGCGGCGGGACGGCACCCACGGCCGGGCGCACTCGCGGCGGACGGACGGCAGGGCGCGGCGGACGCACTGGTGGGGCCGGCCCCTCGAAGAGGGACCGGCCCCACCGCTTCCCCGCTCGGCTCCCCCACCCGGGAGCCTCGAGGACGCGCCGTACGGCGCAGTGCGGCCGCGGGAGCCGCCGCACCCTGTGACCGGCCGGAGCCGGGCAGGGGCGGGACGACGGCGCCTCCCGCGGAGGGAGGACACAGCGGCCGGGTCAGGGCCGCCCGATGTGTCCGAGCCGACCGCGGCCGTCCGGGGAGCCGCTCCCGGACGGTTGCCGTCGCCTCGTTCGGCGTCCTGCCGTTGACCACAACCATGCCGGAGCCGTGTTAACCACGTGCTGCGGGCAGGTGACGCCGGTGTACCACTTCGCCCGTGGGCGAACCCACCGGATCCGCCCGCGGCACCCGCGGTGACCGTACGTCAGCGCCCGCCGCGGTGACCGTGCGTCAGCGCCCGCCGCGGTGACCGTGCGTCAGTGCGCGCCGCGTCCGGTCAGGTAGCCCAGCAGATCCTGGCGGGTGACGATGCCCTGCGGCTTGCCCTCGACCAGGACGACGGCCGCGTCGGCCTTCTCCAGCACGGTCATCAGGTTGGTGACGGTCTCGCCCGAGCCGACCACCGGCAGCGGCTTGGACATCACCTTGTCGAGCGTGTCGCTCAGCTCGATCTCCTTGGCGAAGATGCCCTCCAGCAGCAGCTTCTCCACCACCGAGCCGATCACCTCGCCGGCCATGATGTCCGGGTGCCCGGCGCCCGGGGAGACCACCGGCATCTGCGAGACGCCGTACTCGCGCAGCACCCGGACCGCCTCGGCGACCGTCTCGTTCGGGTGCATGTGGACGAACTGCGGGACGCCGCCCTGCTCGATGCCCTCCTTGCGGACCAGCACCTCGCTGATGTGCGCCTCGTCGGTGGACGAGGGCAGGAAGCCGTAGTCGGCCATCCAGTCGTCGTTGAAGATCTTCGACAGGTAGCCGCGGCCGCCGTCGGGCAGCAGCACCACCACGACGTCGTCCGGGCCGAGCCCGCGGGCGACCTCCAGCGCGGCCACCACGGCCATGCCGCAGGAGCCGCCGACCAGCAGGCCCTCCTCCTTGGCCAGGCGGCGGGTCATCTGGAACGAGTCCTTGTCGGAGACGGCGACGATCCCGTCCGCGACGGCGCGGTCGTAGGCGGTCGGCCAGAAGTCCTCACCGACGCCCTCGACCAGGTACGGCCGGCCGGTGCCGCCCGAGTAGACCGAGCCCTCCGGGTCGGCGCCGATCACCTTGACCTTGCCGCCCGAGACCTCCTTCAGGTAGTTGCCGGTGCCGGAGATGGTGCCGCCGGTGCCGACGCCCGCCACGAAGTGGGTGATCTTCCCGTCGGTCTGCTCCCACAGCTCCGGGCCGGTGGAGTGGTAGTGCGAAGCCGGGTTCTCCGGGTTCGAGTACTGGTCCGGCTTCCAGGCGTTCGGGGTCTCCCGGACGAGGCGGTCGGACACGTTGTAGTACGAGTCCGGGTGCTCGGGGGCGACGGCGGTCGGGCAGACGACCACCTCGGCGCCGTACGCGCGCAGGGTGTTGATCTTGTCGGTCGAGACCTTGTCCGGACAGACGAAGATGCACTTGTAGCCCTTCTGCTGGGCCACGATCGCCAGGCCGACACCGGTGTTGCCGGAGGTCGGCTCGACGATGGTGCCGCCCGGCTTGAGGGCACCCGAGGCCTCGGCGGCCTCGATCATGCGCATCGCGATGCGGTCCTTCACCGAGCCGCCGGGGTTGAAGTACTCGACCTTCGCCAGCACGGTCGCGCTGATGCCCTCGGTGACCTTGTTCAGCTTGACCAGCGGCGTATTGCCGACCAGGTCGATGATCGAGTTGTGGTACCGCACGGGGGTCCTCCCGGTCTTTGGGCATGCGAGTGCTTTCGGTACTGCAAAGCCTAGGGCGTGCCACGCACCCCAGCGCTCCTTCCTCTCCGCCACCCCCCGCGGGCCCTCCCCGGCACTCCCGCTCCGGCCCCTCGGCCTCCCCCAATGGCCCACCGCCACCGGTACTCCCGCCCTCCGCGCGGGTAGGAGGGGGATAGGCCCCCGGGAGGGGCGGCAGGAGGACGCGAAGGGGGTGCCGGATGCCAGGCGCACAGGACTCGCGGGCCCGGGTGGCCCGGCGGATCGCCACCGCGGCGGCGTACGGCGGCGGCGGGCTCGGCCTGCTCGGCGTCGGCGTGGTCGGCCTGCTGCTGACCGAGAGCAAGCTCGCCATCCAGGCCATCGGCGCGCTGGAGACCGTTCCGCCCAAGGCCGACGGCGTCTACGGCGAGGACTTCGCGGACCTCGCCGCCGGCCCGCGCCCGCCACTGGTCCTGGCCGTCCTCGGGGACTCCACGGGAGCCGGCCTCGGGGTGGCGCGGGCCCGGGAGACGCCCGGCGCCCTGCTCGCCGCCGGCCTGGCCTCGGTGGCCGAGCGCCCCGTCCGGCTGGTCAACGTGGCCCGCTCCGGCGGCCGCTCCGCCGACCTCTCCGGCCAGCTGGAGCAGGCGCTGCCGTACCACCCGGACGTCGCCGTGATCATGATCGGCGCCAACGACGTGACCCGGCACAGCCCGGCCCAGCTGGCCGTCCGCCAGCTCGGCGAGGCCGTCGCCGCCCTGCGCGCCAACGGCTGCCACGTGATCGTCGGGACCTGCCCGGACCTCGGCACGATCAAGCCGGTGCGTCCGCCGCTGCGCTGGGTGGCCCGCCGGCTGAGCCGGCAGCTGGCCGCCGCCCAGACCATCGCGGTGGTGGAGGCGGGCGGCCGGACGGTCTCGCTGGGCTCGCTGCTGGGCCCGGAGTTCGCCGCGCGCCCGGAGATGTTCGCCGCCGACCGCTACCACCCCTCCGCCCAGGGCTACGCGACGGCCTCGATGGCCGTGCTGCCCTCGGTCTGCGCCGCGCTCGGCCTCTGGCCCGAGGAGGAGCACCCGGCCGCGCCCCTCGCGGGCGAGACGGTGCTGCCGGTCGCGGTGGCCGCCGCGGCGGCGGCCGGCCGGGCGGGCACCGAGGTGGCGGCCGTCGAGGCGGAGGGCGCGGGCCACCGCTGGGCCCTGCTGCGCCGGCGCCTGCGGGTCGGGCTGCCCGGCTCGGGCCTGATGGGAGGGCTCCACCCGGAGCCGGGCCCGGACGCCCCCGAGGCGCCGGGGAATACGTCGGCCAGCTCACACGCTGCTGCGGGTGACGCCTGATCTACCAGGCGGTAACTTTCCTCCCGGACGCCAGGTCCGCCGCCACCCTGCGAGGAGCCCGCCATGCCCGAAGCCGTCATCGTCAGCGCCGCCCGTTCGCCGATCGGCCGGGCCTTCAAGGGCTCGCTCAAGGACGTCCGCCCGGACGACCTCACCGCCCACATCATCCAGGCCGCCCTGGCCAAGGTCCCGCAGCTCGACCCGCGCGACATCGACGACCTGATGCTGGGCTGCGGCCTGCCCGGCGGCGAACAGGGCCACAACCTGGCCCGCATCGTGGCCGTCCAGATGGGCATGGACTACCTGCCCGGCGCCACCATCACCCGCTACTGCTCGTCCTCGCTGCAGACCACGCGGATGGCACTGCACGCGATCAAGGCGGGCGAGGGCGACGTCTTCCTCTCGGCCGGCGTGGAGACCGTCTCGCGCAGCGTGCACGGCACCTCCGACGGCATGCCGGGCACCATGAACCCGGTCTTCGACGAGGCGCAGGCCCGGACGGCCAAGCGCGCCGAGGAGGGCGGCGGCACCTGGCACGACCCGCGCGAGGACGGCCTGCTGCCGGACGCCTACATCGCGATGGGCCAGACCGCCGAGAACCTGGCCGCGCTCAAGGGCATCACCCGCGCCGAGCAGGACGAGTTCGGCGTCCGCTCCCAGAACCTCGCCGAGGCTGCCATCGCGGCCGGCTTCTGGCAGCGCGAGATCACCCCGGTGACGCTCCCCGACGGCACCGTGGTCAGCGCGGACGACGGCCCGCGGGCCGGCGTCAGCCTGGAGGGCGTCTCCGGCCTGAAGCCGGTGTTCCGCCCCGACGGCACCGTGACCGCCGGTAACTGCTGCCCCCTGAACGACGGCGCGGCCGCGCTGGTCATCATGTCCGACACCAAGGCCCGCGAGCTCGGCATCACCCCGCTCGCCCGGGTCGTCTCCACCGGCGTCAGTGGCCTCTCCCCCGAGATCATGGGCTACGGCCCGGTCGAGGCCTCCAAGCAGGCGCTCCAGCGGGCCGGCCTGACCATCGACGACATCGACCTGGTCGAGATCAACGAGGCGTTCGCGGCCCAGGTGATCCCCTCCTACCGCGACCTCGGCGTCGACCTGGACAAGCTGAACGTCAACGGCGGCGCCATCGCGGTCGGCCACCCCTTCGGCATGACCGGCGCCCGGATCACCACCACGCTGATCAACTCCCTGCAGTGGCACGACAAGCAGTTCGGTCTGGAGACCATGTGCGTCGGCGGCGGCCAGGGCATGGCGATGGTCATCGAGCGCCTCAGCTGACCTTTCGCCGCAGCCTCCGAAGGGTCTGGACCACCCATTTGGAGTGACAGTGCGTAATTGAGGGCCGGATCACACCGCGAGGTCGATCCGGCCCTCTTTTCGTTCGTTTCCGGCCCGGAAATCGACAGTGCGGAGCGGATCAACTCCACTGCGTAGAACGGTGTTACCTAACAATTTGGGGACAAGAGCGAAAGTCACGGACGAATTGGACATTCGCCACTGCGGTCACACCCCCGCATGCGGCAGTGTGGAGGCGTAACCCCGTTCCGCTCCTCGCTAGGAGTACGTTCCGTGAGCGCCGTCTACACCATCCTGCTGCTGATCCTGATCACCGTGTCCACCACCGTCCTGCTGCGCCTGCGCGGGCTCTCCCGCCGGCTGGACGCCCAGGCCGCGGCCCCGGCCGGGCCCGCGACGGTGGACGAGGCCGCGATACGCCGGGCCGTCACCGAGGCACTCGCCGCCGACCGCGAACGGGAGATCACCGAGGCCCGGGCGTTCTGGGCCGAGCAGGAGGCCCGCGCGGCCGAGGACGCGCCCCTGTTCGACCCGCCGTTCACCGGAGCGTTCTCCGGCGCCGAGGAGTGGCCGCTCTTCTTCCCCCGCCCCACCGGCCCGCAGGACGCCGCCGACAACGCCGGGACGATGGACCCGGAGTTCGGCGAGGCGCTGCGCTCCGCCCTGGAGGACCTGATCGGCGAGGACGGCACCGACGCGGCCGAGCCCGGCACCGACGGCGGCGCGCCGCTGCGCCCCGGCCACCCCGTGGGCGAGACCGCGAAGGACGCCCGGGCCCGCCGCGAGGCCGACCTGCTGGCCACCGGCCTGGAGGCCGGGCTGCTGGACCTCGACCCGGTCGTCGAGGAGGTCCCGGTCGCCGCGCCCGACCCGCGCCGCCACCCCTCGCACCCCGACTTCGTGCCGAGCCAGGCGCCGTCCCGCGAGTGGACCGACACCCGGCTGGCCGCCCTCGCCGAGGAGGGTGTCGCCCTGATCGACGTCCGCCCGGGCCCGCTGGGCACCCTGGACGTGTACGGCTTCGCCGACGGCACCACCCTCTGCGTGGCCCCGGGCGACCGGGAGGCCGCCTACCGGCTGATCGACGCGGTCCGTGCCGGTGAGCACGTCCGACTGCTCGGCGGCTCGCGCTTCTCCGGCTCGTACTCGCTGACCTTCTCCACCGACGACGAAGCCGTCTACGTGCTCGCGGACCGGGTCGTCGCCAGCATCTGACGCCGGATCACCAGCGGCATACCGCACAGCGCGCCGAAGGCCGGCCGGGTCAAGGGGTTACCGACCCGGCCGGCCTTCGGCACGTCCGGCCGCGGCAGCCGTCAGGTGCAGAGCGCCGACGTCTCCCGCACCGCCGCCACCGCGGCGGCCAGCACCTCGTCGGCCGCCGCGGCGCCGTCCGGCAGTACCGCGAGCGCGGCTGCCAGGTCGTGTCCGGCGACGGCCAGTTGGTCCCCCACCGCGAAGGCCCCGGCGTCCGGGAAGTCCCGCGCCGGCCCGTGCTCCGCCGCCAGGGCCAGCGCGGCCAGCCGCCGGGCCAGTGCCAGCCCGGCCGCCGCCCGCGAAGCGTGTCCGGGCACGGCGCCCAGCAGCTTGCTCTGCGGCAGGGAGCGGAAACGGTCCGCCAGGGCGTCGACGGCTTCGACCAGGGCCCGCACGTCCGGGGGCTGTACGTCATGCATGGCAGCGAGCCTAGGCGAAAAGCCGCCGGGCCCCGGAGCGAGTCGCTCCGGGGCCCGGCGGCAGTGGCTACGGCGGGGCTCGGTCAGTCGTCGCCGCGCAGGATCGCGATCAGCCGCAGCATCTCGACGTAGATCCAGACCAGGGACAGGGTGAGCCCGAAGGCCGCCCGCCACGACTCGCGCTGCGGCGCGCCCTGGGCGATGGCCTCCTCGATCGCCGCGAAGTCCAGCGACAGGAAGAAGGCGCCCAGGCCGATGCCGATCAGGCCGACCACGATGCCCAGCGGGCCGGAACGCAGCCCCATGTCGGCACCGAACGCCATCGCGACCAGGTTGACCAGCATCAGCAGCACGAAGCCCATCGCGATCGCGATGCCGATCCTCGTGTAGCGCGGGGTGACGCGGATCCGGCCGCTCTTGTAGGCGAACAGCATCGCCCCGAAGACCGCCGCCGTGCCCAGCACCGCCTGGATCGCGATGCCGTTCAGCATGGTGTTGAGGGCGTGCGTCAGGGCGCCCAGGAAGAAGCCCTCAAGTCCCGCGTACACCAGGATCAGCGCCGGGCTGACGCTGCGCTTGAACGAGACGACCAGGCCGACCACCATGGCCACCAGGCCGGCGCCGATCGCGAACCCGTAGTTCTCGAACGGCAACGTGAACCAGGCCACCGCGCCGGCGGCGACCAGGGTCAGCAGCGTCATGGCGGTGCGGGCGACCACGTCGTCGAGCGTCATCCGCCCGGTGGCCGCGGGGCCGGCCGACGGCCCGTTGTACAGCTGGTACAGCTGCTCGTCGGTCAGCGGGGCCTGATCCTGCGGCTGCTGGGCGTACGGGGTACCCGCGTAGGGGTTGGCGCCGTGCGGGCCCCCGGCCTGTGCGGTGTTGCCGAACCCCGCGTAGCCGGAGTCGCGGGAGAAGGACCCCTCCCGCGAGAAGACCGGGTTGCTGCTTCTCATTGCTCATTCCCTCCGTGGCGGCACTGCACCGCCCTCGGACAAGGGTAATGGCTTGGCAAAAATTCCGGGATACGCCGCGAGGAGGATCCGGTGGACGGCGCCCGGCGGGGGCGCCGTCGGAGCCCCCGCCGGTCGATCGGTGCCCGGAGCCGGACTCGAACCGGCACGGCCTCGCGGCCAAGCAGTTTTAAGCTGCCCGTGTCTGCGTTCCACCATCCGGGCGTCCTGCGAAACCACCCTGAGCCTAGTCTCCCGGCTCACCCTTTCGCATGTTCCCAGCCCCGGAAGTTGTCATGTTTCCTTGCCATCTGACGAACAGTTCGGGATTCGGTCACGAAGGATAGTGGTTCCGGCCACCGACCGGCCACCGGCCCTCCCTCAGGGTCCACGTCATACCGCAGGAGGAGGGAGCCGACCCCCCGTACGCCCAGCGGCGGTCGGGCCAACCGTCCGGCGGAGCGACGCCAGACCATGATCACGTCGCGGAGCATGGAGGTACAAGCCCACGAACCGAGGAGTTCCCGTGACCACGTCGACCGCGACCGCCGTCCGCACCGGCCGGGCGGCCGCCCGCGCCACCGGCCTGAACAAGGTCTACGGGGAGGGGGAGACCCG